>NZ_CP022464.2:5862105-6216140 GCF_002234575.2 Enterocloster bolteae | reverse complement strand
CCACCAAGAATCCGGGCAATCTGACAGCTGCCTGCGCCATGAGGCTGTCTCCGGATGAGAAATATGTTTACTGCACCAATGCAGGTGAAAATACAGTGAGCATCTACAGCAGGGATGAGAAATCCGGTCTACTCACCATGATCTGCTGTCTGCCTGTCAGCGGTGAATATCCAAAGGATGTGGCTATATTCCCGGATCAGAAACATATCGCGTCCATAAACCATGACAGCGGCAGCATCAGCTTCTTTGAAGTGGATTATGAGAAGGGCCTCATCGTTATGTGCGGACGAAGCGTCATGGTGAACGAGCCAAACTGCTGCGCTATTGCGAAGATTGGAAATTAGTCTGAGAAGATAGTTGGATTGATGAGATAGTAAGAATTAGTGAGACAGCTGGATTAACGAGATAGTAGAATTAGTGAGACAGCCGGATTAACGAGATAGTAGAATTAGCGAGATAGCCGGATTAACGAGATAGTGGGTTATAGATACAGGAGGACAGGAGACAGTATATGGCAGGTTCTGCATTGGGAACAATATTGAGAGTGACGACCTGGGGAGAATCCCATGGAAAGGGAATCGGCGTGGTGGTGGACGGCTGCCCGGCCGGACTGCCTCTGGAAGAAGGGGACATCCAGTCCTATCTGAACCGGCGAAAGCCGGGCCAGAGTAAGTTTACCACGGCCAGACAGGAAGGGGACCAGGTGGAAATCCTGTCCGGCGTGTTCGGGGGAAGGACCACCGGTACTCCCATTGCTCTGGAGGTGCGCAATACAGACCAGCGTTCCCATGACTACAGCAATATTATGGATATTTACCGCCCGGGCCATGCGGATTACACCTTTGACCAGAAGTACGGATTCAGGGACTACAGGGGCGGCGGACGGTCCTCAGGCAGAGAGACCATTGCCCGTGTGGCGGCGGGCGCCATTGCCTGCAGGCTTCTGGAAAGCCTTGGAATTACGGTCAGGGCGTATACAAGAGAGGTGGGCGGCATTTGCATTGCACAGGAGCGCTTTGACCTGGACGAGATGTGGAATAACAGGCTGTACATGCCGGATGCCCGGGCAGCAGCACAGGCAGAGGCCCGGCTGGAGGAACTGATGGCCGGGAAGGACTCCTGCGGAGGAGTGGTGGAATGTATCATCCGCGGTATGCCTGCCGGAGCAGGAGAGCCTGTATTTGAGAAGCTGGATGCCAACCTGGCCAAGGCCATGCTGTCCATTGGCGCGGTCAAGGGATTTGAGATAGGAGACGGCTTTGCCGCTTCCAGGGCACGGGGATCTGAGAATAACGACGGATTCGGCATATCACATAAGGCAGCGGACGGCAGCCCGTATTTGAGCGGCAGGATTGAGAAGCAGACCAATCACTCAGGAGGCACACTGGGAGGAATCAGCGACGGAAGCGATATCGTGATGCGGGCAGCATTTAAGCCCACCCCCTCTATTGCCCAGCCCCAGCACACCGTGAACCAAAACGGTGAGGAGACCGTGGTGGAGATAAAGGGCCGTCATGACCCCATCATCGTGCCAAGGGCCGTAGTGGTTGTGGAAGCCATGGCCGCATTGACGGCGGCCGACATGCTGCTTCTGTCCATGACATCCCGGCTGGACCGGGTGCAGGCCTTCTTTGCCCGGGACAGGGTATAACATAACACAGAAATAGATAAAAGGAGAAGATAAATTATGAAAATTGCAATTGGTAACGACCATACAGCCATTGAGCTTAAGAACATAATTAAGGAGTTTGTGGAAGAAAAGGGCTACGAGGTCATTGACCTGGGAACCAATTCCACCGAGAGCTGCGACTACCCCATATACGGCGAAAAGGTAGGACGGGCCGTGGCTGACGGTCAGGCTGACCTGGGAATCGCCATCTGCGGCACCGGCGTGGGCATCTCCCTGGCAGCCAATAAGGTAAAGGGAATCCGGGCCTGTGTGTGCAGCGAGCCTTATACCGCAAAGCTGTCCAGAGTGCACAACAACTCCAACGTACTTGCATTTGGCGCCAGGGTAGTGGGCAGCGAGCTTGCCAAGATGATTACAGAGGCATGGCTGGACGCTGAGTTTGAGGGCGGCCGGCATGAGCGCAGGGTGAATATGATTATGGAGATTGAGAACCGGTAGGATGGTACGCGGCTGTTCTGAAACACACCCACTGGCCCTTCCGCGCCCCAGATAAAAAGGGACACTGCTTAAAGTGCCTCAAGGCTGGTGTTCCTAATAGCACTTGTTCGTGAATCTAAATTGAAATTTCAATATAACAGTAAAAAGCGTCCGTCTGTCTTTTCTCCTTAGCGTGGGAAGAGACAGCGGGCGCTTTTGAATATGTAGTGGGTGAGAAACAGGGGAGTCACTGCTGCTCCTCTGTTTCTCACGGACCGAGCTCCCTACAGGCGCCCGCGTACCATTCTTCTACCTCTTAATAGTTCTCAACTTTCCTCTCAAAATAAGCCTTAGGATGAGCACAGCAAGGACATACCTCAGGAGCTTCCGGTCCTTCGTGGATGTATCCGCAGTTTCTGCACTTCCAGCCAAGAGGCGCATCGCCCTTGAAGGTCTTGTCGTTCTTTAAGCTTTCTAACAGCTTGTTATACCTTCTCTCATGTGCAGCCTCAACCTTGGCAACCAGTTCAAACTTAACAGCCAGTTCCTCGAAGCCTTCTTCCCGTGCTTCACGGGCCATGCGTGCATACATATCAGTCCACTCGTAATTCTCACCTGCTGCTGCGTCAGCCAGATTCTCCTCAGGAGTGCCGATGCCGTGCAGTTCCTTGAACCACATCTTGGCATGCTCTTTTTCCTGGTCTGCGGTCTCCAGGTATAAAGCGGACATCTGCTCATAACCTGCTTTTTTTGCAGCGGATGCATAATAGGTGTATTTGTTGCGTGCCTGGGACTCGCCTGAAAATGCGTCCTTTAAGTTCTGTTCAGTTTTGGTTCCTGCGTATTTTGATGCCATAAATTGTACCTCACCTTTCTCTTTTGTTTCGTTTTTTACTACCTATAAACTATTGTATCCTGTTATTTACAGAAATTCAATCTAAAAATCAATATTTTACTGCCATTCATTGTCGGGGAAATATGTAATAAATTAGTTTAAGACTGATGCGTTTGGCTGGGGATTATGAAAAACATATGGCAGATAAGAATACAGGCAGCCCTGGGGAGACTACCTGTATTCCTGGTTTGGAGGGTAAAATTGATTCTATGTCAAAAATTAGCCGAAATATCTGTTTAAAAGTCCTTCAAATGCCTTGCCGTGGCGGGCCTCATCCTTAGCCATCTCATGAACGGTGTCATGGATTGCGTCCAGGTTCAGAGCCTTTGCTCTCTTAGCCAGGTCGAACTTGCCGGCGGTAGCGCCGTTCTCAGCGGCAACTCTCATCTCCAGGTTCTTCTTGGTGGAGGAGGTAACAACCTCGCCTAACAGCTCAGCAAACTTGGCAGCATGCTCAGCTTCCTCGAAAGCAGCCTTGGCCCAGTACATACCAATCTCAGGATAGCCTTCTCTGTGGGCAACCCTTGACATAGCCAGGTACATGCCGACCTCGGAGCACTCGCCTTCAAAATTAGCTCTTAAATCCATCATGATATCTTCAGGGGAACCCTGAGCCACGCCAACCTCATGCTCGCATGCCCATGCCATTCCTTCAGAAGCCTGCTCTTTAAACTTGGAAGCCGGAACACCGCACTGTGGACATTTCTCAGGTGCATTCTCTCCCTCGTAAACATAACCGCAAACTGTACATACCCATTTCTTCATAATCAATATTCTCCTTTTTCCTTCATTTTAGTTATTTATTTTTCGATAATAGTAATTGTTACTGATATTAATATAAACCATATTCCAGGATTTGTCAAGTGTTATTTTGTAAAAAGTTTCACCTTTTTGGTATTTCCGGCTTAAATGAGCCGGATGAAACCAGAGGCTGGGATGTGATGCTTAAAACAGGATTTAACCGAAGTATCTGTTTAACAAACCCTCAAATGCCTTGCCGTGGCGGGCCTCATCCTTAGCCATCTCATGAACGGTATCATGGATTGCGTCCAGGTTAAGGGCCTTTGCTCTCTTAGCCAGGTCGAACTTGCCGGCGGTAGCGCCGTTCTCAGCGGCAACTCTCATCTCCAGGTTCTTCTTGGTGGAGGAGGTAACAACCTCACCTAACAGTTCAGCAAACTTGGCTGCATGCTCTGCTTCCTCGAAGGCAGCTTCAGCCCAGTACATGCCAATCTCAGGATAACCTTCTCTGTGGGCAACCCTTGACATAGCCAGGTACATACCGACCTCGGAGCACTCGCCTTCAAAATTAGCTCTTAAATCCATCATGATATCTTCAGGGGAACCCTGAGCCACGCCAACCTCATGCTCGCATGCCCATGTCATTCCTTCGGAAGCCTGCTCCTTGAACTTGGAAGCCGGAACACCGCACTGTGGACATTTCTCAGGTGCATTCTCTCCCTCGTAAACATAACCGCAAACTGTACATACCCATTTCTTCATAATCAATATTCTCCTTTTCCTTTATGCATTTCGTGTGAATCCCCGGGATTCATTTATTTGTTAAAATAATAATAGTAATTGTTACTGATATTAATATAAACCACTTTGAGAGATTTGTCAATAGATATTTGAATTTTTTTTAAAACCTGAAATAAAAAATGTGAGCTTAAAAAATGAGAGTGGGAAAGCAGGGGGATGGGTTAATATAAAGGCCAGCAGGGAAGAATTGTATAATAGAATAGCAAAGAAGAATAGATATAGAAGGGTGGGGAAGAGGATTAGGGAAGAAGATTGGAGAAGAAGAGCGAATAAGGAAAACAAATAAGAGAAATAGATAGAGAGAAATAGATAAGAGAAATAGATAAGAGAAATAGATAAGAAAAACAGATAAGAAAAAGGATAAGAAAAACCAAATAAGAAAAACAAATAAAGAAAATAGGCAAGGAATAAAGAGAAAGATAAACCGGAGAAAGAGATTAAAAAGGAAGAAGTTCAAAAAAGAAAATTAAAAAAGAAATATCCCGAAAGACGCAGAGGGAACATATGGCGCCCGGCCGGCACCGTGGAGGACTTTGGGGATATTTCTTTATAATTTCCTTATGTTATGATGCGTATTCAATTAATAAAATAGTCACTGTGTGTTAAACTGCCCTGGTCCAGGCTGTTCAGGAAGCTGCCTAGCAGGGTGCTGAATTCCTGGGCCTTGACACCGTCCATGTGGCCGTCGTAGTCCCAGTACCCTTCCATACTGCGGTCCATAAGCTCCGGCTTCATATAATTGAAGTTATAATATTCCAGACCCAGGCCTTCTAAGAGCTTCTTAAAATACAGGTGGGACTGGTCATAGGAACCGGCAAATTTATCAAGGGTTTCCTGGGGGACAGGCGTGGTGATGACAGTCAGTTCAATGCCGTTTTTCCGGCAGAACGCAGCTATGCGGTTAAAATATAGCTCTGCCTTGGATTTTACCTGGCTCTCATCCCAGGGGATGTTGTTGAAGGTGCCTTTATCCTCGCCTGCTACCCGGTCCCGATAGATAAAGCCCCGGCCCGCGTAATGGCCTCCCGGGATTTCCAGGACAGATGGGTCATAGTTTTTATAGGCAGTGCTTTGCTTGCGGCGTATGTGGTCCGGGACCTGGCCTATTAGGTTGCGGTAGTAGCTCCACGGAGCCAGTGCAGAGCGGAAATCCAGGTTTATGATTTTATCCAGGAAATAAAAAAACTTGGACCTGGAAGCCGGGAACTCCTGATAGAAGAAAATCTGGGTGGATCCGCTTCGCTGTTCATTCATCCAGTATGAGGGGTCCAGCTCGTATACAACGCGGGACGGCGACTGGGTTTCACAGGCAAGCCGCAGCATATGGTACATATCGTCCGGATAGGCGTCCGCCATACACAGACTGACGGAGCTGCCGCCGGAGGCAGCATCCACGGAAAAGGGGTCAATGCCATACTGCCCGTGGGAGGTGCCAATGAAGATCGTGTCGTATGTCTCTCCGTTTCTAAGGTTATGAAGATTGATTCTCACGGAGCTTGGAGGTATAAAACCATAGTTGAGAGCTGCCGTGATGCATATGCACAGGGACAGGAACAGGATGGCCTTCAGCCACTGTGGAAGCCATTTGTGAAAACGGCCGGCTCCTTGGTTAGAATTGGGCATATATAAAACCTCCTCCCGTCATGGTAATCTGGCCCAGCAGCGGTATGGAAAAGAGCAGCATCAGATAGACGCACCATCTGGCGGCCAGCGGCTTTGCGGACAGGGTATCCCGTATGTTGACATGGTTTTCCTGGAGAAGGCTGACTGCCAGCAGGACAGTGCAGGAGAGGGCCAGGGCGGCATAGTCCTTGAGATCCAGGCCCAGCCTGAGAAGGCTGCCGTCCGACAGGGCAGCCAGGGAAAATCCGGTAACGGTATTCTTCATCATGGTCAATGCGGCTCCCAGGCTTACAGCCATATCAAAATACCAGCTGATATTTACAAGAAGGAAGGTTCTTAAAATCCGGACCGCCATCCAGGGCCTGGATTCAACTGGTATGTGCAGTTTGCGGGCCATTTCCCCGTAAAAGGGGGCAAACAGGTTGCTGGCGGCAATGATGATTCCGTTATAAAGTCCGTAGACAATGAATTTCCAGGCAGGTCCGTGCCACACGCCCACCAGGAAGAATACCAGCAGATTGGCGATACATACAGGCAGCACTCTGCTCACATGCTTTCCAAAATGTTTTTTACAGAATTTTCCGAATTTGTTCATGCCCTTTGAAAGTGAAAAAGGATAGAATACATAGTCCTTCATCCAGGTGCCCAGTGTGATATGCCAGCGGTGCCAGAAGTCTGATATGGACTGAGCAAAATAGGGGCGTTTAAAATTGGCGTCCAGGGATATGCCGAAGCACTCTGAGGCGCCCATGATTACATCCATGCCTCCTGAGAAATCGCCGTAGAGCTGAAGGGAATAGCACAGTACACCGGCCATCACCAGGATGCCGCCATAGGACTGGTAATTGCCGAATACTTCGCTGACAACCACCGCAGCCCTGTCCGCTATGACGATTTTTTTGAAATAACCCCAGAGCATGAGCTGAAGTCCCCTCTCTATGCGGGTAAGGCTGAAGCTCTTCTGGCCGTAGAGCTGGGATGCCAGACGGTCGTACCGGCCAATGGGCCCCTGCAGAATCTGGGGGAAGAAGGAGACAAAGAGGGCAAAACGAAACGGATTGCGGTCAGGCGCGTATTTACCTCTGTACACGTCGATGAGGTAGCCCATGGACTGGAAGGTGTAAAAGGAGATTCCTAAGGGCAGCAGAAGCTTTGCAGAGGAAAAATGGGTGCCGAAGAGAAGGTTCATGTTATCTGCGGCAAAATTGCGGTATTTTAATGCTGCCAGAATGCCGAAGTTTACAAAGAGGACCAGGGCAACAATCCATTTCTTGCGCTGTTTGAACCGCCCCTTTAAGGCCTTTTTTTCGTCCGGGGAAAGGGGCTGCTGAGGATTGGCCGGGCGCCGGAGGCGGTCCGGGCCGCAGTCCAGCATATGGTCCGGGCCGCAGTCCAGCGTATGGTCCGGGCCGCAGTCCAGTGTATGGTCCGGGCCGCAGTCCGGAGTACGGTCCGGATCGCGCGCCGGAGTTCGGTCCAGGGCGCAGGCCAGGGCGCGGTCCGTGTGCTCCAGCCACAGCCCGCCCAGAAAGGTAGTGGCGGTAGTGGTCAGGATGAACACTACCGCCGCCGGGCCGGAGGCCAGATAAAATATATAGCTGAAGATGAGCAGCCATACCCACTGGAGCTGTCTTGGTATCACATAATATCCGGCCACTGCTGCTGCCAGAAACAGCAGGAATTTCATTGAAAGAAACGACATAACATACTCCTCTAATTGTCCTTAAGGCGCTCTACCATGTTCCAGAGGGCCTGGGCAGAGTTAAAATTCTCCGGAATAATGTCCACCGGTGATATCTCGATTCCGAAGGCATCATTCAGTTCGCTGACAATGGACAGGATATCAAAGGAATCCAGATATCCGTCATCAATCAGGCCTGTGCATGTCCTGAAATCCACGGTGGGTTTTATGTCTTCTAACAGTTCTAATAATTCATCCATTTTATTGTTCTCCTTTTACGTGTCAGAGCATCTTTAAGAATTGCTCTGTGATTGATATATCTCCATGGCAGAGCCGTCGTTAAGTATATCTGTGGGCAGGGCGTCCCGCACCAGGGAAAGGCCGTGTTCCTGTGTGCAGGTGAGGACCACGGGGAGCTTCCGGCTCAGAAAAAGGTAAATGCCCTCCGTTACGGAGTAAGCGCCGATACGGTCAAATACCAGCAAATCCCCTGTCATCAGGCCATCCAGGGGCAGATTTTTTACAAGTATATCCCCCGATGTGCAGAGGGAGCCGCATACGGTCCAGCGGTCGCCGGAGGTTTGTGATGCCGGAGGACGGGCCGGATTGTCCTGGGGTATATACCGGTAAGCAGGCACCTTCATGGCCATGGTCTGACCATAATAGTTGACGTGGTTAATGCCGCCGTCCACAATGCAGTAATTCTGTCCCTGGCTTCGTTTCACGTCCGCCACGCGGGTCAGATAGCTGCCGCAGGGAGCGGCCAGGAAACGGCCTGCCTCGAGAAAGATTATACCTTTAAAATTCAGGGAATCAAGGGCTTTTTTGAATTCCTGCAAAAGAATTTCTTCGTCAGCCTGTTCCTGTCCTTCAAAATAAGGTATCTGGAAGCCGGGGCCATATTCCAGCTCCCGAAACTCAAAATCCAGATGTTCCCTGACAAAATCCATAAATGAATCCAGCTTTACCAGCTCTTTTTCTATCTTTTCCATTCCCTTTTTCTGGGTTCCGGAATAGTACTGGAGGCCTGCCAGGTCCAGATGGGGATAGGAGTCCCGATTACGGATTGAGGTGAGGATATCCTCCTCATCCATCCCAAACTGGTTGCCGCTGGTCAGGCGCAGAAGCACCCTGACCCCGGTGCGGCCTGCGGCGCCGGCACAAGCCTCTAAAAGCCTGAGCTGATTTAAGGATTCAGCTGTGTAGGTTCCGGCGCCCTGCTCTGCCATGACCGAGCGGATGTGGGATTCCTCCTTATTGACACCGGAAAGGACGATTTTCTGGGCCGGCACACGGGCGCGGCGGCAGATGGCATACTCTCCCGGGGAACAGACCTCCAGGCCGCCGGCTGCCTGGGCAGCGGCAGCTGTCAGGAAGGGGTTGGCCTTCATGGCGTAATAGATATTCACCTGTTTTCCAAGGATCTGTTCCATGCGGCGGATACGTGAGATAAACACGTCTAAATCAAAGATATAGCAAGGCGTGTTGTATGTCCGGGCAGCTTCCTGCAATATATGGTTATCCATAAAGCCTCCTGAGTGCCTGCCGGTCCACTTTGCCGTTTTTGGTACGTGGAAGTTCCGTCAGGTTTCTGTATAAAGCGGGGAACATGTAGCGCGGCAGGAGATGTTCCAGGCCAACGGCGATGTCCCTTTTGACAGCGGCTCCCTCATAGAAGGCCGCAATTTTGTTTTTTTCTTCCAGGAACAGGCATACCGCCCTGTCCACACCCTCCACGGTTTCAAGGGCAGCCTCAATCTCGCCAAGCTCGATCCGGTGTCCCATGTGTTTGATCTGGAAATCCTTCCGCCCGTTGAAATACAGAAGTCCGTCCCTGCCGTAGCAGGCCAGGTCGCCGGTTCTGTATATAATCTCAGGATAGCAGGGATTTAAGGGGTTCTGGACAAAGGCCGTGGCAGTTCGTTTTGGATCCCTGTAGTAGCCCAGAGCCAGAGCGGTTCCTGCCACACAGAGTTCGCCGTTTTGTCCGGGTTCTGTGACCAGCCTGTTACTTTCATCCAGCAGGAATACTGTTTCGTTGGGAAAGGGTACTCCGATGGGAAGGGGGGTTCCGGGTTCAAATTCCCGGTCCACCACATAGTATGTGCAGTTGCAGGTAATCTCCGTGGGGCCGTACAGGTTTACAAACAGGGCATCTGGCAGGTAACTGCGCCAGATATTCAGATGCTTTACCGGCATGACCTCTCCGCTGAAGAGAATCTTATTCAGATGGGATGGAATGCGGTAGGTAAAGCCTTTCAGGGTGGTAATGATGCACAGGGCGGAAACGGCCCAGATGGCTGTGGTGATTTTCCTGTCGCACAGGTAGTCCAGAAGGCCGGTGGGGATGGAAAACAGTTTTTTGGGAATAATTTCCATCGTGGCTCCGGTTTTAAGGGCGGAGTAGATGTCCTTTACAGATACATCAAAGTCAAAGGGCGCCTGATTGCCGATGACATCATCCTGTGTGATATGGAACAGGTCCGTAAAATGCTGGATGAAGTCAATGACGGAGCGATGGCTCACCACCACACCCTTGGGCACGCCGGTGGAGCCGGAGGTGAAGATTCCGTACAAGGGGTCCGTATCAGCGGCCTGCCTGCGGATGGACGCAAGGAGACTGCTGTTCAGGGCGTCATCCGGCAGAGACTTTAAGTCCTCCAGGAACAGTATCTCACCTGAAAAGGAGATACCGACGGCCAGGTCAAGGCTTTCCTTATCGGCAATCATAAGGTCCGCCTTAAGGGTGTCCAGAATCCGGTTCAGACGTTCGGCCGGCTGGTTTGCATCCAGGCAGACATAAAAACAGCCTGCCCGGACAATACCCATAAAGGCGCCCAGGGTAAATACATTTTTTTCTGTCAGCACGGGTACAGGTCGGCGCGGGCCTGTTTTCTGTGCCAGAACGCTGCCGATTCTCATAGACAGGTCTGACAGCCCGCGGTAGGTAAGGCTTGTATGTTCATCTGAAAAAGCCGTTTTCCGGGGATAAGCTTCTGCGGATTCTTCAAGAAAACTAAGAATATTCTGTATCAATAATAGGACCTCCCACAGCAGGTATTTTTTAGCATTTTCGTGCTTAGTCTAGCACAGATGGATAAGGGGTTCAAGGCTTTAATTATGAAGATTCTATGACAATTGCCCGGTACAGTACAAAACAGCAATTGCAGGGCACATTCCGGACAGAGGATTTCATACGCAAAAAAGGAGAAGAGCGCACTCTTCTCCTGATTCTGTAAAAGTCATAAGCCGGATACCGGCGATTTCTTAGCCAAAGTATCTCTTCAGCAGACCCTCAAATGCCTTGCCGTGGCGGGCCTCATCCTTAGCCATCTCATGAACGGTGTCATGGATTGCGTCCAGGTTCAGGGCCTTTGCTCTCTTAGCCAGGTCAAACTTGCCGGCGGTAGCGCCGTTCTCAGCGGCAACTCTCATCTCCAGGTTCTTCTTGGTGGAGGAGGTAACAACCTCGCCTAACAGCTCAGCAAACTTGGCAGCATGCTCAGCTTCCTCGAAAGCAGCCTTGGCCCAGTACATGCCAATCTCAGGATAACCTTCTCTGTGGGCAACCCTTGACATAGCCAGGTACATGCCGACCTCGGAGCACTCGCCTTCAAAATTAGCTCTTAAATCCATCATGATATCTTCAGGGGAACCCTGAGCCACGCCAACCTCATGCTCGCATGCCCATGCCATTCCCTCGGATGCCTGCTCTTTGAACTTGGAAGCCGGAACACCGCACTGTGGACATTTCTCAGGTGCATTCTCTCCCTCGTAAACATAACCGCAAACTGTACATACCCATTTCTTCATAATCAATATTCTCCTTTTCCTTTTTATAATGATGGCCAGGAGCCGGACAACAGATGTCCGGGCATCCTGACGAGTTGTTGATAATCAATAATAGTAATTATTACTGATATCAATATAAATCATTTAGGCTGGTTTGTCAATAGCTTTATCAACTTTTTTTTGTAAACAGCTGTTGCACCGCCCGTAGAACAGTACGTAGTGGCTGTCGATGATGCCCGGCGCATGTTCCTGGGCTTCCTTATTCAGGTCCTCCATGGCGCCTAATTCCATGTCATAAACCTGATTACACTCGCTGCACACAAAATGGTAATGCTGACGGGTATCTCCATCAAAGTGAACAGCACCGTCCCCGCAGGTCAGCTTTCGTATCTCGCCGGTCTCAGCCAGCAGATTCAGGTTACGGTAAACCGTTCCCAGACTGATATTGGGAAATTCTTCACGGATGCTGGCGTATAGGGCGTCTGCCGTAGGATGGTCGTGACGATTCATCAGACAGGCTTTGATGGATTCCCTCTGACGGCTATACTTTAGAGCTTTCATCGCATCTCCTTCTCTATATAAAGATAATAATAATAGTTACTGTTTATATTTTAGCAGAAGATGGATACACTGTCAAGGGCCGAAAAATACCCTGCATCCATCTTATGAGGGAAGCAGGGTATCTAATACATATATCAGGTAGAAAGCATTATTTTTTTAGGGGGCATAGTCCAGCCGTTCCTTTGCAATGCGGATGAATTCGTGGGCGGCCCGGGACATGTAGCGTCCCTTGTGGTAGCCGATTCCCAGGACGCCGTGAGCCCGGGTGTAGTTTAAGGAATACAGGTTCAGGTGGTTCTGCTCCAGGACCGCGCTGCGGTAGGAATGGGAGGCAGGGTCCGGGGACATGAACATCCTGGGATAAAAGGTGATTCCCATACCCTTGCCGCTGAGAGCCAGCACGGTTTCGATATTTTCTGTCTCCAGCACGATGCGGGGACTCATCTGGGCGTCCTCGAAAATCTCATCCGCTATGGTGCGCACACGGTTCCCCTTTTTAAGCAGTACAAAGGGGCAGTGTTCCAGAAGGCGGATATCAGAGGCGGCGCGGAGTTTTTCTTTTATCTCCTCCACCTGGCCGGGATATGCTTTTTTCAGTGTCTCGTCCGGGACCACCATAAGAATCTCTTCATTACAAATGGGAACTGTTTCCACATTTTCCGCTGTAAAGGGCAGCAGGTCAATCATCAGGTCGATGTTTCCATGGAGCAGGTCTGAGGCCAGCTGGCTGGAATTTCCCTCCGCCAGGTGAAGCTCGATGCCCGGAAACTGGGACTGGTAGGTGGGCAGGATTTCCGGCAGAATGACCCTGCCGCGCGTATGGGATACTCCGATGGAAAGCTGTCCTGTGGAGAAATCCTTTATATCGGAGATTTCCTTGTAGGTCTCATCCCGCAGATCCAAAAGCTCCCTGGCCCTGGTCTTTAGGGCCCTTCCCGCATAGGTAAGGGTCAGAGGGGAGGTGCGGTTGAAGAGAATTACGTCAAATTCCTTTTCCAGGTTGGATATATGGTTGCTCAGGGACTGCTGGGAGATGTAGAGCTTCCTGGCTGCACGGGTAAAGTTGAGCTCCTCGGCGGCTACCAGGAAATATTCCAGGTTCAGGAAATTAATCATGACTCATTTCCCCCCGAAGCGTTTCCCTCCTGTACGGTTTCCTCCTGTATGGTTCCTGACCGGTACAGGTGCCCGCAGCGTTCATCTTCCTGCTGGGCCAGGATGGCGGCTGCTTTGGGAAGAAAGCCGCACAGACGGTCAAGGGACGTGTTGACTATCAGCTCCTGCGGAAAGTCCACTTCCTCCAGAAGCGCGTGGGCAAAGCCGTGATTGCCTGCGTCTGCTTCGCAGTGGGCATCGCTGTTTATGATAATGCTGGTGCCGTAGTGTCTGCACAGTTCCAGCATTTTTATATAATTATCCCTGGCTCCCACGCGGAAGCTTAATGGGTTTAAGGAGCTGTTGTTTACCTCCAGAAGTTTATGGTGTTCCCCGGCTGCAGCCACAAGTGTGTCATAGTCTATGGGGAAACGGCTGTCATCCGGATGACCGATAATATGAATCAGGGGATTTTTAAGCGCCCCCAGGTAAGCGCTGGTATTCTGAAGCGCCGTGCCGCTGTGGATACAGGGCTGGTGCAGGCTGGCTATGGCATAGTCCAGGGGTTCCAGGACGCTCTGTTCCAGGTCCACGGTTCCGTCATAATCCATAATATTCAGTTCCACGCCCATCATCAGCCTGACGCCGTAAAGGGTCCTTGGCAGGACTTTGAAATTGATGAAATGGAAGGAATGGCAGCTGCCGGGCATGGCAGGGGCATGGTCGGAGCATCCAAACAGGGATAATCCTTTGACCGAAGCCGAGTGAACCATCTCGTAAAGGGAATTATAGGCATGGCCGCTGGCTGTTGTATGTGTGTGCAGGTCCAGTAAATCTATCATGGAATGCAGGTCCTTTCTAGCGTACATTGAGACATTTTAGCCGCTGAATGCATCATATCATATTTTCAGGACAGTGAAAAGGCGTAAAAGAGGATAAAAAATAAAAAAGGTATAATTTTCGTCATAAAACTATAGAAATATTAGGTGGGTTGTTGTTATAATGGTAAGGAATATATTTTGGTAAAATGTACAGAAGGCGAGGAGAGTAATTATGAGTGAAGAACTGAACAAAGAGCTGGAGAATGAAGTGACGGAAGAGGTAAAGGAGGCTGCACCCATGGAGACCATGGAGGATTACGCGGCTGAACTGGAGGCTTCCTATAAGACACTGAACCAGAGGCACATCGAGATTACCGAGGAGGAGAGCGGCGCGGGGGCGAAATGGGCCCAGTTCGCTCAGATGATGGAGGACAGAACTGTTGTCAAGGTTAAGATTGCCGAGGCGGTAAAGGGCGGCGTGGTCACATCCCTGGAGGAAGTGCGCGCATTCATTCCGGCATCCCAGCTGTCTACAGAGTATGTGGAGAAACTGGAAGACTGGCAGGGCAAGTATGTGGAGGCCGTCATCATCACGGTTGATCCGGAGAAGAAGAGACTGGTGCTTTCCGGACGCGAGGTGGAGAAGGAGAAAAAGGAAGCGCAGAAAAAGGAGCGCATGGCTCAGTTCAAGGCCGGTGATGTGGTGGAAGGCACTGTGGACAGCATTAAGCCTTACGGCGCGTTCATTAAGCTGGACGACGGCGTGGACGGACTGCTTCATATATCCCAGATCAGCACCCAGAGAATCAAGCATCCCAGCGCAGTCCTGACCGAGGGACAGACCGTAAAGGTTAAGATTCTCTCAGCACAGGAGGGCAAGCTGAGCCTGAGCATGAAGGTTCTGGCAGAACAGCAGGCAGACAAAGAAGAGCATGAGACATTTGACTACAAGGAGACCGGTTCGGTATCCACAGGGTTAGGCGACCTGTTAAAAGGGCTTAAACTCTAGGCTTAAGGTAAGGAGGGATAGGAATGACCAATATCCCCAAAGCGGACGACCAGGTTGACCAATGGCGTTCAGTGATGTTTCTCTATGATTCAGCACTAAAAAAGGTCAATACAAAGATTGAAATATTAAACAACGAGTTTGCGAACCGTTATGACTATAACCCTATCGAGCATATCAAATCCAGACTGAAATCAGCTGAAAGCATTGTCATGAAGCTTAAGAAGGACGGATACGAGGTAACCATTGAGAATATGATGGAATGCCTCAGCGATATTGCGGGTATCAGGATTATATGTTCGTTCACGTCGGATATCTACCAGATAGCCGGCATGATAGCGGCTCAGGGGGATGTGACTGTCCTTCATGTAAAGGACTATATCAAAAACCCCAAGCCCAACGGATACAAGAGTTATCATATGGTAGTAACTGTGCCGGTCTATCTCACAGATGGACCGGTGGAGACCAAGGTGGAGATTCAAATTCGTTCCGTTGCCATGGATTTCTGGGCCAGTCTGGAACATAAGATTGCGTATAAGTTCGAGGGCAATGCCCCGGAGAACCTGCTGAAGGAACTAAAGGCCTGCGCCGATATGGTGGATATACTGGATGCCAAAATGTTTTCACTTAACGAGGCTATCACGGCATTTGCCAGGGAGCAGAAAGAAAGGTCGGAAGAATCTTAAGTGAACCGATTGATAAAAGAGACAGACCAGGTAATTAAACTGAACCTGCGCCAGCTGGTGATTTTTGAAGTATTGTTCCGGCTGGTTGCAGGTACATTCTATATCAGGCTGGTAAACCAGCTCTTAAGGTTCTCGTTGCGCATGGCAGGATACAGTTATCTGACCATGAGTAATATGGGGGCCTTTCTTCTGCGCCCGGCAACCATTGTCTGCGCCCTGCTGGCAGCGGTGCTGGGGATGGTGCTTATGGTGGTGGAAATAGGGGGCCTTATCACTGCCTACCAGGCTGCGGCCTATTCCATGCGGGTGGATTCCGTGTACATTTTAAAAGGCGCGCTGGGCAAGGCATGGGATGCGTGTAAGGGGAGGAACTGGAAGCTTCTCCCGCTGGCTCTGGCTGATTATGTGATGATGAACAGCTATCTGCTGCTCAGGATTCTCACAAAGATAAAGCCCCTGAATTTTGTCATGTATGAAATCATGCATGCGCCGGCGGCACGGCTGGGCCTGGTGATGCTGACGGCAGCCCTGGTGCTCATAGGGATACCTACTATGCTGGTGTTTTTTGCCTGTATGATTGAGCAGAAGCAGTTTCGCGACGGTTTCAGAAGGAGCATGGAGCTTTTAAAGGGACGCAGCCTCAGGGCAGTAGTCCTGCTGCTGGTTGTGAATTTTGGGCTGGCTGTGGGGCTGGTTCTCATGTACGTGGTCATTGTGGTGGTATCTGCCGTGATTGTCACCCTGTTTGTGGACAGCTATGCGGCCATGGCTGTGCTGGCAGCTGTATGTACTAAACTGGAAGTGGTAGTGCTGTTCATTGGAGGGATATTGGCTCCCCTGGTGGACTTTGGGGCTCTGACCGTGATATATTACCAGTATGGAATGAAAAGCGCGCATGCAGCGCCCTGGGATTTTACCATGCCTTATGAGCTGCATTTTAAGAGAAAATGGATACTGACCATAACAGGGGCGCTGGCGGGAGCCAGCCTGTTTCTTATATTCGATATGGTATACAACGGCACATCCCCTGACTGGGATGTGCTGGGGCAGACAGAGGTGACGGCCCACAGGGGAAGCTCCCGGATGGCTCCGGAGAATACCATGGCAGCCATTGAGGCGGCCATGGAAGAAATGGCGGATTACAGTGAGATTGATGTACAGACAACTGCGGACGGAATTGTGGTGGTGTGCCACGACCTGAACCTTAAGCGGGTGGCAGGGGTGGACCGCAGGCTGGGTACCATGACCTATGACCAGGTAAGCCGGCTGGATGTGGGAAGCCATTTCAGCCCCAGGTTTGCCGGGGAGCGGATACCCACCCTGGAAGAGGTGCTGGAAGCCTGCAAAGGCCGTATGAAGCTGAACATTGAGCTTAAGAATATAGGAAATAGTTCCAGTCTGCCGGAGCAGGTGGCTGCCCTGGTACGGGAATACGGTATGGAGGACCAGTGTGTCATCACGTCGGTTAAGCTGGGATATCTGGAGCGGGTAAAGGAGATGGCTCCTGAGCTGAGGACAGGATACATTCTGGCGGCTGCCTACGGAACGTATTATGACAATGAGTATATTGATTTTATCAGCATCCGTTCCAGCTTTGTGGGAAGGAAACTGGTGGAAGCAGCCCATGAAAAGGGCAAGGCGGTCCATGTGTGGACCGTGAACAGCAAAACTGAGATAGAACAAATGAAACTGTTAGGCGTGGACAATATCATCACAGATTATCCGGTGCGGGCCAGGGAGATACTCTACAGGGAGGAAACCACCGAGACGCTTATGGAATATCTGAAAATGATGCTGAGATAAAAGGAGATAATAGCATATGAGAGCAGTGGTACAGCGGGTGACGCAGGCCAGCGTCACTGTGGATGGAGAATTATTGGGAAGAATTGGTAAGGGGTTTCTGATACTATTGGGAGTGGCGGACGGAGATACCCGGCAGATGGCTGAGAAGATGGCGGATAAGATTTGCCGTCTGCGGATATTTGAGGACGAAAATGGAAAAACTAACCTATCACTGGAGGATGTGGAGGGTGAACTTCTGGTGGTCAGCCAGTTTACCCTGTACGCGGACTGCCGCAAGGGAAACAGGCCCAGCTTTATAAAGGCAGGCGCTCCCCAGATGGCGGAGTCCCTGTACAAACATTTTATGGAGAGGTGCAGGACCCATGTGGATGTGGTGGAGAAGGGGCGGTTTGGAGCAGACATGAAGGTGGAGCTTCTCAATGACGGACCCTTTACCCTGATGCTTGACAGCCAGGAGCTGTTTGGAGAGTAGGAAACGGAAGAACCGGCGGCGGGAAAGCGGCGCGCAACATGGTGCGGTAAGGGGCTGTAAACAGGCCCTGTTGAAAGGAGATGGCAGGACATGGTGAAGATGATGGAGACTGTACTGTACTATAATCCGGGCAGACCGGAGACAATGAAGCATGTGGCTATGATGAAAAGCGTGCTGGTCCGCATGGGCGTGCGCATAAGGAACATAGGACCGGAACAAGTCCTGGAGAAGGTTGGATATCTTGCCGGAATGGAAGGCTATGAGGCTGCGGGAGGCAGCGCCGGGGCAGACGGAGCCGGGGCACAAGGAGCTGATGGGGAGAGAACCGGAGCCGGACCGGGTGAGCTTCCGGTTATACCGGAGGAGGTCATGGTATTAAAACAGTTTTCAAGCCAGAGACTGGACATGCTGCTGGCAGGACTGCGCAGGGCCGGTGTGCCCAGGATTGCCCTGAAGGCAGTTCTGACAGAACATAACAGTGACTGGACCTTCTACCATCTGTACCAGGAATTAAAGGAAGAACATGAGACCATGACGGCAGGGCAGCAGCCATGACAGACCCTACCAGGAAAAGGCAGCTGGAGGAACTGGACCAGGTGACATTGTGCGCCAGGATTCTCTTACAGGCCAGAAGTGAGCTGTATGTGAACATGAAGTTTCTGGATGTGTCTCTCAGCAGTCTGGGCTTTGAGGCTGACTGGGCAAGAGAGGGACTGGGGACGGACGGGCATCTGATTTACTATGGGCCGGATTATCTGCTGGGCCTTTATAAAAGAGGCAGGACGCTGGTAAACCGCGGGTATCTCCATATGCTGTTCCACTGCCTGTTCTGCCATATGTATACACGAAAGGACAGGGACAAGGGGTATTGGGACCTGTCCTGCGACATAGCCATGGAGTACGTCATTGACGGATTATACCAAAAATGTGTCCATGTGCCGAGGAGTGCCCTTAGGAGAGAAATATATCTCAGACTTGAGAAGGCTCTGTCGGAAAAAGGTCCTGTCCTGACGGCTGAGCGGGTTTACAGGGCCCTTTTGGAGATGGAGCTTCCGGACCGCCGCCTGGACATGCTGAAGGCGGAATTCTTCGTGGACAGCCATGATCTGTGGGAGCAGGAGGACAGTCCTAAAATCGTCCGGTCCAGGCAGAACAAGTGGAATGATAACCGGGAGAAGATGCAGACGGAGCTGGAAACCGGTTCAAAGGATGCGTCTGAGGATAACCGGAGCCTGCTGGAGGAGGTTCAGGTGGAAAACCGGGAGAGGTACGATTACAGCCGGTTCCTTCAAAAGTTTGCGGTTCTGAAGGAAGAAATGCAGGTGGATCCGGATTCATTTGACTATGCGTTTTATACCTACGGACTGTCCCTGTACGGCAATATGCCCCTCATCGAGCCGCTGGAGTCCAGAGAGGTTTACCGGGTAGAGGATTTTGCCATTGTCATCGACACGTCCATGTCCTGCTCCGGGGAGCTGGTGAGGCGGTTCCTGGAAGAGACTTACGACGTGCTGTCTGAGACTGAGAGTTATTTTAAGAAGGTCCATTTACACATTATACAGTGTGATGACGCGGTGCAGTCAGACGTGCTGGTCACAAGCCAGGAGGAACTGAAGGCTTATATGGATGATTTCCAGATTAGAGGAAGCGGGGGAACGGATTTCAGACCGGCATTTGAATATGTGAACGGGCTTAAGAAAAGCCGTCAGGCAGCCTCTCTCAAGGGGCTTATTTATTTCACGGACGGCAAGGGAATCTATCCGGTTCAGGCCCCTTCCTACGACACGGCCTTTGTGTTCATTGAGAATATGTTTTCCGATGAATCCGTGCCTCCCTGGGCTATGAAAGTGGTGCTGGAGGAGGAACAGCTCATGGAGTACAGGCCGGGCAGCAGGAACAGAGATACGGAGGCGGACCGGAACCGCAGGAACGGGGAAATGCCGGCAGACCAGGACAGCAGGAACAGACATGGACAATAGAAACAGGGATGGATTGCCTATCCCACAGAGCAGGAGAACAGGACATGAATATTAAGCGGGCTAAGGAAGAAATAAAGGATACCATTGAAGCATACCTTTTAAAGGATGAGAATGGGGAGTATGTCATACCATCCATCCGGCAGAGGCCGGTGCTGCTTATCGGTCCCCCTGGAATGGGAAAGACCCAGATAATGGAGCAGATATCCAGGGAATGCAGGGTCGGGCTGATATCCTATACCATCACCCATCACACCAGACAGAGCGCGGTGGGCCTTCCCTTCATCGAGAAAAAGATGTATGGGGACAGGGAGTATGCGGTGACGGAGTATACCATGAGCGAGATTGTGGCCTCCATCTATAACCGGATGGAGGAAACAGGACTTAAGGAAGGAATTCTCTTTATAGATGAAATCAACTGCGTATCCGAAACCCTGGCTCCGACTATGCTGCAATTTCTCCAGTGCAAGACCTTTGGAAGCCATAAGATACCTGAGGGATGGATTATAGCAGCTGCCGGCAATCCGCCGGAGTATAACAAGTCGGTAAGGGAATTCGATGTGGTCACCCTGGACCGGATTAAGCGGATTGACGTGGAACCGGATTTGGCAGTGTGGAAGGAATATGCATATGCTGAGAATATCCATCCGGCCATTATATCCTATCTCAGCATCAAGGGACAGAATTTCTGCCGGATAGAGACAACCGTGGACGGAAAGCTGTTCGCCACCCCAAGGGGATGGGAAGATTTATCCCAACTGATCCTGGTCTATGAGAGTCTGGAAAAAAGAGCTGACAGGGATGTGATCAGCCAGTATATCCAGCACCCCAGAATTGCAAAGGATTTTGCCAATTATCTGGAGCTGTATTATAAATATCAGAATGAGTATCAGGTGGATGAGATTTTGCAGGGCACCATACGTGAGGCGCTGTGCGACCGGGTAGCCAGGGCGCCCTTTGATGAGCGTCTCAGCGTTACAGGTCTGATTTTGTCCAGGCTGACTGAAGGATTTAAGAAACTGTGGGATAAAAATGCTTCCATGGAACTTCTGATGGAGCAGCTTAAGAGATACCGCCAGGAGATGGACGGCAGGGCCAAGACCTCTGCAAACAGCGCGGCGGCGCAATCCCAATCGCCTGCCATGGCTTTGTCCTGCCTGGCTCAGGAGCTGGAGAAGGAGCGCCTTCACAGGAAGAAAAGCGGACTGTCAGGAAGGCGGGAGGACCGCCTGTGGCTGTGTGTGCGAATCATGCTGGAGGAATATGCCCAGCAGATGAGAAAGGAAGCTGTTGAGGACAGAGAGCAGGCCTGGGAATGGGTGCGCAGAAAATTCATGGAGCACAGCGACTGCTATGAGGCCATGAAGGAGGATTGCGGCAGCCGCCTGGAACATGCCTTTGACTTCATGGAAGCTGCCTTTGGAACCGGCCAGGAAATGGTCATATTTGTCACGGAGCTGAATACCAGCGAGGCGTGTGTGCGGTTCCTGGATGAATATGAGTGTGAACGCTATTACCAGTACAATAAGGACCTGCTTTTTGATGAACAGGAGCAGGCCATAAGGCAGAAGCTGTGATGAAATAGACAGAAGCTTTGATGAAATGTGCAGTGAAATACAGGTTCTATACTGAATGTTGGGGTGTGCTGAAAAGCACACTTCCAACATTCTTTTCGTTGTAATAAAATACATCTATAAGAAGCCTCCTAAACGCATTATCCCGACCAAAGTTTAATGTTACGGAGGTGACCCCTTATAGATGTACCCTAATTATACCAAGGCTTTCCTTAACTTGGAAGGTGTTTTTATTAAAAAAGTGGTTCAGGCAGACTCTTTCATTAAAATTTTCATCCAGTCCCAACCGGTAGAACAGACTTGTCCCTGCTGTGGGGCTAAAACTAAACGGATTCATGATTACCGTTTACAAGAAGTCCAGGACATTCCCTTACTGGGAAAACAAGTAATCCTGCTCCTTCGCAAACGCCGCTACCTCTGCCCATACTGCCGCAAACGGTTCACGGAACCCTATTCGTTCCTCCCCAGCTACCACCGCAGGACCCGCAGACTGGCATTTTACATTGTCTCCCTGCTCCGGCAGACCTTTTCCTTAAAACAGATCGCAGAGCTTACCGGTGTTTCCGTCCAGACGGTCTGCCGCCTTCTGGACACGATTTGCTATCCTCCGCCTGACCAGCTTCCACAAGCGCTTTCCATTGACGAATTCAAAGGCAATGCTTCTACCGGTAAATATCAGTGCATTCTGGTTGATCCGAAAAAGCGCCGGATCCTCGACATTCTCCCGGATCGGACACAGAGCCATCTGGCTGATTATTGGCGGAACATTCCCAGGAAAGAACGCCTGAAGGTAAAGTTCTTCGTCTGCGATATGTGGCGCCCCTACACCGAACTTGCACAGACCTTCTTTCCAAACGCTACAATCATCGTGGATAAATATCATTTCATCCGGCAGGTGACATGGGCGATTGAAAATGTACGCAAACGGCTGCAGCGCTCCATGCCGGTTTCTCTGCGTAAGTATTATAAACGCAGCCGGAAACTCATTCTGACCCGCTATAAAAAGCTGAAGGATGAGAACAAACAGGCCTGTGATTTAATGCTTCACTATAGCGAGGATCTGCGTCTGGCACACCGCATGAAAGAGTGGTTTTATGATATCTGCCAGATGGAAGCGTATCGTCAGCAGCAGAGGGAATTTGATGACTGGATTGCGAATGCACAGAGCTGTGGGATTAAGGAATTTGAGGCCTGTGCTAAGACCTACAGGGCCTGGCGAAAAGAAATCCTGAATGCCTTTAAATACGGATTGACAAATGGTCCCACAGAAGGATTTAACAACAAGATAAAGGTGTTAAAACGGAGCAGCTACGGAATCCGGAATTTCAAACGGTTCCGAACCCGGATACTTCACTGTACATCATAGGATAAAAAGGTCGGTAATGCGGAGGCTTATTTGGCATGCCCAAAATCAGTAAAACCTGGAACTAAACATAAAAAGGGCCCTTTTCATAGAATTGGGGCGGGATTTTAACAAATCCCACCCCAACTATTGACAAAGAGCCGAAATACAAAAGAGCGCGTCTGCGGCTCATCCTTTCCATGGTTGGTTTAACCGTGGGAGGAATGAGCGTCAGACACGCTCCTGTTTTTTATTTTAACTGCTGACAATCTTTAACTGAAAATCAATATTTTACTACCTTCGTCTCATTGTACACGTCCCGGTCCAGGTCGCCCAGCTTGCTGGATACAAGCATGCCTACCATGACATCAACGTCAACGTTCATAAGTGTTCTGAACATTCCTGAGAACCAGTCAATACCAATAAGAATAGCGATACTTTCCAACGGCAGCCCCAGTGAGGAGGCAAGGAAGGTATACACGATTACGGAACCGCCCGGCACAACGATAGTTCCCATGCACATCAGACATGAAAGCAGGATGGCCATTCCCATTTGATAGGTGGTCAGCTGGATTCCGGTGGACTGTGCCATAAAGAAGATTGCAGCCACATAACACAGGGCTGCGCCGCAACTGTTCATGGACATGGTAATGGGTCCGGTAAAATCTGCAACCTTACGGCTTACACCGAACTTTACAACCGCATCTTCCATCTTGGTTGGAAGGCAGATTGCGCCTGAGGTGGTGGTAACGGCCATCATGGACATTTTAGCGAATTTCTTAGGCATCTTTGCAGGGTTTACTTTACAGAGAGCAGCTGTCAGCGGACCATAAATAAGGAACTGGATTGCGTCTCCCAGCAGCAATACTCCCAGGAATTTAATCATAGGAATAATAACCTTGAAACCGGTGGAGCCTGCAACGTTTGCCAACAGACAGAAAATTCCGATTGGTGCAACATGCATGACAGCCTTTATGATGTTGGTAATAATGGTGTTAAAACCGGTTACCCATTCAACCATGTTCCTGTTGCCGCTCTGGCGTGTATATGTACCCATGGCTGTGCCAAAAAACAATGCGAAAACAATACATGGAACCATAGCGCTGTCAGCCATGGAGCCGATGATATTTGTGGATACAAAGCCTAACAGCGTGTCCTGAAGCGATGCTGTTTCAGCGGAGGCATTGGCAATGGCCTCTGCGTTGGCGATTTCGATACCGATGCCGGGCTGTATGAGCATGGACAGAACAACCCCCAGTCCTGCTGATATTAAAGTGAAAAAGATAATCCACTTAAATGTGTGGAACCCCATCTTTCCTACATCCTGGCCGTCTCCGCTTCCCACCGCGCCTGCCACTGCAGTCATTACCAGCAGTACAACCGACATCTGGATTAACCGGATAAAAATATCACCGATAAATTTTAAATTTGAGGCCCATGGCCCAATCAGAGATCCAAAGACAATACCGCCTGCTGTAGCGATTAGAATTTGTGTTGTCAGAGACAACCCTTTTTTCTTTCCCTCCATTGTTTCCCCCTTTTCTTTTCCCTTCTTTTTCTTTCTTGTGCTGATTCCTGTACTAACATTTCGTTTCACGTTCCCATGTCCTGTATGCTTATATTTTAAGGCACAAAGCTGTTTGAAACAATGACGGCAACTTGGAAAGATTTTTTAATTTTTTTATCTAAAGTGTATAATGGGACGCAAAAACACAGTTGATTTTGTTGTGCTATAAACCAATAAATATAATAGACTGGCAAAAAGTGACTGTCAAAATGACAAAGGCTTCAGCCGCTGTTTTTTAGCCGAAGCTCCATAGTTAATATGAGAATGTAATATAAGCCGGTAAAGAAGGGAATGATAAACCGGATATAGAATATGGCCGCAGAAAGAATTTGGCCGGACATAGAATACACATGATGGGAGGAATTGTTTTGGCAAATGATGGGCAGAAAAAAAGCATGGTCCTAAAAGCCTTGGATACCGTGGAGCGGGTGGGGAACAGGCTGCCTGACCCGGCAGTGATTTTCCTGATTCTGACGGGAATTGTCATCCTTGTGTCCGCCCTGTGCGGATTCCTGGGATTGTCTGTCACATATGATTTTCTGGACCGCACAAGCGGTGAGATTACTAAAATGACAGTGGAGGCCGTAAGCCTTCTGGCGCCGGACAGCATCCGGTATATGGTCACCGCGGTGGTGCCTAATTTCACGGGATTTTTTGCGCTGGGAACTGTTTTTACCATTATGATAGGCGTAGGGGTGGCGGACGGTACGGGCTTCATGTCTGCCCTGCTGCGCAGGGTGGCTTCCTCCACGCCAAAGTCATTAGCCACCGCCGTGGTGGTGTTTCTTGGAATCATGTCCAACATTGCCTCATCCACAGGCTATGTGGTCCTGGTCCCGCTGGGCGCGGTCCTGTTCACGGCCTTTGGACGTCACCCGGCGGCCGGGCTGGCGGCAGCCTTTGCAGGTGTATCCGGAGGCTGGAGCGCCAATCTTTTAATCGGCACCAATGACCCCATGTTCGCAGGCATGTCCACCCAGGCAGCCCGCATGATTGACCCGGAATATACAGTGCTTCCCGTCTGCAACTGGTATTTCATGGTGGCATCCACGGTGCTTATCACAGTCATAGGCACCCTTGTCACGGACAGGCTGGTGGAGCCCCGCCTGGGGCCTTGGGGGCCTGTGGAGACAGGGACCATTGGGGATATCGGGGAAAATGAAAGGAGAGGAATGGGCTGGGCCGGCATCACGGTGTTGGTATATGCGGCGGTTATGGCTCTTTTGACGGTTCTGCCCGGAGGACTGCTGCGGGATCCCCAAACCCATTCACTCCTCAATTCCCCATTTATGGACGGCATCATCTTCTTTATGATGCTCCTGTTCCTGCTCCCCGGTCTGGCCTACGGTATCGGAGCGGGCACCCTGAAGAACAGCAGGGACGCGGTGGCTCTTGTGAATAAGTCCATAAGCGGCCTGGCAGGCTTTATGGTGCTGATTTTCTTTGCGGCCCAGTTCACAGCCTGTTTTAACTATTCCAACCTGGGCACCATTATTTCCGTCAAAGGGGCGGATTTCCTTCAATCCGTGGGGCTTACGGGACTTCCTTTAATCGTCTGCTTTATCCTGCTGACAGCCTGTATCAATATCTTCATAGCGGTGGATTCCGCTAAATGGGCCATCATGGCGCCGATTTTTGTCCCCATGTTCATGCGTCTGGGTCTTTCACCGGAGCTGACCCAGGCAGCGTACAGGATTGGGGATTCCAGTACCAATATCATTGCTCCCCTGATGCCCTTTTTCGTATTGACGGTGGCGTTTTTCCAGAAATACGATAGGGACGCCGGAATCGGGAGCGTAATCTCCACCATGCTTCCGTATTCAGGGGCTTTTTTGCTGGGATGGATTGTGATGTTCACTGTCTGGTATCTGACAGGTCTGCCGCTGGGGCCGGGATCGCCCCTGTTTTACGGGCTGTAGTTTCAGGAAGCCTGGGGATTTGTGGAAAGCGGCAGGGGAGACTGTTTGATTGTCTGATATTTTTGGGTAAATTACGGATTGACGGGGAATGGCGGGGGGAGTAGGCTTTTTTAAGAAAACATCCCCCATCGTGCCGTATGAAGATGAGCGGGATACAAAGGATGGTATATGTAAGATGGAACAAAATGGAGCCGGAGTCCGTATGTTTACCAACCAGGATTTGAAGCGCCTTATACTGCCCCTTATTGTGGAGCAGATACTGGCTGTGTCCGTGGGAATGGTGGATACCATGATGGTATCAAACGCAGGGGAGGCAGCTACCTCCGGGGTTTCCCTGGTGGATATGGTCAACACCCTGTTCATCAATATTTTTGCGGCGGTGGCAACCGGAGGCGCGGTGGTGTCCTCCCAGTATCTGGGACAGAGGAGAAGGGACAGGGCCTGCCAGTCGGCCAACCAGCTGATTTTGATAATTGCATGTATTTCACTTATTATAATGGTGCTCTGCATCCTGTTTCGCCGGGGGGTGCTGCATCTGCTCTACGGCGGCGTGGCCGGGGATGTGATGGCCAATGCCCTGGTTTACCTGACCATATCCGCACTGTCCTACCCCTTCCTGGCCGTGTATAATTCCTGCGCCGCCCTGTTCCGCTCCATGGGAAATTCCAAGATATCCATGCAGGCGTCCATCATCATGAACATTATCAATGTTATAGGGGACTCCCTGTTCATCTTTGTATTCCATTGGGGTGTGGCGGGTGCTGCTGCGGCTTCCCTGATTTCACGTATGACTGCCTGTTTTATCCTTCTCTTCCGGCTGAAAAATAAGAATCTGGACATCTTTATTGGGGGAAAATGGAATCTTAATTTCAGAATGGTGAAGCAGATACTGGGCATAGGCATTCCCAATGGGATTGAGAACAGCATCTTCCAGCTGGGCCGGGTTCTGGTGGTGGGGATCATAGCCATGTTCGGCACGACCCAGATAGCTGCCAACGCCATTGCCAATAATCTGGACGGGATGGGCGTACTGCCCGGGCAGGCCATGAACCTGGCTATGATTACCGTGGTAGGGCGCTGCGTGGGGGCAGGCGATTTTGACCAGGCCGGATATTATGCAAAGAAAATGATGAAAATTACATACTTAGTCAACGGGCTTTGCTGTATAGCCGTTATATTGACTATGCCGCTTTCTCTCAGTCTATATGGACTGTCAAAAGAAGCATTGGAACTGGGAGCCGTACTGGTGCTGATTCATGATGGGTGCGCAGTGTTTTTATGGCCGTCCTCCTTCTGTCTGGCCAATGTGCTGAGGGCTGCCAGCGATGTGAAATTCCCCATGTGCGTATCCATCCTGTCCATGCTCCTGTTCCGCATAGGTTTCAGCTATGTGCTGGCAGTGGGACTGGGCATGGGAGCCGTGGGCGTGTGGTGGGCCATGATTGCGGACTGGAGTGTCCGATCCGCCTTCTTTGGATGGCGGTTTGCCAGCGGGAAATGGAAAACCTTTTATCATGCCCTGTAATTTTGGGAAAAATAAGAATGTATTGTCTTTTGGGCAGCGCCGGACCGGTTTGGTGAAACCGGAGGGCGCCGCCTGTTTCTGTATATAAATGGAAAACGGGATAAAATAACTATACGGGAATTGAGGTTTATGTTACTATTAGACATATAAGAACGGATGGGAGATGACCGATATGAAGATAACGTATATCCATCACAGCAGTTTTATGGCGGAGCTTGACCATGCCGTACTTCTGTTTGACTATTTTGAGGGAAACATTCCGGAAACAGACAGGGAGAAGCCTTTGTTTGTGTTTGCCAGCCACCGCCATGGAGACCATTTTTCCCGTTCCATATTTGATTTGGAGGAAAGCCGCGGGAATGTGACCTATGTGCTGTCCGACGATATCTGGACAAGGCAGGTGCCGGAGGACCTTCTGGGCAGAACCATATTCCTGGGACCAGGGGAGGAAGTGAGCCTGAAGGACGGAGCCGGGAATCCGGTGGACATCCGGGCATTTAAGTCCACAGACCAGGGTGTGGCCTTTTTGGCCAGCCTGGAGGGCAGGACCATTTACCATGCAGGGGATTTAAACAATTG
Source organism: Enterocloster bolteae (assembly GCF_002234575.2). Lineage (NCBI taxonomy): Bacteria > Bacillati > Bacillota > Clostridia > Lachnospirales > Lachnospiraceae > Enterocloster > Enterocloster bolteae. The sequence goes on along the minus strand of NZ_CP022464.2, from coordinate 6,187,574 downwards.
GGTATGGGAAGGGGAGCCGGAGGCCGACAACCGCAGGATGAGTGAGAATTTCCACCGGGAAATGGACAAGCTGGCAGGACGCCATATTGATGTGGCCTTTATGCTCATTGACCCCAGGCAGGAGAAGGATTTTTACCTGGGAATGGATGACTTTATGAGAATGGTGGGGGCGGACGTGGTGTTTCCCATGCATTTCTGGGAGGACTTTCAGGCGGCTGCCAGATTTAAGGCCCTGGCCTGCGCCGACGGGTACAAGGACAGGATACAGGAGATACACAGACGGGGAGAGGAATTCCTGGTGTGACAGGCGGACGGCGGGAGACGGGCTTTTCGGTCTGCACCGGACATGGATTTGTGAAACAGACGGGATTAAAGAAAGGAACAGATTATGATTTTGATTCGCGCAGGACGGGTACTGGGACCCGCAGAAGGGCTGGATATAGAGGCGGATGTGGTTTTGGACGGAGACAGGATTGCCGGAATATTTCCGGCGGACCAGGGGGGAGCAGAGGGAGCACCCGGCTTTAGCACCCGGGAGAGGCAGTATGAGCAGATAATCGAGGCAGAGGGACTGGCGGCAGCGCCGGGACTGGTGGATGTCCATGTGCATTTTCGCGATCCGGGGCCCACGTACAAGGAGGACATCCATACAGGGGCAAGGGCTGCAGCAAAGGGCGGCTTCACCACGGTCGTGTGCATGGCCAATACCAACCCCATTGTGGATAACGAGGAGACCCTGCGCTATGTGCTGGAGGAGGGAAAAAGGACAGGCATCCATGTGTTAAGCTGCGCCGCTGTGTCAAAGGGATTTGCAGGCAGGGAGCTGACCGACATGGAGGGACTTCTGGCAGCCGGGGCAGCCGGATTTACAGATGACGGGATTCCGCTGATGGAGGGGACGTTTGTCAGGGAGGCCATGGAGGAAGCGGCCAGATTGGATACGGTTCTCAGCTTCCATGAGGAGGACAAGCATTTTATCAGGGAAAATGGAATCAACCACGGCAGGATTTCCGATGAACTGGGAATCTACGGCTCACCAGCCCTGGCAGAGGATTCCCTGGTGGCCAGGGACTGCATGATAGCCCTGGATACAGGGGCAACCGTGGACATCCAGCATATCAGTTCAGGGCACTCCGTGGAGATGGTGCGCCTGGCCAAGAAGCTGGGGGCAAAGGTATGGGCCGAGGTGACGCCCCACCATTTTACCCTGACAGAGGAAGCCGTGTTAAAGCACGGAACCCTGGCTAAGATGAACCCGCCGTTAAGGACAGAGAAGGACAGGCAGATGCTGATTGAGGGGCTTAAGGATGGGACCATTGACATGATTGCCACAGACCATGCTCCCCACAGCCGGGAGGAAAAGGATCGGCCCCTGACCCAGGCGCCCAGCGGCATACTGGGACTGGAGACTGCCCTGGCCCTGGGAATCACCAATCTGGTGAAGCCGGGACATCTCACGCTTTTGGAGCTTATGGAAAAGATGAGCTATAATCCGGCCAGGCTCTATAAGCTGGACTGCGGACGCATGGAAGCAGGAGCGCCTGCGGATCTGGTGCTTTTCGATGCGGACAGGCAGTGGACGGTGGAAGGCTTTGAATCCAAGTCATCCAACAGCCCCTTTCTGGGCGCCACATTGACAGGCAAGGTAATGTATACGGTTTGCAAAGGAAGGATTGTCTATGGAGATCAGGGAACGGAAGTTTGATGTGATTCTTCTGGATGTGGACGGAACGCTTTTGGATTTTGGCATGTCTGAGAAGCAGGGCATGAAGGTGGTCCTTGAGCAGTATGGATTTGAGCCCACAGAGGAACGGCTTTTGCTGTACCATGAAATCAATGAGGGATTCTGGTCCGCCTTTGAGCGGGGAGAAGTGACCAAGGAAGATTTGGTACGGCAGAGGTTTGAGACGTTTTTTGGCCGTCTGGGCAGGGCGGTGGACGGCCGTGAGGCGGAGGAACTGTACCGCAGGCAGCTGGACGCGTCCGCATTTTTGATTGACGGGGCCCTGGAGCTGTGCGCCTATCTGAAGGACAGGTATGATTTATATGTGGTTACCAACGGGACATCGTCCACCCAGTACAAGCGGCTGGCTGCCTCCGGCCTGGACGGCTTTATGAAGGATATTTTTGTGTCCGAGGACGCGGGGAGCCAGAAACCGCAGAAGGAATATTTTGATTACTGCTTTTCCAGGATACCGGATGCCAATCCGCGGCGTATGCTGCTCATTGGTGATTCACCTGCGTCCGATATCAAAGGCGGAATGGCCGCAGGCACGTATACGTGCTGGTATAACCCCGGCGGACAGACGCTGCCTGAGGGCATACGGGCGGATTATGAAGTGGGGAGCCATAAGGAGCTTATGAATCTTTTGCAGGCTCCTGTTCTGCCCTGAATTTTGGGGAGGGGGACAGCGGCGCGGATCTTTGTCAGTTTTGCCATATAAAATGTCCTTTACACAAACGCTTTAGTGTGCTAATATGATAGCGTGTCAAAAGACCGTGAGGAGCCGCTGGACTTGAAACAGCGGAATAAGAGGAGGACGTTTATTATGAAAAAGAGACTTTTTAGCCTGGCCCTTGCATCTGTGATGGCATTATCCCTGGCAGGATGCGGCGGTTCAAAGGAAGCAGCCACAGAGGCAGAGACAAAGGCAGAAACAGAGCAGACAGCAGCAGACACTTCTGCCAAGGCTGAGGATACCACCGCGCAGGAGGAGACAAAAGCAGAGAGCGAAGCCGCGTCAGAGGCTGTTTCAGAAAGCGCCGGAGGAACATTGATAGTAGGATTTGACCAGGATTTCCCGCCCATGGGATTCATGGGGGACAACGGTGAATATACAGGATTTGACCTGGAGCTGGCCAAGGAAGTGGCAGAGCGTCTGGGACTGGAATATACGGCACAGCCCATTGCCTGGGATTCCAAGGACATGGAGCTGGAGGCAGGCAATATCGACTGTATCTGGAACGGATTTACCATGACAGGGCGTGAGGACGACTATACATGGTCAGAGCCGTACATGGCCAACACCCAGGTATTTGTTGTGGCTAAGGATTCCGGTATAGCCAGCCAGGCAGACCTGGCAGGCAAGATTGTGGAGTGCCAGGTGGATTCCTCTGCAGAGGCAGCGTTAAAGGAGGTCCCGGACCTGACGGCTACCTTCAAGCAGCTGCTTACCACGGCTGATTATAACTCGGCTTTCATGGATTTGGAGCAGGGCGCGGTGGACGCCATTGCCATGGACGTAATCGTGGCCGGATATCAGATTCAGCAGAGAAACGCTGACTTCATTATCCTGGAGGACAGCCTGTCCGCAGAGGAGTACGGAGTTGGATTCAAGAAGGGCAACACGGAGCTTCGCGACAAGGTACAGGCCACCCTGGAAGAGATGGCTGCGGATGGCACGCTTAAGTCCGTATCCGAGAAGTGGTTTGGCGAGGACGTAACTACGATTGGCAAGTAATAAAGGCCGCTGTCTGGACCTGCTGTCCTGCCGGATAATCCGGCGGCAGCTTGTTTAACAGCGGCTTTATACGGCATAAATGTTAAAGGCAGGTAAGAAGTTATGGGTAAAATGACAATCCAGCAGATGTTGATTCAGTTGGCAGGAGGTATGGGAACCAGTATCCAGATATTCCTGGTGACGCTTATCTTTTCCCTCCCTCTGGGCCTTTTGGTGGCCTTTGGTCGTATGTCCAAAAACCGGCTGCTCCAGGCCGTTGTCAAGGTATACATATCCATCATGAGAGGCACGCCCCTGATGCTGCAGCTTATGGTGGTGTATTTCGGACCCTATTACCTGTTCCGCATCAAGGTGGGCAGCGGCTACCGGCTGTGGGCCACCTTCATTGGATTTGTGATCAATTATGCTGCCTATTTTGCTGAAATCTACAGAAGCGGCATCCAGTCCATGCCTGTGGGCCAGTACGAGGCGGCTCAGATTCTGGGCTACAGCCGGTTCCAGACCTTCTTCAAAATCATACTGCCCCAGGTCATCAAACGGATTCTTCCGTCTGTGACCAACGAGGTCATCACCCTGGTCAAGGACACCTCCCTGGCCTTTACCCTCAGCGTGGCGGAGATGTTTTCCATAGCCAAGGCCCTTGCGGCGTCCCAGACCAATATGATTCCCTTTGTGGCGGCCGGTCTGTTCTACTACATTTTCAACCTGGTAGTGGCAGTTGGAATGGAGTGGGTTGAGAAGAAGATGGATTATTACCGTTAGGAACAGGAGGATTGTGGATTATGAAGCTGCTGGAATTAAATCATGTGGAAAAGTCATTTGACGGCCTGGGCGTCATAAAGGATATATCCCTCAGTGTGGAGGAGGGGGAAATCGTTTCTGTCATCGGTCCTTCGGGTTCGGGAAAATCCACCCTGCTGCGGTGCGCCACCATGCTGGAGACCATGGACAGCGGGGAAGTGATATACCTGGGAAAGCGGGCGGCCTGGACAGAGGACGGAAGGGCTGTGTACGCCTCAAAAAAGGATTTAAAGGAAATCCAGAGCCAGTACGGCCTGGTGTTCCAGAATTTCAACCTGTTCCCCCATTACTCTGTTATGAAGAACATCACGGATGCTCCCATCCATGTGCAGAAAAGGGATAAGGCGCAGGTCTATGAGGAAGCCAGGGCACTGCTTAAAAAGATGGGGCTGGAGGACAAGGAAAATGCGTATCCGTGCCAGCTGTCCGGCGGCCAGTGCCAGCGCGTGGCCATTGCCAGGGCATTGGCGCTGAATCCCAAGATACTGTTTTTTGACGAACCCACCTCAGCCCTGGACCCGGAGCTCACCGGTGAGGTTCTCAAGGTGATTAAGTCCCTGGCAGACCTTGACATCGCCATGGTGATTGTCACTCATGAGATGGCCTTTGCAAGGGATATATCGGACCGCGTGGTATTCATGGCGGGCGGTGTCATTGTGGAGGAGGGCACCCCGGAGCAGGTATTTGCTTCGGATAATGAGAGGACCCAGAGCTTTTTGGGGCGGTATGGGGCTTTGCTGAATTAGTTTTAAACAAAATGGTATACTCAGCCAGATATGATAAAAGGCATCCAGGACCATGACAACATGGCAGGGATGCCTTTTTTTCAATGCCGGGCTTATGGCCTCAGGAACAGGTGGTTATTTTGTAAGTACCATTTTCAGGCCGTATATTTTATTTGACAGTAGTATGCTATACTTTTAGAATCAACATTATACAGCAGTCGGAAAGGAGAAAAGAGATGTTTAAATTAGGCGCAATTACAGTGGGGCAGTCTCCAAGGACAGACGTGACAGATGACATTATGGGGATATTCCAGGGGAAGGTTGAAATTCTGGAACGGGGGGCTTTGGATGGCCTGACGGTGGAGGATATAGACAAACTGGCCCCGGATGCGGGGGAGTATGTCCTGGTCTCCCGGATGCGGGACGGCAGCCAGGTTTCGTTTTCCGAGCAGAAGATCCTGCCTCGTATCCAGGAGTGTATCGAACAGCTGGAGGCAGAGGGAGTCAAGATGATTCTGTTCTTTTGTACGGGTGAGTTTGACTATAAATTCAAATCCCGGGTTCCTCTTATATTCCCCTGCGACCTTATAAGCCGGCTGATTCCTGTTCTCTGCGGGGACAGACAGCTGATTGTGGTGACACCCACCCAGAGACAGGTACAACAGTCCCAGGAAAAATGGAGGAAATATGTAAACGACGTGGTGACGGTGGCGGCTTCCCCGTACGGGGGATGGGAGGAAATAGAACAGGCATGCAGAAAGATCAGCGCACTTCAGGGGCCTCTGGTTGTCATGGACTGCATCGGATATTCCTTTGCCATGAAGCGGGAGGTTGCAGAAAAAACAGGGAAGACAGTGGTCCTTTCCCGCACCATGGCGGCCCGGGTGATATCGGAATTGTCAGATATCTGAGACCGGACTGTGAGCTGAGAAAAGGCAAAAAGGCAAAAATGTATGCACACCAAGGACATAAGTGTATACAAAGACGACAAAAACAGAAAGAATAATGCATAATGCATATTAAAAAACTTAAATATCATGCATGATGCAATTGTAAGGATAGTGCAGTTTTGATATGATGATTAAAATAAATAATTTAGATTCTGGATGAGGACACATGAATATCATGGATAACAGGTATACCCTTACAAGGGCCGGAGAATTAAGCGATGAGCTGATCTCCATACGAAGGAAAATTCATCAAAACCCTGAAATTGGATTTGACCTTCCGGAAACAACTGCCCTTGTGGCAGAGAAATTAAAGGCATATGGAATTGAATTCAAGAAAGTAGGAAAAGCGGGAATCAGCGCGGTTCTTGGTAACGCTGAAGCGGGCGGGAAAACATTTCTTCTGAGAGCTGATATGGACGCCCTTCCCTTTGAGGAATTGACCGGTCTCACGTTTGCCTCCAATAACGGCTGTATGCATGCCTGCGGTCATGACATTCATACCAGTGCCCTTCTGGGAGCTGCCAGGATATTAAAAGAGCGGGAAGGCGAGCTGAGAGGAAGGGTCAAGCTGATGTTCCAGCCCTGCGAGGAAGATGTGGGCGGAGCTGCCGACATGGTTGAGGCAGGCGTTCTTGAAAATCCTTCCGTGGACGGCGCCATGGCCCTGCATGTGGTCCATCACAGTATGGGCAGTGTGGGATACAGTACCGGAGCGGCTTGTGCGTCCAGTGATGTGTTCACAATCACCATACACGGGGAGGGCGGACATGGGGCTGTTCCGGACAGCTGTATTGACCCTATCAACGCAGCCGTACATATCCATATGGCCCTGCAGGCCTTAAACAGCCGGGAAACCCATCCCGATGAAATGCTGGTACTGACAATCTGCGAATTCCATTCAGGAGCCGCAGCCAATGTATTTTCCGATACGGCAGTTATGCGCGGCACCATCCGCACCAGGAACCAGAAGGTGCGGGAATATGCCAGGAGACGTCTGGAGGAAATATCGTCAACAGTGGCATCCGCTTTTGGGGCATCTGCCCGGGTGGAATATCTCTATTCCGGTGTCCCGCCCATGGTAAATGACCAGGAGCTTCTGGAAGAGGCAGCGGGATATATTGACCGCCTGCTGGGACCGGGAACCTGTTATGAACTGCCAAGGATGACTGGTTCGGAGGACTTTTCGGTACTGTCACAGCTTGTGCCCAGTGTGCTTTTCTGGGTCGGAACCGGTTCGCAGGAGGAAGGATATCCTTACGGGGTGCACAATCCCAAAGTCACATTCAGCGAGGACATGATACCGGTAATGTCGGCCATCTATGCAGAGGTTGCCATATGCTGGTTAAATAATCATCCGAATTGAAGATATAAAACGATAGTTAAAGGGGACTATGTTTTGCTTTGACTATCGTTTTTTTTATAAAATTTTACAAAAGGGTAGCAAAAACAAAAAAAGAGAGGAGTAATAACTTATGAAAAAAAGATGGATGGTAAGCCTGATGGCAGTGGCAATGGCCGTATCCATGGCAGCGTGCGGCAAAAGTTCGGGGGGCGGCACAGAAAATGCAGGCAGCAGCGCGCCCGCAGGGACCACGGCAGCGGAAGCGGGGGCCAGCGGGGAGACACAGACCGCTGATGCCGGTGAGCCGGTGGACGGCGGGGTACTGACAATATCACTTTCCTCATCGCCTAAAAATCTGGATCCTGTGAAATATACAGGTACATATGAATCACAGATTATCGGAAGCGTATGTGACACACTGGTGGAGTATAACAGCAGCCTGACTGAGATCATGCCCTCTATCGCGGCTTCCTGGGAGGTCAGCGATGATGGAAAAGAGTATACCTTCAAGCTGAGGGATGATGTGTATTTCCAGCCGGGACAGTATCAGGACGGCAGGCAGGTAACGGCAGAGGATATCAAGTATTCCCTGGAGCGTTCTCATGAGCTGTCTGCTATGAACAGGCTGGACATGTTGGATCACTGTGAAGTGATAAGCGATACGGAAGTGAAATGTGTCCTGGAAAATCCCAACGCGGTTTTCCTTACTGCCCTTACCGATGCGGGCAATGTAATTGTCCCCAAAGAGGAAGTGGAGGGATGGGGAGATGATTTCGGAACCCATCTGGTAGGAAGCGGTCCATTTGCGCTGAAGGAATTCAAGCTGGACCAGCAGGCCACCCTGGTGAGAAATGAAAAGTACTGGGCACAGAAGCCTCACCTGGACGGGGTGGTATTCCGTCCTGTCAGCGACGGAAACCAGGCAGTGAATGCCCTGAGGACCGGAGAGGTCAATGTGGCTACCAGCCTTACGGGAGAGGCCGTGCAGGTGGCAAGGGATGATGACACCGTCAAGCTTTTGGAGATGCCGGGGCTTCATGTATCCTACCTGTACTTTAACATGGTAAATGGGCCTACCAAGGATCCGAAGGTCCGCGAAGCCCTGATCAAGGCTGTAAACGTGGAGGAACTGACAGGCGGCGTGTACCAGTATGGCGAGGCTGTGCCTGCATCCCTTCCGCTGCCTCCGGGCTCCTGGGGATACGACGAGGCTGTAAAGGCAGAGGTTCCAACCTATGATCCGGAAGCAGCCAAGGCGCTTCTGGCAGAGGCAGGTTATCCGGACGGATTTGATTTGAACCTGTATATTTCCAATACGCCTACCAGGGTTAAGATGGCAACCCTGTTCCAGGCATACCTGCAGCAGAACCTGAACGTGAATGTAAACATTAATACCAGTGAGTGGGGAACCTTCAGCGAGATTGGCGCTTCCGGACAGGCAGATGTGTTTGGTATGTCATGGACATGGTATCCGGATCCCTACTTCTTCTTAAACAAGCTGTTCTACAGCGGAGAAATCGGTTCCCTGGGCAACGGCCAGGGTTACAATAATCCTGAGGTTGATAAATGCCTGGAGAACGCCCTGCTGACAACAGACCAGAATGAGCGCGCAGACCTGTACAAGAAGGCGTTAGCCCTGATCGTGAAAGATATGCCCGGTATATTCTATGCCAATGAGAATGTGGAGTGGGGTGTGACGCCCAATGTCCAGGGACTGGTCCAGAGGGCTGACGGCAAGGTAAAGATCTGTACAACCGATATTAACGTATGGCTTTCAAAGTAAGGTTCGCAAGCAACGGTATTATATCAGTACCGGCTTGATGGAACCGGCACCGGGGATGCCGTCTTATGGCGGCATTCCTGTCTCAAAAGGAGTTTGGTGACATCTATGTTAAAGACTTTAATTAACCGATGCCTGCAGATCATACCGGCCCTGTTTGTGGTGGTGACCCTGACCTTCGTACTTACGAGGATGATTCCGGGTGACCCGGCCCGGGCCGTGGCAGGTCCCCAGGCTTCCGTGCAGGACGTGGAAAAGCTGCGGGAAAGCATGGGGCTTAACGAACCAATGCTGGTTCAGTACAAAGACTATGTCCTCGGCGTTTTGCAGGGGGACTTCGGGACATCCTATTCCTACAACCAGCCGGTCTTAAAGCTTGTGGCGGAGAGGATACCCAATACACTTCTGCTGGCAATTCCCTCCATAGCGGTTGCGCTTTTGATAGGCATGGTGATTGGTGTGGTCAGCGCGGTAAAGCAGGGTTCTCTGTTTGATTACATATTTATGATACTTGCACTGATTGGGGTTTCCATGCCTATTTTCTGGATGGGCCTTATGCTGGTACTGACCTTCAGCGTCCGGCTTGGGTGGCTTCCGGCCCTGGGCATGGGAACCTTTGAAAACGGCCTGGGGGATGTGATACGCCACATGGTCCTTCCCTGTTTCTGTCTGTCCACCATACCAATGGCAACCTTTGCCAGAATCACCCGTTCCAGTATCCTGGAATCCATTTCAAGCGATTCCATACGGGCCATCAGAGCCAGAGGAATCAGGGACGCCATTGTTATATGGAAGTACGCTTTAAAGAGCGCCCTTCCTCCCATCGTCACAGTCCTTGGCCTTCAGCTGGCATCCTGTTTTGCAGGCGCCATCCTGACGGAAAACGTGTTTTCCTGGCCCGGCATGGGATCACTGATGGTGGGCGCCATTGACAACCGTGATTATATGCTGATTCAGGGCGCTGTTCTTGTAATCGCGCTGGCATTTGTCCTGGTAAATCTGGCGGTAGATATTGTATACATGCTGATCAATCCAAGAGTCAGCTACGAAGGGGGTAGCTAAATGAAAAAGACAGATATAGCCGCATCCCAACCGTCTTACGAGGAGATCCTCAGGAAGGAACGGAGGGCCAACAGCGCCTGGAATAAGCTGAGACGGAATAAGACAGCTATGATTGGACTGTTCATCATTGTGATTATGACCGCCATTGCTGTATTTGCCCCGTTCATCACAGGGGGAAAGCCCAATGAGATACATCCCATTGATGCATATCTGGGCTTCTTTGAGAAGGGGCACCTGTTCGGCACGGATGAAGCCGGAAGGGATTTGTTTACAAGAATATGCTACGGGGCCAGGGTCTCTCTTCTGGTTGCAGTGGGAGCCACGGTACTGGGAGGTGTCATCGGGGTAGCCCTGGGACTTATATCGGGTTACGCCGGCGGCGTGGTGGATGCGGTCATTATGCGCTGCATGGACGGCGTCATGGCATTTCCTTTTATCCTGCTGTCCATTATCCTTATGACGGTACTGGGGGATGGTATATTCAATGTGATCCTGGCAATCGGAATTGCGGTTGTACCGCGCTTTTCCAGGGTGGTCAGAGGCCAGGTGCTCATAGTGAAAAAGGAGGAGTACTGCAATGCAGGCAGGGTCATCGGCATTTCCAATACCAGGATGCTGCTTCACCATATACTGCCCAATACAGTGAGTGAGGTCATTGTGTATGCTACCCTTAACACTGCCAGCGCAATCATATCAGAGGCATCCTTAAGCTTCCTTGGACTGGGCATCAAGCTGCCCACAGCTTCCTGGGGTAGTATTCTGAGGTCGGGAAGGGACTGCCTGAACACGGCGCCCCATATCGCAGGTATCTCAGGCTGCTTTATTTTGCTGACAGTTATCGGCTTTAATCTGCTGGGAGACGGTATACGCGATGTACTGGATCCCAAGATGAGGAGGTAGCCATGAGAGAAGAATTGAAAAGACAGGTCGGGACGTGTATAGACCGATGTTCCGGGGAGCTTACGGAGCTGGCAGATACCATCTGGAACAATCCGGAATATAATTTTAAAGAGTATAAGGCATGCCGGTCCATTACCGGACTGCTTGAGAAGCACGGTTTTGATGTGGAGCGGGGAACCGGCGGGATTGAGACAGCATTTCATGCATTTTGTGATTCCGGAAAGCCGGGACCTCATATTGCGTTCCTGGCGGAGTACGATGCTGTGCCGGGAATGGGCCACGCGTGCGGCCATAATCTGATGGCGGCCATGTCGGCCGGAGCAGGGATTGCGGTGAAGTCCGTGCTGCCTCAGCTTAAGGGCAGTATTTCCGTATTCGGGACACCGGCCGAGGAGGGCGGCGGAGGAAAGGTCATCATGCTTGAAAATGGGGCATTTAACGGGGTGGACGCGGCTATGATAATCCATTCCGCCAATGAGACAGTGGTGAATGATATCTCATACTCCAGGACAGACATCATCGTGGACTTTTTCGGAAAGGGAGCCCATGCCGCTACCTGGCCTGAGGAGGGCGTCAGCGCCCTGGATCCCCTTCTTCTGCTGTTCCAGCATATCAGCCAGATGAGGCTTCGCTGGAATGGGCAGGGAACTATTTTAGGTATCATATCCGAAGGCGGAGAGGACCCCATCCACATTCCGGAACACTGCCAGGGGAAGTTTACAGTGCGCTCGTTCAGCATGAAGACCAAGAAGAAGCTCCTGGGAGATTTTCTGGAGGCCTGCGAGGCCGCAGCCAGGATGACCGGTACTACCTGGCAGTGGAAGGAAGACGGCTACACATATGAGGACATACGCAACAATCCGGTTATAGAGGACGTTCTGGCAGAGCAATTTACCCGGCTGGGAGAAACGGTAATGCCAAGAAGAAAGGAACTGGGAATCGGATGTACGGATGTGGGTAATCTGACCCATGCCTTTCCGGCCCTCCAATCCTATGTCCAGGTGGTTCCCCTGCTCCGGGGACACACAAAGGAATTCGAAGATGCCTGCAAAAGTCCGGACGGACACAGGGCGGCCCTGACTGGCGCCAAGGCACTTGCCATGACTGCGGTGGAGCTTTTATCCGACGACAGCCTTATGGAACAGGTGGACAGGGCCTTTCAGGATATGAAGAAGCAGTATGAATGAGAGGTGAGGATATGGAAGGACAGAAATTATTGACAGTAAAAGACTTGAAGACGTACTTCTATACCTCCGGCGGAGTCAGCAAAGCCGTGGACGGAGTCAGCTTTGAGGTGGAAAAGGGAGAAATCCTGGGCATTGTGGGCGAGTCAGGTTCAGGCAAGAGCGTTACGTCCAGCTCCATCATCCATCTCCTGCCGGCCAAGACAGGAAAAATCGTGGGCGGGTCCATTGATTTTAATGGTACGGATGTCCTTAAGCTGAGCCAGAAGGAACTGCTGGAATTCAGGGGGAAGGACATATCCATGATCTTCCAGAACCCTATGACATCCCTGTCGCCGGTCTTTAAGGTAGGGAGCCAGATGGTGGAGATGATATGCGCCCACCAGAAGGTCACCAAGGCAGAGGCCAGGAACATGGCAGAGGAGGCGCTGAAACGGGTTGGGATTCCCGATGCCAGACGGCGGATGGAGGCGTATCCGTACGAGCTGTCGGGGGGCATGTGCCAGAGGGTTATTATAGCCATGTCCGTGTGCAGCAAACCGCAGATGATCATTGCGGATGAACCCACCACGGCCCTGGATGTGACGGTCCAGGCACAGGTACTGGATTTATTAAAGGAACTGCGCGACAAATACGGCACAGCCATCCTGCTGATTACCCATAATCTGGGAGTTGTATGGGATATGTGTGACAGCGTGATTGTTATGTACGCGGGCAAGACAGTGGAGTATGCTCCCTGTATTGATTTATACAATCATCCCCTTCATCCTTATACATGGGGGCTTTTGGACTGTATGCCCAGACTGAGCAGCAATTCTAAGGAGGAACTGTCCACAATCGCAGGCACACCGCCTGATTTGAGGCTTACCGGGGTAGGCTGCAACTTTGCCAACAGATGCCCTTACGCGCAGGAGCGGTGCAGGACGGAGGTGCCGGAGCTGACAGAAGTATCGCCAGGCCACCGTGTTGCCTGCCACCGGCAGACAGGCGGAAACAGGCTTGTCAGAAATGAGGTGACGGAAAGTGGAAGATAGGAAAGTGATATTGAAGATTGAACATCTGTGCAAGGATTTTGACATAAAAGCAAAGTCTTTTACCGGCAAGGCCTTAAAGCTGCACGCCCTTTCCGACATCAGCCTGGATATCTACGAGGGTGAGACCCTGGGTATCATCGGTGAGTCAGGCTGCGGCAAGTCCACTCTGGGACGCTGCCTGGTCAACCTCCATCCCATCACATCAGGAAAGCTGGTTTATGACGGAAAAGAGCTGAACCGTCTCAGGAAGAAAGAGCGCCAGGCCCTGAGCCGGGAGATACAGATGGTATTTCAGGATCCCTATTCTTCCCTGGACCCCCGCCATACGGCCGCGGATTCCGTGGAGGAACCCATGATTGTCCACAAGACGCCTGCCACTGCCAGGGAACGCCAGGAAAGGACCATAGGCCTGTTCAAGGAAGTGGGACTTGATATGCAGCATTTAAACCGATATCCCCATGAGTTTTCTGGGGGACAGCGCCAAAGGCTGAACATTGCCAGGGCCATTGCCAGTAATCCCAGAGTGGTCATCTGCGATGAACCGGTATCGGCTCTTGACGTGTCCATACAGGCCCAGGTCATTAACCTGTTTAAGAAGCTGCAAAAGCATTTTAACCTTACATATATTTTCATATCCCATGACCTGAGCGTGGTGAAATATATCAGCGACCGCATCGCCATCATGTATCTGGGACGGCTGGTGGAACTGTGTGACAGTGACTCTATCTACCACAATCCCCTGCATCCGTATACCCAGGCACTTTTGTCCGCCATTCCGCCGGAATCCCCGGAGGAGGAAAAGGAACGCATTGTGCTGACCGGTGAGGTACCCAGCCCAATTGGGGAACAGAAGGGATGCCCTCTTGCAAACCGCTGTCCACGGTGTATGAAGCGGTGCAGGGAGGAACTGCCGAAACTGCTGCCCCACGGGGACACGGACCACATGGTAGCCTGTTTTCTATATCAGAACGAACGCGACTGACGGAGGAAAAAATGAGAAAAGAAAATTTAATCAGCATGGTGGAAGATCGGAAAGATGAACTGATTGACCTGGTTTCCCGGCTTATCAGGATTAACAGTGAGAATCCCACAGGAACCCAGAGGGAAGTGGTGGATTTTGTTGAGAAATATCTGGAGAAGGCCGGCATTGCCTATGAGGAAACCGGGGAAAACCCGGATTATCCCTGCGTGGTGGCCAGGATGGGCAGCGATGACGGCTACAGCCTGATTTTTAACGGACATGTGGATGTAGTCCCGGCGGGAGACCGAGGGTTATGGGATTTTGATCCTTTCTGCGGTACGGTCACTGACAGCCAGATATTGGGTAGGGGAACCTCCGACATGAAGGCCGGGGTGGCCGGAGTCCTTTTTGCCATGGCTCTGTTAAAAGAGTCCAATGTCTGCCTTAAGGGAAATATACGGCTTCACATTGTTTCCGACGAGGAGAGCGGTGGGGAGTACGGCTCTGCGTGGCTGTGTGAGCACGGATACGCCAAGGGAGCAAACGGATGCCTGGTGGCGGAACCCACCTCCATGGCTACCATTGAGATTGGCCAGAAGGGGGGAATGCTGCTGACAATCCGGGCTCATGGCAAGGCGGCCCACGGAAGTCTTGGGAATTATAAGGGAGAGAATGCAATCCTTAAGATGGCAAAGGTCCTTCCGCTGGTGGAAAAGCTTACCAGGATAAGCGGGCATTTTTCAGACAGGCAGTTAAAGCCTCTGGCAGACTCAAAGATGATAGCGGAGGATAAGAATGAGATTCCGGGTTTGGGAAGTGTCATAGATCATGTAACCACCAATATCGGACTGATACAGGGGGGAACCCGCCACAATATGGTGCCGGACTGCTGCGAGGCAGTGGTTGACTGCCGTCTGCCCATAGGTGTCAGCCAGGATGAGATTGCTGCCTGCGTGGAGGAGATACGCAGGGAGAGCGGAGTGGATGGGGTTGATTTTGAGCTGAATTACCGCTCCGAGCCAAACTTTACGGATCACGAGGATCCATTGGTCCTTGCGGTAAAGAAGAATGTGGAGGCATTTTTAGGTACTCAGGTGGTGCCTGCTTACCAGTGGGCTTCCAGCGACGCCAGGGATTACCGGCGTCAGGGTATTCCCACGATCCAGTTCGGGCCGTCCAATACAGTGGGGATCCACTCTTACAATGAGACAGTGGAGATAGAAGATGTGGTGACTGCCGCCAAGGCATATGTGGCAGCGGTGTGCGATTTAATGGGAATTGAATAAATACCAGGAGGAGATATGTCGTGTTAATCAAACAGTTATTGGAAGTGTATGATGTTCTGGATGCCAGCAATGCCAGCGGAGAAACGGTTGAGGCATACTTAAGAGGAATCAGGAAGGATGCGGATATCCACGTATATCCGCTCGTTGGGCCAAAGGGAAAAACCGATATGGTCAAAGTCAGGATTCACGGAAGCAGGGGAAAGACGTCCGGAGGAGATGCGCCCACACTGGGGCTTTTGGGACGCCTGGGAGGATTGGGAGCAAGGCCGGAGCGAATCGGATTCGTGTCTGACGGCGACGGCGCCCTGGTGGCATTATCCCTGGCTGCAAAGCTCTTGGATATGCAGAATAAGGGCGACATACTGGAGGGTGACATCATTGTATCCACTCATGTGTGTCCCGACGCGCCTACAAGGCCCCACAAGCCGGTGGCATTTATGGATTCACCTGTGGAGATGGCCCAGGTCAACAAGGAAGAGCTGAGTGATGAGCTTGACGCGGTCCTGTCTGTTGACACTACCAAGGGGAACCGGATTATCAACACAAGGGGATTCGCCATATCACCTACGGTTAAGGAGGGATATATTCTGAAGGTGTCTGAGTCCGTTCTGGACATTATGCAGACCACCACCGGGCGGCTCCCCTATGTATATGCCCTGTCTGTCCAGGATATTACGCCCTATGGCAATGATCTGTATCATTTAAACAGCATCCTGCAGCCTGCAACGGGAACAAAGGCGCCGGTTATCGGAGTAGCCATCACCACAGAGGTGCCGGTGGCTGGATGTGCTACCGGAGCCACCCATATCACGGACTGTGAGGAGGCCGCCAGATTTATGCTGGAGGTAGCAAAAGCTTATGCAAGAGGGGAATGCAGCTTTTACGATGAGGACGAGTTTACAAGAATCAGGAAGCTGTATGGGAATATGAACCACCTCCAGACATTAGGCAAAGATGCATAGCAGGCTTATGTTATGTTTCCCTGAGCAGATCGTAGGCGCATAGTCCCAGATAGAAGCTGAAGATTTCGTCCATGGCTTCCAAATCGGTGCCTAGTATACGCTTTATCAGATTCAGATGGTCTGCCAGGGTATTGCGGTGGATGAAGAGCTGTCTGGAGGTCTCGCGGATGACCATACGGTTTTCCAGGTACATGCGCAGGGTGTGGACCAGGCAGGTTCCGTTTGCCTGGTCGTAATCCACCAGCCGGACGATGGTGTCGTTATATATTTTATTCAGGTCGTGATGGTTCAGGTTCCTCAGGAGATGATAGGGAATCTGACGCAGATAGGAAGCCACAGCCTTTTGGGGATTGAGGTGGGACTGCATATTGATGGAGATTAAGCTTTCCTCAAATGCGGTGCCGATTGTCACCAAACGGCTGTGGCTTCTGCTGACCCCTCCCCGCACCCACTGGCGCAGGCTCTCATCCAAAGATTGGTACAGGTATTCCGCTGTCATCTGTGCCTGGTTCACTGCCTCCAGGTTGGAGATGCTTTTCTGGAAGAACAGAAATACAATCACATAATCATTGTAAAAACTCAGGAAGTACTGCTGTCCCGAATTTTCCAGAGCAGTGCTGAATTTATCGTATACCGTGCGCATCAGCCGTTCCGGGCTTCCCGTCTGCTGGATTTCGTAGGCAATGCAGACACGCTTGCAGTCATAGGGAAAGGAGTAGGTATTGCACACTATCCTTATTTCTTCGCTGGACTTGGAACGCATGTCCGACAGCATGGAGAAAAAAGGAGCAAAGTGGTTGGTGGAGGAAAAACGCCTCTGATTCACCTGGATGGTCTCAAGCTCGGTTGACAGGATGGGAAGACAGTTTGTGATGATAGAGACTATGTCATCCGAAAGGGGGGCAGCGTTAATGTCAGCGCAGAGGTAATACCTGCCGCTGGGGATAGGAAAAACGGCAAAGGGTATGATTTGTTTGTTGATCCAGAACCTGCGCGTATTGGAAGCCTCCTTATCGCTGTCAGCCTCCTTGCCGCTCTCTGCATTCTTGGATTTATCGGGCCGGATCACTACACGGCTGGAGGTTTGCAGGAGATTGGCATAGGAATCCGGAATATGGAAATACACGGATTTGTCATTATAGTCGGTTATCAGAATGATGGAATCCGTGTAGGAGGACAGCATGGACAGCATGGAGCTGATTCCGCTGTTGCTGGTGAAAAGCTGGCAAAATTTGCGGGTTTCATTGATGACAAAGGCCTGGTTGGAGAGCTGCCTCAGTTCCAGTTCACGGAATATGACACGCATAATATCAGAGTAACTGTGGTAGAAGGGAACTGCAATCAGAGGAAGGCGGTACCTGGCCGCTTCTTCTATGAGAAACTGAGGGATGGTGTCGTAAAAACGTTTTATTTTTATGCACAGCGCGGTGCAGCTGACATCGTGGAGCTCCTTTAGTAGCTTTTTTGTCAGTGCAATGTCTTTATAAAAAATAAAGCCGGTCGTCAGGACCAGTTCGTTTTTTTTAATCCAGGGGACGCCTTCCGGATTGTCAATTACGTTGACTCCGGTAATGGGATTTCCCAGACAGTCCTCATCTCCGAAGAATTCCAGATTATCAATTTCAGGGCAGTTTAAAAACCATCGCAGCGTCAGCACAGGGTCATTCATAAACGGGGCTACCTCCTTTCAATCTTCTAAAATATTATAGCATCTGGTACTGGCTGTTACAAGAAAGTTTTTCCCAAGGAAGTTTGGGCTAAAGAAGTCCGGGGCATACTTACAAAAAAGGAAGGTACTGCCATGGAACTGTCACCCGCAGCCAGACGTCTGGTCATACTCCTGTGTCTCCGGCATCTGCCCGGGATTCTGGGCATGGGATTGTCCGGAGTACTGGTTATGATACCGGGAAAATTAAGGGAATCTTTATTGAAATTAACA
Organism: Enterocloster bolteae; assembly: GCF_002234575.2. NCBI lineage: Bacteria > Bacillati > Bacillota > Clostridia > Lachnospirales > Lachnospiraceae > Enterocloster > Enterocloster bolteae. The sequence goes on along the minus strand of NZ_CP022464.2, from coordinate 6,169,187 downwards.
GGATATGATGATAAGCTTCATAGGTAATCTGATATAAGACGGGAGGAATTGCAATATGAAGAAACATTCATTGATGATAACAGCAGCCGCTTTGGCTGCGGCGATGGTGCTGGGAACGGGCTGTGCCAAAAAACCGGCGGTGGAGACATCTGAGACAGTTACCAGCCAGGCTTCGGCTGAGGAGACCACCAAAGCGCCTGAGACAACGGCCAAGGCACAGGAGACAACGGAGCAGGCGGCTGAGGCAAAGGAAGTATACCATATGCTTCAGGGCACCGTTACAAAGGTGACAGCGGACGGTTCGGTGTTCACCCTTCAGGCGGACGACGGCAGGGACTATGATATCAGCCAGTCCGACATCCGGGACGTGGAGGTGGAGATTGAGGAGGATGTGCAGATAGCCATTGCATATATAGGAGAGCCCCTGGGCAGCCTGGAGGACGTGACCCTGGTGGTGGCCCTTCCGGAACAGGAAGAGTGGAGTATTCTCACTGAGAAAGGAACCACCACGGCTAACGCGATGAGCAGCTTTACCATAAAGACAGACGACGGACAGGAGTTAAGCTTCTTAAAGGATAACTGCCCCATTGAGGAAGGGGCCCTGGCAGGTGACAGCGGGGATAAGGTGACTGTGACCTATGTGAATTCCCAGGGAGTAAACTATCCGGTGGAGATTAAAGGAACGAAATAGACGGGCTGCCGCCACAATTTTGCGAAAAACCCTTGCAAAATAAGTGTTTTCCCTGTACAATCTGATATTGAGTAAACAGCGTGAGAGGGGCCGTACATGACCCCTCTTTTACTAGAAATATCAGCAGATACCAGAAATATCAGCGGAACAGATTAAGAAGAACAGATTAAGAGAAAGGTAACGAACATGATTAGTACAAGCAACATATCTCTTCGCGTGGGCAAGAAGGCATTGTTTGAGGATGTGAATATCAAATTCACCGAGGGCAACTGCTATGGACTCATCGGTGCAAACGGTGCCGGAAAGTCCACATTCCTTAAGATCCTGTCAGGCCAGTTGGAGCCTACCAGCGGCGATGTCATCATCACTCCCGGACAGAGGCTGTCCTTCCTGCAGCAGGACCACTTTAAGTATGACCAGTACACGGTCCTGGATACGGTCATCATGGGCAATAAGAGACTGTATGAGATAATGAAGGAAAAGGAAGCCATCTACATGAAGGAGGACTTCACGGACGAGGACGGCATCAAGGCCGCTGAGTTAGAGGGTGAATTCGCTAACATGAACGGATGGGAGGCAGAGTCAGATGCTGAAAGCCTTTTAAACGGACTTGGTATTGAGCCGGACCTGCACTATGCGCAGATGGGATCCCTTCTGGGCGCCCAGAAGGTAAAGGTACTTCTGGCCCAGGCCCTGTTCGGCAACCCCGACATCCTGCTTCTGGATGAGCCTACCAACCACCTGGACCTGGATGCCATTGCGTGGCTGGAGGAGTTTTTGATTAACTTTGAGAATACAGTTATCGTGGTATCCCATGACCGTTATTTCCTGAATAAAGTCTGCACCCAGATAGCTGACATTGACTACGGAAAAATCCAGCTGTTCGCAGGAAACTACGACTTCTGGGTAGAGTCCAGCCAGCTGATTGTGAAGCAGATGAAGGAAGCCAACCGCAAGAAGGAAGAGAAGATTAAGGAGCTCCAGGAATTTATCCAGCGCTTCTCCGCCAATGCGTCCAAGTCCAAGCAGGCCACTTCCCGTAAGCGCGCCCTTGAGAAGATTGAGCTGGACGACATCCGTCCTTCCAGCCGTAAGTATCCGTACATTGATTTCCGTCCTTTCCGCGAGATTGGCAATGAGGTCCTGACCGTGGAGCACTTAAGCAAGACCATTGACGGCGAAAAGATACTGGACGATATCTCCTTCATTCTGGGCCGCGAGGACAAGGTTGCCCTGGTAGGACCAAATGAGCGGGCCAAGACCGTGCTCTTTAAGATTCTGTCCGGTGAGATGGAGCCGGATGAGGGTAGCTATAAGTGGGGTCTTACCACCTCGCAGGCTTATTTCCCCAAGGATAACAGCGCCGAGTTTGACAACGACGACACTATCGTAGAGTGGCTGACCCAGTATTCTCCTGAGAAGGACGTAACCTATGTCCGCGGTTTCCTGGGACGCATGCTGTTTGCCGGCGAGGACGGAGTAAAGAAGGTGAAGGTCCTTTCCGGAGGTGAGAAGGTGCGCTGCATGCTGTCCAAGATGATGATATCCGGCGCCAATGTGCTGATGTTGGATGAGCCTACGGACCACCTGGACATGGAGTCTATCGACGCTCTGAACCGCGGTATGATTAAGTTCCCGGGCGTGATGATTTTCTCCTCCCGTGACCACCAGATTGTGCAGACTACTGCAAACCGTATCATGGAAATCATTAACGGCAAGCTGGTTGATAAGATTACCACCTACGACGAGTACCTTGAAAGCGACGAGATGGCACGTAAGAGATTTACCTTCACACTGACTGAGAGTGAAGAGGCAGATGATTAATATAGTGGCAGTGACAGGGCGGCAGGATGGATAAATCCTGCCCCTTTTCAGTCATTTTATGAGTATGGAGCGGATTAAGAGGAGAACAGATATGGAAAAAATTACAAGTTTTACCATTGACCACAATAAGCTGCAGCCTGGAGTCTATGTATCCAGGAAGGACCAGGTGGAAGGGGGAATGGTGACCACCTTTGACCTGCGGATGACCTCGCCCAATGAGGAGCCGGTGATGAACACCGCAGAAATGCATACCATTGAGCATCTGGGGGCAACCTTTTTAAGGAATCACGGCACCTTTGGCAAAAAGTGCATTTACTTCGGACCCATGGGGTGCAGGACCGGTTTCTATCTGCTTCTGGCAGGGGATTACCAGTCCGCGGATATCCTGCCCCTGATGGTGGAAATGTATGAGTTTATCAGGGATTTTCAGGGGGAGGTGCCCGGGGCGTCGCCAAAGGACTGCGGTAATTATCTGGATATGAATTTGGGCATGGCCAGATACCTGGCCGGGAAGTACCTGGAAGTACTGTACCATGTGGACCAGTTCCCGGAATCCAGGCTGGTATATCCGGAGTAGGCAGCTGTTTGAAAACGACACAGGAACATACCGGAAACCCATTCCCGGACCATGTTCCGGAGAGGAGCCATAAAGAATGACTAAGTTGATTTCGTGGAATGTAAACGGCCTCAGGGCCTGCGTAGGTAAAGGCTTTCTGGATTTTTTCAGGGAAGCGGAGGCAGATGTATTTTGTATACAGGAAAGCAAGCTTCAGGAGGGGCAGATTGAACTGGACCTGCCCGGCTATCACCAGTACTGGAACTACGCCAGGAAAAAGGGATATTCCGGCACAGCCATGTTCACGAAAGAGGAACCCGTGTCCGTGTCCTATGGCATCGGCATGGAGGAACACGATACCGAGGGGCGTGTGATTACGGCAGAGTTTCCTGAATATTATGTGGTGACCTGCTATACCCCCAATTCACAGGACGGCCTGGCTAGGCTGGATTACAGGATGAAGTGGGAGGACGATTTCCTGGCATACCTTAAGAAACTGGAGGAAAACAAGCCTGTGGTATTCTGCGGGGATCTGAATGTGGCCCACAAGGAGATTGACCTTAAGAATCCCAAGACAAACAGGAAAAATGCCGGCTTTACCGATGAGGAGAGGGGCAAGTTCACAGACCTTCTGGCAGCAGGCTTTGTGGACACGTTCCGCTATTTCTATCCGGACCTGGAGGGGACTTACTCCTGGTGGTCCTACCGTTTCAGCGCCAGGGCCAAAAATGCAGGGTGGCGCATTGACTATTTTTGTGTATCAGAAAGCCTTAAGGACAGACTGGTAAGCGCATCCATCCACAATACGGTTATGGGTTCAGACCATTGCCCGGTGGAGCTGGTGATTGAATAAGAGGAAAAGACGATGAATCTGGTTACCATTGAACATTTGACAAAATCATATACGGAGAGGCTGCTGTTTGACGACACGTCCTTCTCCATCAACGAGGGGGAGAAGATTGGGCTGATTGGCGTCAACGGCACGGGCAAGTCCACTCTCCTTAAGATTGTCGCGGGGCTGGAAGATGCGGACAGCGGCAGCGTGGTAAGGGGCCGCAGCCTCTACATACGCTATCTGTCCCAGATCCCGGAATTCGCGGAGGGGGATACGGTGCTTGAAAGCGTTATGCGGGAAAATGCCGGGGAAACCCACTACAGTTCTGCGGACGAGATGCAGGCCACGGCCAAGAGCATGCTTAACAAGCTGGGTATCATAGAACACGATGCCCTGACATCCACCCTTTCCGGCGGACAGAGAAAGAGGGTGGCCTTAGCCAGTGTGCTTATGAGTACAGCGGACCTTCTGATACTGGACGAGCCTACCAACCATCTGGACAGCGGTATGGCTGACTGGCTGGAGGAATATCTGAAAGCCTTCCGGGGCGCCCTGCTGATGATTACCCATGACCGGTACTTCCTGGACAGCGTGGTGGGCCGCATTGTGGAGCTGGACAAGGGAAAGCTCTACAGCTACCAGGCTAATTATGAGGGCTTCCTTGCCCTGAAGGCGGAGCGCATGGAGATGGCCGAGGCATCGGAGCGTAAACGGCAGACCATTCTGCGCAATGAGATTGCCTGGATGCAGCGGGGAGCCAGGGCCCGTTCCACCAAGCAGAAGGCCCATATACAGCGGTTTGAGGAGCTTCGGGACCAGAAAGGGCCGGAATATGACCGCAACGTGGAGCTGGAATCCATAGCCAGCCGGTTAGGCAGGACCACGGTGGAGGTGAAGGATCTGTGCAAGGCTTACGGGGACAAGGTGCTGATGAAGGATTTCACCTACATTTTCCTGAAAAATGACCGTGTGGGCATCATCGGCCCCAACGGAAGCGGAAAGTCCACCCTGATGAAGATGCTGGCAGGCTGGGTGGAACCGGATTCCGGCACCATCCAGATAGGACAGACCGTGAAGATGGGGTATTTTTCCCAGGAAAATGAGGCCATGGATGAAAGCCTTAAGGTTATCGACTATATTAAAAATGTGGCTGAGTACGTAAAGACAAAGGACGGCAGTATCAGCGCCAGCCAGATGTTAGAGCGGTTTTTATTCCCCTCCGGTATGCAGTATACCTCCATAGGCCGCTTATCAGGCGGGGAGAGGCGGAGGCTTTACCTGCTGCGTATCCTTATGGAGGCGCCTAATGTGATACTGTTGGACGAGCCCACCAATGACCTGGACATCCAGACACTGACCATACTGGAGGACTATCTGGATACATTTCCGGGCATAGTTATAGCCGTATCCCATGACCGGTATTTCCTGGACCGCGTTGTGAACCGAATCTTTGCCTTTGAGGGACAGGGAAAGGTGACCCAGTATGAGGGCGGATTTACGGATTATCAGATTGCCTGGTCCGCCAGACATCCCCAGGAGACAGGGGAGCAGAAGGGCGTAAGAGCCGGAGACAGTGATGAAAACGGGTCCGGCCTCCCCATAAACCGGAATAACTGGAAGCAGGCCGCAGGCGGCGAAAAGAAGCGCAAGCTTTCCTTTAAGGAACAGCGGGAATGGGAAACCATTGAGGCGGATATCGCGGCTCTGGAACAGTCCATCGGAGATTTGGAGCAGGAGATTGGAAAATCCGCCACCAACTATACCAGGCTCAATGAGCTGATGGAGGAAAAGTCCGCCAGGGAAGCACAGCTGGAGGAGAAGATGGAGCGCTGGATGTATCTTAACGAGCTGGTGGAGCAGATAGAGGCGCAGAAATAACAGCAGGCACAGTATGGGAGCTGGTTATCAGACGGGTTGTATTTTTCTGATAACCAGTTCTTTTTGTGCATAAAAAGATGACGATTTCTGCCAGGGAGTGTTGATTTATTGACAAAATATCGAATTAACTATATACTTTTCTTATCGTGCTTATGACAGTTTCAAATAGAAAATCCACTTAAAAACAGTTGTTGATAATTCAGAAACAGTGGTCTTGGGAAAGGCGGTAACAGCTATGATGAAGGGATTCCGGATAGACAGGAATGATGGAAGGATATATGCGATGGGAGTGACTGCTGTCTCCGGAGGGGTGCATTTTTCTTTCCCCTCTAAGGGAGAGACCTGCGCCGTTATTTTATATAGGAAAGGGGCCAAAAGCCCCAAGGGTAGAATCGAATTTCCGGTAAATGCCAGAACAGGGGATGTGTGGAGCATGACTGTGCTGGGAGACTTTTCCGGCCTGGAGTACGTGTACGAGGTAGACGGACAGCAGATGCCGGACCCTTACGGGAGGAAGTTTACGGGCATGGAGCGCTGGGGAAGCCTGGCGCGCCGGGACAAGCCGGTCCGCACGCCGGTGGATACAGAAGGGGGCGCGTACGACTGGGAGGATGATATCCTACCCTGCATCCCTTATGACCAGTGTGTGATTTACCATATTCATACCAGGGGATTTACCAAACATGCCTCCTCCGGCCTGGAAGGAGACAGCAGGGGAACCTTTAAGGGCGTGGCGGAGAAGATACCCTATCTCAAAGACCTGGGGATCACCACTGTGGAGATGATGCCCCCGGTGGAGTTTGAGGAGTTAATTATACCGGAGCGTGTGGACGGAAGTCCTTTTGCAGCTGAAGAACCGGACGGAAAGCTGAATTACTGGGGATATACCAGAGGGTATTATTTTGCGCCTAAGTGTGCCTACAGCAGCGGACCTGTGAGGGAGCCTGAACGGGAGTTTAAGGATATGGTGAAGGCCCTCCACAGGGCAGGACTGGAACTGGTTCTGGAATTATTCTTTGACGGAAAGGAAGCGCCCTCCTATGTGCTGGATGTGGTCCGCTTCTGGGCTCAGGAATACCACGTGGACGGCGTCCGGCTGGTGGGCTATGCGCCTGTGAAGCTTTTGGGCGAGGATCCGTACCTCAGCAGGCTGAAGCTGTTGGCGCCCGGGTGGGACGGTGTGGAGCCGGGGCAGGAAAAACATCTGGCTGAATATAATGACGGGTTCATGATGGATATGCGAAGCTTTCTGAAGGGGGATGAGGACCAGCTTAACCGTCTGGTATACCACATCCGTCATAATCCCGGCCAGGTGGGCGTTGTCAACTACATGGCTAATACCAATGGCTTTACCCTGATGGACATGGTGTCCTATGACACAAAGCACAATGAGGCCAACGGGGAGGAGAACCGGGACGGAACAGACTACAACCAGTCCTGGAACTGCGGAGTGGAAGGCCCCAGCAGAAAGAAACGGATCATGCAGATGCGCAGGAAACAGATACGCAATGCCCTGCTCATGCTGTTTTTAAGCCAGGGAACTCCTTTGCTTATGATGGGGGACGAATTTGGCCGGACCAAGAAGGGAAACAACAACTCCTACTGCCAGGACAATGATATATCATGGCTTAACTGGGGCCTGTTAAATTCCAACAGCAGCATCCATGAATTTGTAAAGCATGTAATTCAATTCAGAAAGGAGCACTCCGTGTTCCATATGGAGAAGGAGCCGGCCCTGATGGATTACCGTTCCGTGGGGCTGCCGGACGTGTCCTACCACGGCCTTAAGACCTGGTGTCCCATGTTTGACCGTTTCCTCCGCCAGCTGGGTATATTATACTGCGGAAAATACGGTAAAAAGCCGGACGGAAGGGAGGACGACTACTTCTACGTTGCGTTTAACATGCACTGGGAACCACATGAGTTTGCCCTTCCCAACCTGCCGAAGGACTATAAGTGGCATACGGCCTTTAATACGGACGAGGACCAGGTGAACGGCATGTATCCCGGGGGCAGTGAACCGGTTCTGGAGAACCAGAAGTCCATAATGATTATGGCAAGGACCATCGTGGTTCTCATGGGAAAGGAGGTTCCCGCGCAGAAGAAAGCCTCCAGGGGAAAGGCAGCGGGAAAAGGCGAAAGAAAGGAAGAGGAAGCAGATGATACTGTCAGAGGAAATGATACGGTATATAGAGAACCACAGGCAGGAGGCTTACAGCCTTCTTCTGGAGCTGGCCAGGATACCGGCGCCCTCCAACTATGAAGAGAGGCGGGCTGAATTCTGTCTGAACTGGCTTAAGTCCCAGGGTGCCAGGGGCGTATATATTGACCAGGCCCTTAATGTGGTGTATCCGGCGGATGTAAGCCAGGACAGGCCGTTGGATGTGTTCATGGCCCATATGGATGTGGTGTTTTCCGATGAGACAGAACTTCCCTTAAGGGTAGAGGACGGACGCATCTATTGTCCCGGCGTGGGAGACGACACGGCATGTCTGGTATGTCTTCTGCTGGCAGGGAAATATATAGCCCGGCATGTGGATTCTCCCAGTTGGAGGGAAATCCGGGGGGAGGATGCCCCCGGACTTCTGCTGGTGTGCAATGCAGGGGAAGAAGGTCTGGGAAACCTGAAGGGAGTGCGTAAGATCTGCGAGGACTACGGCGGCAGGATAAAGAGCTTTTGTACCTTTGACAGTTCTCTTTCCAGCATCGTGGACAGGGCGGTGGGTTCCAAGCGCTTCCGGGTAAAGGTCCGCACCCGGGGCGGTCATTCCTACAATGACTTTGGCAATGATAATGCCATAGCGGGACTGGCGTCCCTGGTGGGGAAGCTTTATAAAATCCAGGTGCCGGAGGGCGGAAAGACAACCTATAATGTAGGTATGATATCAGGAGGGACATCGGTTAATACCATTGCCCAGGAAGCCGAGATGCTGTACGAGTTCCGTTCCGACAAAAGGGAGAACCTGGAATATATGGAACGGCAGTTCATGGAGGTACTTGACCGTGCAAAGGCAGAGGGGACGGACGTGTCTTTCCAGGTTATAGGAGTCAGGCCCTGCGAAGGCCAGGTGGACCCGGCACAAAAACAGGCCCTGACAGACTGGGCCCACCGGGTGGTTGAAGAAATGACCGGACAGGCGCCCAAACACCATGCCGGCTCCACGGACTGCAATATCCCGCTGTCCTTGGGGATTCCAAGCGTGTGCGTGGGAAGCTTCCGCGGCGCAGGGGCCCATACCAGGGAGGAATATGTGGAGACAGATTCCCTGGAGGAAGGCTATAAGGTGGCATTCGGTATGATTTTCGGAAGAAGGGATTGATTTTAAGGACAGGCGGTAAAGCTTTCTCGCCCCGGCTGTGTACGGCCGGTCATAATGATTCTTACTAATTCATAGATTTAGAGTGGGTACTCTTATGGAGTGCTCCCGGAAACAGCGTACGCATGCGCTTCCGGGAGCATTTTTATATCTGTTCACGCGGCATCCGGCGGATACCGGGGAAGCAGACGCACATTAGCGCAGGCTCATAAGAACCATGAATTCGGTAAGAGGGGAGAGACAGATGGCAGATTGGTTTGAACAGCCGGAGGCAGAGGTGTTAGCCGGGCTGGACTCCGGAAGGCAGGGAATTGACAGCGGGCAGGCGGAGCAGCGTCTTAAGGAATATGGGGAAAATGTATTGGAGGAGGCAGGACGGCTCCAGTGGTGGCAGGTATTTCTTGCGCAGTTTAAGGACCTTTTGGTCATTATCCTGATCGGGGCGGCCGCAGTGTCCATGCTCACAGGGGATCCGGAGAGCGCCATGGTCATATTTGCGGTCCTGCTGCTAAATGCAGTGCTGGGAACGGTCCAGCACCAGAAGGCGGAAAAATCCCTGGACAGCTTAAAGCGGCTTTCCTCGCCTGAAGCCAGGGTCCTGCGGGACGGGCGCAGCATGACCATACCGTCCGCCCTGGTGGTACCGGGGGATATCCTGCTGCTGGAGACCGGCGATATGGTGGCCGCGGACGGACGGCTGCTGGAGGTGTACGGGCTGACCGTCAATGAGAGCTCCCTTACAGGGGAATCCCTGGGGGTGGAGAAACACACCGGGGCGGTGAAGGCGCGGGAGGGAACCGTGGCATTGGCCGACCGGACCAACATGGTATTTTCCGGTTCCCTGGTGACCTCAGGCCGTGCCGTGGCAGCGGTAACAGCCACGGGAATGAATACGGAAATCGGTAAGATAGCTGTGCTGATGAACGGAACCAAGGAACAAAAGACCCCGCTTCAGGTAAGCCTGGACCGGTTCTCCGGACATCTGGCCATTGCCATCATAGCCATCTGCGGCCTGGTGTTTTTGCTCAGCCTGTACCGCCGGGAACCGGTGCTGGATGCCCTGATGTTTGCCGTGGCCCTGGCAGTGGCAGCCATACCGGAGGCGCTCAGCTCCATCGTCACCATTGTCCAGGCCATGGGCACCCAGAAAATGGCAAGGGAACAGGCTATCATAAAAGATTTGAAGGCGGTGGAGAGCCTGGGATGCGTCTCTGTTATCTGTTCCGATAAGACGGGAACCCTGACACAGAACCGCATGGATGTGGAGCAGGTGTACGTCAACCACACGCAGCAGCAGCCGTCATGGCTGGAAAATGAAAAGAGAAGGAGCGATGTCAGGCTCCTGCTTATGGGGGCGGTTCTTAATAACAACGCCTCCGGCCAGGACGGGGACCCCATGGAGACAGCGCTGTTTAACATGGCAAGGGAGGCAGGGCTTATCCCGGAACAGGTTCGGCTCCAGAGTCCCAGAAAGGGGGAGATTCCCTTTGACTCCCGCCGCAAGCTTATGACTACCGTAAATGAGATAGAAGGACACGATATTGTCTTTGTCAAGGGAGCCGTGGATGTGCTGCTGAAAAAATGCACCCGCCTGGCTAATCCGGCCGCCGGCCAGGGGACAGGGTTAGCCGGCCAGGGGACAGGGGCAGCCGGTCAGAGGCCGGGGGAATCCGGCCAGAGGCCAGAGGCAGCCATACCCTGCCGTACCTTGTCGTCCTCGGACCGCCAGAGGATACTGGACCAGAACAGCCGCTGGTCTGCCAGGGGGCTCCGGGTCCTGGCTTTTGCATGCCGTCCTTTCAATGAGGAGGGAAAGGAGCACGGTAATTCCGGCTTAGCCGGGGCAAAAGCAGGGAACAGCCAGGAACGCTCATCCCTGTCAGGAAGGCTGGAGGATAATCTGGTGTTTCTGGGGCTCACTGCCATGATGGATCCGCCCAGGCCGGAATCGCGCCAGGCAGTGGCCAGCGCCAGGCAGGCAGGCATACGCCCTGTGATGATCACAGGGGACCATAAAGTGACCGCCATGTCCATAGCAGAGCGGATCGGCATATTTACGCCGGGCAACATGGCGGTGACAGGGGCGGAGCTGGACCAGATGGAAGAGGAGGATTTGAACCGGAGTCTGGAACACATTTCAGTCTATGCCAGGGTGTCGCCGGAGCACAAGATACGTATTGTCAAGGCGTGGCAGAACCGGGGACACATTGTGGCAATGACCGGAGACGGGGTCAATGACGCACCGGCCCTTAAGAAGGCCGATATCGGCGTGGCCATGGGCATCACGGGAACCGAGGTGTCCAAGGATGCGGCGTCCATGATATTGGCGGACGACAATTTTGCCACCATCATAAAGGCAGTATCCAACGGCAGGAATGTGTACAGAAATATAAAGAACTCCATCCAGTTCCTTTTGTCAGGCAACATGGCAGGCATTTTCTGCGTATTATACACATCCCTTCTGTCCCTGCCCCTGCCCTTTAAACCGGTGCATCTGCTGTTTATCAACCTTATAACGGATTCCCTGCCGGCCATTGCCATAGGGATGGAACCGCCGGAGGAAGGTCTGTTAAAGGAGCCTCCCAGAAATCCAAAGGAGGGCATCCTCACGGCGTCCTTTATACGGGATATCCTGGTCCAGGGAGCCCTGATTGCGGCAGCCACCATGTGGGCCTATACCACCGGACTTCATGAGGGCGGTGCGGGAAGGGCCTGTACCATGGCATTTTCCACCCTTACCCTGGCCCGGCTGTTCCACGGATTCAACTGCCGCAGCAGCCATTCCATCATACGTCTGGGGCTGGGAAGCAACCTGTACAGCGTTATGGCGTTCCAGCTGGGCGTGGTTCTTCTGGCAGCGGTGCTCTTTGTGCCGGGCCTTCAAATCATGTTTGCCGCAGCCGATTTAAGCCTGAGCCAGCTTACCACCCTGGCGGCGGCCGCTTTCCTGCCCACTCTGGCAATCCAGATACATAAGATACTCCGGGAGTCCATTTATTAGGCAGAAGGGCTCTGACAGGGGGAAGGGCGATTTCTGAAATAATGGCAAAATCGTAGAAAAATTCGGAAAAATGTGATAGAGTAAACATGAGATACACGTAATGGTATGAGCAGGAGGGCATTATGAGACTAGTTACATATGAAATCGAACACAAATCCGGACTTGGAGTCATCAGCAGGGACGGAAGCTGGGTCTATCCCCTTGCTTCCCTGGATATGGATTATAAGACCATGCAGGAGCTGATAGAGAACATCAGCGAGTCGGAGAAACAGCTGCTGGAGTATGTGTCCGGCCAGGACCCATATAAGGTCAGGGGGGCTGCCCCTATTGGGGAGGTAAGCCTTTTAGCCCCGATTCCCCACCCTCGGCAGGATGTTATCTGCCTGGGAATCAATTACATGGCTCACGCTGAGGAATCGGCCAGATTTAAGAAGGAAGCATTTGACGGGGAAAGGCCCCATGCCATCTATTTTTCCAAGCGGGTAAACCGTGCCACGGATCCCGGGGCAGGCATCCCAAGCCACAGGGATATTGTAACGGATTTGGATTACGAGGCAGAGCTGGCAGTCATCATCGGCCGCGAGGCATCCCATGTCAGGGAGGAAGATGTAAAGGACTATATATTCGGATATACTATCATCAATGACGTCAGCGCCAGGACCCTGCAGACACGGCATAAGCAGTGGTATTTCGGCAAGGGGCTGGACGGCTTTCTGCCCATGGGACCATGCATAGCCACTGTGGATGAATTGTCCTATCCGCCCAAAGTACAGGTACAGTCCAGGGTGAACGGCGAACTTCGCCAGGACAGTAATACGGAGCTGCTCATATTTGATATCAGTCACATTGTAAGCGAACTTTCCCAGGGCATGACCTTAAAGCCAGGAACCATTATTGCCACGGGAACCCCGGCAGGAGTGGGCATGGGCTTTGACCCGCCGAAATTCCTGGTTCCGGGAGATGTGGTGGAGTGTACCATAGAAGGGATAGGTACCATCGCAAACAAAGTGACAGACTGAAAGGAGACAGATGAAAATGGATTATTTACCTATGACAATACGCAGACAGAAGAACATTGCCCTGATTGCCCACGACCAGAAGAAACGGGAACTGATACAGTGGTGCGGGGAACATAAGGATATACTGTCCAGGCATTTCCTGTGCGGGACCGGCACAACGGCCCGTATGATTACGGATGCAACCAACCTGCCTGTAAAGGGGTATAACAGCGGCCCCTTGGGCGGCGACCAGCAGATCGGGGCCAAGATTGTGGAGGGAAAAATTGATTTTGTGATTTTCTTTTCCGATCCGCTGACAGCGCAGCCCCACGATCCGGATGTTAAGGCTTTGTTAAGGATTGCCCAGGTGTATGATATTCCCATTGCAAATAACAAGGCCAGTGCGGATTTCATGATTACTTCTCCCCTTATGGATGAAGAATACGAGCATGATGTGGTTAATTTCAGACAGAATATTGCTGACAGGGCAAATACCCTTTAGAAGTAGGATATACAGCAGGCATGCTGATATCAGACCGAAGAATGAATAAACTTACAAGGGGGCAATCATATGGAACAGAAATTATACGATTTGATGGACTGGGCAGGGATTGAAGAACTGGTGTATTCGGAAGCATCCAATCCCCATGCCATGCTGGGACCCCATCTGACAGAGGATGGACTTCTGATTCAGGCGCTGGTACCCACTGCGGCTGAAATCAGTGTGAAGATTTCCACCACCGGGAAGAAATATCCCATGGAGCTGGCGGACGAGGCTGGTTTTTTCGCGGCCCTGATACCACGCAAGAGCAAGACGCCCTATACCCTGGAGGTCACCTATGACAACGGGGTGACGGAGGAACTCTGTGATCCCTATTCATTTGCTCCCCAGTACCGGGAAGAAGACCTGAAGAAATTTGCAGCGGGCATCCACTATACAATTTATGAGAAAATGGGCGCCCATCCCATGACCATTGACGGGGTATCCGGCGTGTACTTTTCCGTGTGGGCGCCATGCGCCATGCGCGTCAGCGTGGTGGGGGATTTCAACCTTTGGGATGGAAGACGCCATCAGATGCGCCGCCTGGGCGAAGGGGACGGCAGCGTGTTCGAGCTGTTCATTCCCGGTCTGTATGAAGGTGAGATATATAAGTACGAGATAAAGACAAGGGCAGGGGAGCCTATGCTGAAGGCTGATCCCTATGCAAACTACGCAGAGCTGCGTCCCAACAATGCCTCTATTGTATGGGATATTGATAAATACAAATGGAACGACAAGTCATGGATGGATCAGAGGGCAAAGACCGATACAAAGGACAAGCCCATGAACATATATGAGGTCCATCTGGGCTCCTGGATCCGTAAGGAGACTGTCAGGGATGAGACAGGACAGGACCTGGCGGGTTCCGAATTTTATAATTACCGGGAGCTGGCTCCAAGGCTGGCGGAATACGTAAAGGATATGGGATACACCCATGTGGAGCTCATGCCTGTGATGGAGCATCCTCTGGATGAATCCTGGGGTTATCAGGTAACAGGGTATTATGCCCCTACCAGCCGTTACGGTGCTCCTGAGGATTTCATGTACTTTATGGACTATATGCACGGACAGGGAATCGGCGTCATACTTGACTGGGTGCCGGCCCATTTCCCAAGGGATGCCTATGGAATGGCTGTGTTTGACGGCACCTGCGTCTATGAACACATGGACCCCAGGAAGGGCTCCCATCCCCATTGGGGCACTCTGATATACAATTACGGCCGTCCCGGCGTAACCAATTTTCTGATTGCCAATGCGCTGTTCTGGGCGGACAAGTACCATGCGGACGGAATCAGGATGGATGCGGTAGCTTCCATGCTCTATCTGGACTATGGGAAGAATGACGGTGAATGGGTGCCTAATATATACGGAGGCAATGAGAATCTGGAGGCAATGGAGTTCCTGAAGCATCTGAATTCCGTATTCAAGGGCCGAAAGGACGGCACGGTCATCATTGCGGAGGAGTCCACTGCATGGCCAATGATTACAGGCGATCCGAAAGAGGGCGGCCTGGGATTTAACTATAAGTGGAACATGGGCTGGATGAATGATTTTACCAACTACATGCGGTGCGACCCTCTTTTTAGGAAAAACAATTATGGGGAGCTGACATTTTCCATGCTGTATGCCTACAGCGAGGATTTTGTGCTGGTATTCTCCCACGATGAGGTGGTTCACGGCAAGGGTTCCATGATTGGCAAGATGCCGGGTGAGACCCTGGAAAAGAAGGCCGAGAACCTGAGGGCTGCCTATGCCTTTATGATGGGGCATCCCGGCAAGAAGCTGCTGTTCATGGGCCAGGAATACGCCCAGACGGCTGAATGGAATGAGGGCGCGTCCCTGGAGTGGGGACTTTTGGAGTATCCTGTCCACAAGAACATGCAGGATTATGTGAAGGCGCTTAACAGACTGTACCGTGAGCACCCGGCTCTGTATGAGATGGATTATGATCCCGATGGTTTTGAGTGGATTAACTGCAGTTACCAGAATGAGAGCATGATTATATTCCTGCGAAAGAGCAGGAAGAGTGAGGAAACCCTTCTCTTTATCTGCAATTTTGACAACATGGAGCATGAGAAATTCCGTGTGGGCGTGCCCTTCCACGGTAAGTATAAGGAGATATTCAACACTGATGCCAAAGACTTTGGCGGAGAAGGCCGGGTCAACGGGCGTGTCAAGACATCCCGGAAGCTGGAATGGGATGAAAAGGACGATTCCATTGAAGTCTATATACCGCCGATGAGTGTCAGCATCTACACATGCACGCAGGCGGAAGAATCCGAGAAGCCTGAGGCAAAGAAGCCTGGAGTTAAAAAGACAGCAGATAAAAAGCCTGCGGCCAGAAAAGCGGCATCCGGAAAAACAGCGGCTAGTAAAACATCGGTAAGCAAAACAGCGTCCCCAAAGAGGATAACTGCTGTGGCGCAGGAGACAGAAGGCGCTGCAGCTGCAAAGGATGTACAGAAGCCTATGGCTGCGTTCAAGGCAGGGCAGAAGCAGATAATCACAACCAAGGAAGAGCAGAAGCAGATAGGCACGTCCAGGGAAGAACAGAAACAGATAGGCACGACCAAGGAAGAGAAGAAGCAGATAGGCACGACCAAGGAAGAGAAGAAGCAGATAGGCACGTCCAGGGAGGTGCAGAAGCAGATAGGCACTTCCAGGAAGAAGCAGGAGCAGATAGGCACGACCAAGGAGGAGCAGAAGCAGATAGGCACATCCAAGGAAGAACAGAAGCAAATAGGCACATCCAAGGAAGAGCAGAAGCAGATAGCCACGTCCAAGGAGGAGCAGAAACAGATAGGCACTTCCAGGAAGAGGCAGGAGCAGATAGCCACGTCCAAGGAGGAGCAGAAGCAGATAGGTACTTCCAGGAAGAAGCGTGAGCAGATTGGCACGTCCAAGGAAGAACAGAAACAGATCAGCACGTCCAAAAAGAGCCGGAAGCAGATCGGGACAGCTAAGAAGAACCAGAAGCAGATAACCGCTTCAAAAACCGAAGGCAGTGAAACAAAATAGGTGATTGGGAATAACTGGAGCGCAAGGCCGGGGGCTTTGCGCTCCCTGTTATTATATGGTATAATGGCGAAAGACACTGACCGGACCATGGGCATTCCAGGAGGGATGACAGGGTGAAGGATGCTTGATACGGTTACGCAGAGCGCAAATTGGACAAACAGCCGGAAGAAAGCAGGTTTCAGACACATTCTGGTGCGATTGGGGTGGGGTATGTTTTCTTATATTAAAAATCAGTGGCTTTCAATCTCGTTGAAGAAAAAGCTGGGTGCATTTTCCGTGGTTGTCATTTTGGTAATGGGTCTGTCCATTGCCTTCAATATGCTGGTCATGAATTTTTCCCTGGAGAGTTTTAACGTGATACTCAATGACAATTCCCTCTGCTATGATGTGCAGGAGTCCATGGAGCAGGAAGCGGATGCCTTTGAACTCTATGTGAGGGAGCGGTCCTGGGAGAATGCAAAGCAATACAGGCTGGCCTGTTTTAAGACGGAGAGCAGTCTGGAGGCCCTGCCCTTTGACTATGATGTCATTGGGCCTGAGCGGTATGCCAGGACATGGAATATTAAGAATGGCTATGAAGGCTACCAGACTTTCCGGGACCAGGTCCTTCACATGGACCAGTCGGATGAAGGATTTGTGGAGCAATTGTACAGGGTATATGGAATGCAGGGTTATCTGCAGACTTACGCCAGAAGACTGATGCAGTCTACCCTGAAGGAGGGAAAGCGCAGCTACCAGGAAAAGGTTCCTCTCCTCTATGACCTACCCTACATGATTATGGCCTGTTCCGTCCTGATGATTATTACGGTTATCTGTCTGACCAAGCTTCTGTCCAATACCCTGATTGCCCCCATGGTAAAGCTGGCCCACAGTTCCAGGGAGATAGCGAGAAATGATTTCGGCGGTGAGGACCTGGTGGTGGAGAACCGGGATGAGATGGGAGAGCTGGTACAGGCATTTAATAAGATGAAGCATGCCACAGAGGGGTATATCAATACTTTGAAAGAGAAAAACGAGATGGCGGAGCGTCTTCATAAGGAGGAGGTGGAGCGCATCGAGATGGAGAAACGTCTGGACGCGGCCCGCCTGGAACTGCTTAAGAGCCAGATTAATCCCCATTTCCTGTTTAATACCCTGAATATGATATCCTGTATGGCTAAACTGGAGGAAGCCCAGACCACAGAGCGGATGATATCCAGCCTGGGAAATCTCTTCCGCTATAATCTTAAGACCTCGGAGCAGATTGTGCCCCTGGAGCGGGAGCTTAAGGTGGTGCAGGACTATATGTACATACAGCAGATGCGTTTTGGCAGCCGTATCAGCCATGACCTTAGGGTGGAGGTGGACGGCAGCGAGACCATGATACCGGCTTTTACCCTTCAGCCGCTGGTAGAAAATGCCATCATACACGGCATAGCCAGGAAGGAGGAGGGAGGGAGGATATTTTTAAGGATATGGAAGCGGAAGGACAAGATAGTCATTTCCCTGGCTGACACCGGTGTGGGGATGGAGGAAGAGGCGCTCAAAAGGCTTATGGATGCCCTTAAGGGACACCGGACAGCCAGGGTGGGAATTGGGCTGGGGAATATATATCAGAGGATTAAATCCATGTACGAGGATGGGGATTTGAGAATCTACAGCAAGGCAGGCAAGGGGACCGTGGTACAGATTATCCTGCCTGCCGCCCGGGAAGAGGACTATCAGAAGATATAAGGGGGGAACGGATGTTGCGTTTACTGATTGCGGATGATGAGATGATTGAGAGGCAGGTCCTTTATAAGACGCTGCAGAAAAATCTGGGGGACAGGTGCCGGATTTTCCAGGCAGCCAACGGCAGGGAAGCCCTTAAGATCTATGAGGAAGAGAAGATACAGATTGCCATTCTGGACATCGAGATGCCGGGCATAAACGGCATAGAAGCTGCCCAGCAGATCCGGCAGGCCGACAAGGACTGCTGCATCATATTCCTGACAGCCTTTGACGAGTTCTCCTATGCAAAAAAGGCCATCACGGTAAGGGCCCTGGATTACCTTCTGAAGCCTTACGACGAGGAGGAACTGATGTTAGTGGTGGAGGAAGCCATGCATATTGCAGGGGAACACCGGCAGGATGAAGGGGATGGGGATAAAAATGAAAATGAGATTCCTGCGCCGCCAGATACAGAGGAGCCGGAGGACGGAGGACATGCCCGTCTGTCAAAGGTTACATCCTTAATCAGCCAGTACATACATGAGAATTATATGTTTGACATTTCCATGCAGGATGCCGCAAGGGCCATGAATTATTCAGAGGCCTATTTCTGCAAGCTGTTCAAGCAGTGTTTTGACCAGAATTTCACATCCTACCTGACACAGTACCGGATAAAGGAAGCCAAGAAGATGCTAAGCCAGCCAACGGTCAATGTGAAGGAGATTGGAAGGGCAGTGGGCTATGGGGATTCCAATTACTTTGCAAAGGTGTTCAAGCGCATAACGGGACAGAGCCCCACTGAGTACAGATTGTCTATTTTCCAGAAGGGATAAAGATTGTATAAAGACCATATATGTGATATTTGCATAAATGGATGGGAGAAACAAGTTAAAATCCTACTATGATTCACAAAAATTTACTATGTTCAGAAACGCAAAATACTCTTATAATAAAATCAGTGTTAAGAAAACATAAAAATATCATGTGAAAGCATGAAAAAAGTATTAAGAGGAGGACACGTTTCATGAAAAAAAGATGGATTAGTACCGCGTTGTGTGCAGCAATGGTAGCCGGCTCCCTGGCAGGCTGCGGCTTAAAGAGCCCTGATGCAACCACAGCGGCTCCCGCAGCAACTGAGGCACCTACAGAGGCCGCAAAGGCAGAGGGGGATGCTGCTGAGGAGTCAAAGACAGAAGCAGCTGATACCGAGGCAGCAGCTGATACCAGCGACATGCCTGAGGTCACTCTGGTTATGGCAGAGGTTAACCCGTTAGACACCATTGTGGGACAGACTGATACCAAATTTAAGGAGACTGTTGAGGAACTGTCCGGCGGCAAGATTAAGATTGACCTGCAGGCCAGCGGTGTACTTGGTTCAGAGAACGACGTTCTGGATACCATGCTTGGCGGCGGCGGCACCATTGATATTTCCCGTATTTCCGCATTTGCCCTGACAAGCTACGGCGCTGAGAAGTCCGTGCTTCTGTCCATTCCTTATACATTTGCAAACCGTGACCACTTCTGGAAGTTTGCTGACAGCGAACTGGCTCCTGAATTCCTCATGGAACCTCATGACAACGGACTTGGCGTAAGAGGCCTGTACTACGGCGAGGAAGGCTTCCGTCACTTCTTCACAGTTAAGGAAGTTAAGGGCTTAGACGACTTAAAGGGCATGAAGCTGCGTGTGTCCAATGACCCGATTATGAATGGTATGGTGGAAGGCCTCGGCGCAAGCCCAACGGTTGTTTCCTTCAACGAACTGTACTCCGCACTTCAGACCGGTGTTGTGGACGGTGCTGAGCAGCCAATCGCAAACTACAAGTCCAACGCATTCCAGGAAGTTGCTCCAAACCTGATTCTGGACGGCCATACACTGGGCGCAATCCAGGTTATCATCACAGATGAAGCATGGGATAAGCTGACAGAAGAGCAGCAGAACATCCTGATGGAAGCCGGCAAGGTTGCATCCCAGTTCAACAGAACCATTTCTGAGGAAGCTGAGAACAAGGTGCTTGAGGAATTAAAGGCCGATGGCATCAACGTGGTTGAGGTTCCTGATATCAAGCCATGGCAGGATGCTTGTAAAGGCATCATCGAGTCTTCTACAAAGGACCAGGCTGAACTGTATCAGCAGATTCTTGACATGAACAAATAATAAACGGCAATCAGACAGGCACAGGGCAAATGAATAAACTCTGTGCCTGTAGTTTTTGAAAGGGGAATCAATATGCCTGCAATATTTCAAAAGATTGATAAAATCAGGCCTGCATATGATATGACATACAGGGTTGTACTGTTCCTTTGCAAGCTGCTTCTGGTAGTGGATATCCTTATCACCACCATGGCTGTGGCAGGAAGGTACATTTCGTTCATTCCCGATCCTGCGTGGAGTGAAGAGGTTGTTCTGACCTGCATGTCCTATATGGCAGTGCTTTCGGCAGCTCTTGCCATCAGAAGAGGCGCCCATATCCGCATGACCGCATTTGACCGGTATCTGCCCGCTAAGGTGGTAAAGAGCCTTGATATCATCGCTGACCTGGCAGTACTTGCGCTGGCGGTAATCATGATTACAGTGGGCTGGAAGTATGCAACAGGAATCGGCTCCAAAGGTACCTATGTGAGCATGCCCAAGGTTTCCAGGTTCTGGATGTATTTCCCGGTGCCTCTGGCCGGCGTGGCCATGCTGGTTTTTGAAGTAGAGGCCTTATACAATCATGTTAAGAGTTTCTTTGTAAAGGAGGGGATGGAGTAATGGATGCAAATAGCATGGCAATTCTGGTTTTGCTGGGCAGCTTCTTCCTGATGGTATTCTTACGGTTCCCCATCGCTTATGCGGTGGCGCTTTCATCTGTGTTCTGCCTTTTGTTCCAGGGACATAACCTGACTACCATCTGCCAGCAGATGGTAAAGGGAATCAGCTCCTTCAGCCTGATGGCTGTTCCCTTCTTTATCACCATGGGATGCCTGATGGGTTCCGGCGGTATTTCCGAAAAGCTGATTGCACTGGCCAATGCATGTGTGGGATGGATGCGGGGCGGCATGGCAATGGTTAATATTGTCGCTTCTTATTTCTTTGGCGGTATCTCAGGTTCTGCTTCTGCAGATACGGCTTCTCTTGGTTCCATCCTGATTCCCATGATGGTGGACCAGGGATACGATGACGATTTCTCAACAGCAGTAACCATCACTTCATCCTGTGAGGGACTGTTGGTGCCTCCCAGCCACAATATGGTTATCTATGCCACCACGGCAGGCGGTATCTCCGTGGGAAGCCTTTTCCTGGCAGGATATATACCGGGAGCACTGCTGGCCGTAACGCTGATGATAGGATCCTATATCATTTCCGTTAAGCGTAATTACCCTAAGGGCGAGAAGTTCAGCATCATCAACCTGATTAAGCAGCTGAGTGTTTCCTTCTGGGCTCTGGCAGCTGTGCTGATAGTTGTATTCGGCGTGGTGGGCGGTGTGTTTACGGCCACAGAGTCCGCAGCAGTTGCTGTTATCTACAGCCTGATTGTCAGCGTGTTTATCTACAGGGGACTGGACTGGAAGGGCGTATGGAGAGTCCTGGGAGACAGCGTGGACACCCTGTCCATTGTAATGATTCTCATTGCCACATCCAATATTTTCGGATTCTGCCTGACCCAGCTGCATGTGCCTATCCTGGCCGCCAGCGCAATCACCGGCATGACCAATAACCCCATTATTCTGGCCCTGCTGCTGAACCTGATTCTTCTGGTGCTCGGATGTATCATGGATATGGCGCCAATCATCCTGATTGCAACCCCTATCCTGCTGCCTATCGCCACATCCATTGGTCTGGACCCGATTCAGTTTGGTATCATGGTAGTGCTTAACTGCGGTATCGGACTTCTGACACCTCCTGTTGGCGCTGTTCTGTTCATTGGCTCTGCGGTTTCCAAGGTGCCCATGGAGAGGGTGGTTAAGGCTACGCTTCCATTCTATGTGTGTATGATTATCACCCTGCTGCTGATTACCTTTATTCCGGCTGTCAGCATGTGGCTTCCATCTGTACTGGCCCACTAATAAATGAATACCGGAAAGCAGTTTATCATGTTATAATGAAAGTTCAGAGTGGCGGCCATGTCGCCACTCTGTTAAGATTCAGGACATCCGTACAAGGAGCATATGAATGAGATACAAATACACATACAGGACAACAGCGCGGGATTTATGGCAGCTTTCCATGTATTATATATACGGTTCGCTGGCAGGACTTTGTAATATCATATTTACAGTGGCGGCATTTGCCTTGGGCTTCTCCAGGTGGGACCAGGCCCAGGGGATCGTGAGGTGTCTCATTGTGCTGGGGTGCTGCCTTTTTACAGTTATCCAGCCGCTTATGATTTATGCCAAGGCAAAGAAGCAGGCAGCGGGGATTACCCAGGACACCCAGGTTTCTATTGACGACAACGGGCTTTACATCCGGGTGGGCGATGACACGTCGCAGCTGCCGTGGAAGTCGGTAAAAAGGATATCCAGGAAACCTGCCATGATTATCATATTCAGCGATACCACCCATGGATTTATATTTACAAACCGTGTGCTTGGAAATGAGAAAGAAGAATTTTACCGTTATGCCTCCTCTAAGGTGGAAGGCAGGAATGTGCATAATTAAAGGACAGGCCCTCCTTGACCGGGTCTGGTAACTGGGGTATGATATATGCGAAGGGAGGGACGGCTGCTTGAGAAAAAATGTGATTTACCTCATGGGCTGCGCCGCTGTAATGATTCTGGCCGCGTCCTGTGCAGGCAGAAGCAAGGACAGCACGGCGCAGAAGACAGTTCCGGAGTTCGTCCTGACATATGCTGAGAATCAGGCGGAGGATTATCCCACCACCCAGGGAGCTTATAAATTTGCAGAGCTGGTACATGAACAGACCGGGGGCAGGGTGGAGATACAGGTCAATGCGGGCGGTGTTCTCGGAGACGAGAAAACAGTGATTGAACAGCTTCAGTTTGGCGGGGTGGATTTTGCCAGGGTATCCCTGTCGCCCCTGGCTGAGTTTGTGCCCAAGCTGAATGTACTTCAGATGCCCTATCTGTATACAGGAAGAGAGCACATGTGGAAGGTGTTAGAGGGGCCCATTGGCACGGATTTCATGAATTCCTTCGGCGGTTCCAGCCTGGTGCCGCTGTCCTGGTATGATGCAGGCGCCCGTAATTTCTACAGTACGGCCGGGCCCATTGAGTCCCTGGACGACATGAAGGGGCTTAAAATCAGGGTCCAGGAATCTGAACTGATGATGGATACGATTCAGGCTCTGGGTGCCACGCCGGTGCCCATGGCTTTTGGGGATGTATATTCAGGCCTGCAGACAGGGGAGATAGACGGGGCCGAGAACAACTGGCCTTCCTATGAGTCCACCAGGCATTATGAGGTGGCCAAATATTTCACCCTGGATGAACACACCAGGGTTCCGGAACTCCAGCTGGCAGCCCAGTCCACCTGGGATAAGCTGCCGGAGGAATACAGGAACATTATACGGGATTGTGCACAGAAATCGGCCCTGTATGAGCGTGAACTGTGGGATGAGCGTGAGAAGACCTCAGAGGACAGGGTCAGGAGAGCCGGATGCGTGGTGACGGAGCTGGATGCCAGGGAGAAAGAACGGTTCCAGGAAGCCGCGGCCCCTATGTACGAAAAATACTGTTCTGAATATGTGGATATTATTGACGATATCATGGACGCGGGCAGACAGTGACAGGCTTCAGATTGGACAGGATAGAAATGAATTAGAATATAGAGCAAAAAACAGACCATGGTCCGTGCAGTGGCTCCATGGTCTGTTTTTTGATTAATTTGGTTCTATACTGAATGTTGGGGTGTGCTGAAAAGCACACTTCCAACATTCTTTTCGTTGTAATAAAATACATCTATAAGAAGCCTCCTAAACACATTATCCCGACCAAAGTTTAATGTTACGGAGGTGACCCCTTATAGATGTACCCTAATTATACCAAGGCCTTCCTTAACTTGGAAGGTGTTTTTATTAAAAAAGTGGTTCAGGCAGACTCTTTCATTAAAATTTTCATCCAGTCCCAACCGGTAGAACAGACTTGTCCCTGCTGTGGGGCTAAAACTAAACGGATTCATGATTACCGTTTACAAGAAGTCCAGGACATTCCCTTACTGGGAAAACAAGTAATCCTGCTCCTTCGCAAACGCCGCTACCTCTGCCCATACTGCCGCAAACGGTTCACGGAATCCTATTCGTTCCTCCCCAGCTACCACCGCAGGACCCGCAGACTGGCATTTTACATTGTCTCCCTGCTCCGGCAGACCTTTTCCTTAAAACAGATCGCAGAGCTTACCGGTGTTTCCGTCCAGACGGTCTGCCGCCTTCTGGACACGATTTGCTATCCTCCGCCTGACCAGCTTCCACAAGCGCTTTCCATTGACGAATTCAAAGGCAATGCTTCTACCGGTAAATATCAGTGCATTCTGGTTGATCCGAAAAAGCGCCGGATCCTCGACATTCTCCCGGATCGGACACAGAGCCATCTGGCTGATTATTGGCGGAACATTCCCAGGAAAGAACGCCTGAAGGTAAAGTTCTTCGTCTGCGATATGTGGCGCCCCTACACCGAACTTGCACAGACCTTCTTTCCAAACGCTACAATCATCGTGGATAAATATCATTTCATCCGGCAGGTGACATGGGCGATTGAAAATGTACGCAAACGGCTGCAGCGGTCCATGCCGGTTTCTCTGCGTAAGTATTATAAACGCAGCCGGAAACTCATTCTGACCCGCTATAAAAAGCTGAAGGATGAGAACAAACAGGCCTGTGATTTAATGCTTCACTATAGCGAGGATCTGCGTCTGGCACA
The DNA here is from genome assembly GCF_002234575.2 of Enterocloster bolteae. Taxonomy (NCBI): domain Bacteria; kingdom Bacillati; phylum Bacillota; class Clostridia; order Lachnospirales; family Lachnospiraceae; genus Enterocloster; species Enterocloster bolteae. The sequence goes on along the minus strand of NZ_CP022464.2, from coordinate 6,143,984 downwards.
CCGCATGAAAGAGTGGTTTTATGATATCTGCCAGATGGAAGCGTATCGTCAGCAGCAGAGGGAATTTGATGACTGGATTGCGAATGCACAGAGCTGTGGGATCAAGGAATTTGAGGACTGTGCTAAGACCTACAGGGCCTGGCGAAAAGAAATCCTGAATGCCTTTAAATACGGATTGACAAATGGTCCCACAGAAGGATTTAACAACAAGATAAAGGTATTAAAACGGAGCAGCTACGGAATCCGGAATTTCAAACGGTTCCGAACCCGGATACTTCACTGTACATCATAGGATAAAAAGGTCGGTAATGCGGAGGCTTATTTGGCATGCCCAAAATCAGTAAAACCTGGAACTAAACATAAAAAGGGCCCTTTTCATAGAATTGGGGCGGGATTTTAACAAATCCCACCCCAACTATTGACAAAGAGCCATTAATTTATTTACAGATAGACTCAGATAAGTGTCAGCCCAGGGGTACGATGGTGACATTATCCCCCGAACCGTTATCAGGAGACGGTGCCTGTGATGCCTGAGTAGGTGATGGTGCCTGCGGCGCCTGAGTGGGAGACGGTGCCTGTGACGACTGAGTAGGCGATGGCGTCTGCGGGTCGGCGGGAGACAGGGCAGCTGTTGTGGCCGCGGTGGATTCTGCGGCTTTAGTGGATTCTGCGGCCTTAGTGGTCTCCTTGGCTTTGGTGGTCTCCTTGGCCTTGGTAGTCTCCTTGGCTTTGGTGGTTTCCTTGGCCTTGGTAGTCTCCTTGGCTTTGGTGGTCTCCTTGGCTTTGGTGGTCTCCTTGGCCTTGGTGGTTTCTTTGGCCTTGGTGCTTTCCTTGGCCTTGCTGGTTTCCTTATCCGTGCCCGAACCTTTGGAGCTGCTGCCGTTAGTGCCGTTGGTGTCGTCTGAAGGGAATTCCTTGTCACGGCCGCTGAGGTCTATGCCGTCTTTTACGCTGAAATAGGAGCTTTTTATGGTATTGCCCGCGTAATCCGCCACAAATACTACAAGGGTCTGAGTATCCATGGGGAAGGTGATCTCTCCGGATTCTTTATTAATATGGCTGGGTTTGACAGTTTTTTCCTCTTCATCCGTGGCATAGACAGCATCAAAGTTAATACCGGACTGGCTGTCCTCCGCTGTAATGGTTAGAATGCCGTTTTCCATCACATAATCTTCCTGTATGGTAGGCGCCATATCGTCCAGGGCTTGAATGGTGTCAGACAGTCTGGCAGACATTCCGTTCCATCCCTTCACATATATCTGCAGAGTCCCGTTGCTGGTCAGGGTGGCAGTGTAGACTCCCTTTTCCTTTTCCATTTCAAGGGGCTGGGATTCCATGGTGACGCTGGTTTCGCGTATGGGGAGAAGGGAACGTATGCGGATGGATATATCCACGCTGCGGTAATCCCTGGTGTCAGATACATCATACTCTATCTTTGGTTTGGATGTGGCCACAATGAATATGACCAGATTGATTAGGATAAAGGGGAGTATGTAGAATACCAGGGTATGCAGTTTTCTGTTATCGTTCCATGAACGTTTATTATAGGTGTTGCGTTTGGTGCTTCTGCCGCGGTTGCCGCCGTAAGAACCGGAAGCACGTTCGCTGCGGGGAGCCGAATATGACGAATGACGATCCATGAATTATCCTCCTTAAGTATTGCGGAAAAAATACTTCTATAGCATATCAGAAATTCTCTTTTCTTACAAGTTTAACTTGGAAAATGGCAAAGATTCCACAATACCCTTCAAAATGCCGCCTGAATATGTTATGATAGGTATGATTCCTGACATCAAAGGGAGAGGTACATAAGGAATATAAATAGTGCTATCACAGAAGGAGTAAGACCTATGATTGGAGAAGCGGCTGCGTTTGCAGATAAAGCCCACAAGGGAGCTTTCAGAAAGGGCACGAAGATTCCGTACATCACGCATCCCATGGAGACGGCAGTGATTGTGTCCGCCTTTACGGATGATGAGGAAATCATTGCGGCAGCGCTGCTTCATGATGTTATGGAAGATGCAGGAGTTACCAGGGAAGAACTGGAGGACACGTTTGGTTCCAGAGTAGCGGATCTGGTAGTGGATGAGAGCGAGGATAAAAGCCGCAGCTGGCAGGAGCGAAAGACCCGTACGGTCAGACATCTCTGCACGGCTTCCAGGGAGATTAAGATATTGGCTCTGGGGGACAAGCTCAGCAACATGCGCTGTACGGCCAGGGATTATCTGGTGGTGGGCGATGCCATATGGCAGCGGTTTAATGAAAAGGATAAGCGGAAGCATGCCCGGTACTATTGGGGGATAGCCCATGCTCTGAAGGAGTTGGAGGACCACCTGTATTTCAAGGAATATGTGATGTTATGCAGGGCCGTGTTCGGTGAGGATGTTATTTCCTCAAATAAAGACATGATGCGAGGAGAATGTGAATGATCAGATGTGGGAAAAAGTCGAAGATTCTGGCTGCTGTCTTGGCAGCCGGAATTATTTTAAGTATGCAGGGAATGACGGCATTCGCCGGAAGTACAGGGGTAGGTGCGGCTAAGCCGGCCCAGACAGGTCCGGGTGTGGCAGCACAGAATGACAGCCAGCCGGGTCAGGCTGGGGGGCAGACAGTACAGCCGGAGGGCCAGAACGGCCAGACGGAGGGACAGGCAGCCCAGGCGGAAGGCCAGACAGGCCAGGCCGAGGGCCAGACAGCTCAGCCGGTGGGCCAGGAACAGAGCACACAGCCGGTTACGGGCCAGGAACCTCTCCAGGTGAATTACAGTGCTTTTATATTGCAGCAGGGATGGAGCGCGGTCACGGCTGATAACAATTTGTGTTCAGCCCCGGTCAACTCATGGGTCACTGCCGTAAAGGCTAATCTGATTCATATTCCGGACGGTACACAGGTGGGTATTCGCTACCAGGTGAATCTGAGCGGTACGGGTTGGCTCTCCTGGGCGGAGGACGGAGCTGAGACAGGAGGAGCAGAAGGCGTCATGCCTCTGGAATCCATACGCATGGAACTGACTGGCAGCGGCGCAGCCGCATATGATTTATACTATAAAGTACTTCAGAACGGCGCCTGGACAGACTGGGCGGCCAATGGCGCGTCCGCCGGACAGGAGGGGGCAGGTCTCAGGGTGGACGGCATACGGGCTTCCATCACGGCTAAGGGTGCAGGGATTCCTGCGGAACCGGTGGTTCCCCATGGAATTGACCCATCCAGGCCCATGATTGCCCTTACATTTGATGACGGACCCAAGACATCCGTGACCAGCCGGATACTGGACAGTCTGCAGGCCAATGGAGGAAGGGCAACATTCTTCATGCTGGGTTCCAATGTGAACGCCAATGCAGGCGTAATCAGGCGCATGGTGGACCAGGGATGCGAGGTTGCCAACCACACCCATGACCACAAATACCTGACTAAAATCGGTGCAGAGGGAATTGTAAGCCAGGTGGGCTCTACCAACCAGAAGATCCAGGCTGTCTGCGGCGTATCACCGGTCCTCATGCGCCCGCCGGGCGGATATATTGATGGGGCATCCCTTAACGTGCTGGGCTCTATGGGTATGCCCGCCATCATGTGGTCCATTGATACCAGGGACTGGCAGCACAGGAATGCGCAGAGGACCATTGACACCGTGCTGAGCCAGGTAAAGGATGGGGATATCATACTGATGCATGATATCTACAGTACAACAGCAGATGCGGCGGTGGTGCTGATTCCGGAACTGACAGCGCGGGGATATCAGCTGGTGACAGTAAGCGAGCTGGCGGCCTACAGGGGAGGAATTGCTCCCGGACACAAGTACAGCCAGTTCAGACCGTGATTCTTCAGCTGACAGTGCAGAGGCAGGTAAATTAGAGACGGTATTCCTTCTAGCGGAGAGGGGATACCGTCTTTTTGTCCGCCCTGCTGTCAATAGGGGCCGGGGATTGATTGAGCGTCCCAGCATATAAGTACCGGCATATCAGGCCCGGCATATAAGTCCCTCCATATGAGGTGAATAATATCGGAATTACCCTTGATTCTTGTTCTCAGGTTATGTATAATAAGACCACAGATTGTTTTCTTCAGACATCTGGCTGTGCGTCTGCACAGAGGCGAGGTTTTCTTCTGAAACCCGTGTTTCCCATTTTAGCAGGCAGTTTTCATCTGTGCACATTGACATATTCATATGATTTGTATACTGTTCTCCGGCAGTTTGTAAAATGGCAGATAGCCGGGAGGAATGCTTATGGCATATAGAGAGAAAAGAATACCGCCGGAAAGACGGTTGAATATAAGAGGTAAAATGGACAGAGCTGTGTTTGCTGTGACCGCCGTGGCGACAGCTGTATTCTGGCTGTCAGGCAGCGGGGCGGCCATGGCGGCGCAGGAACCGCAGGAGGAAGGTTATGGCGCAGAGCTTCGGATCACCCGGGATGTGGAGACGGCAGAGGACGGTGGAATCCGGGAGCCGGCTGACCGGTATTGGGACGGTGATGGAAAGGAGTACCGGCTGGATTCCTGGGAGATAGTGACAATTCCAGGACAGGATGTCAGCCGGCGTCTGGAGCGGAAGATGGTGTATACTGGTGTGGAAGGGGCTGAAGAGATTCCAGGGTCCATTTCTTTGAAGGAGGATGTATCGGGAAGCCAGGCAGAAGGAACCCTGTTCCTGAGGAAAAGCCGGATTGTAAGAGAGGAGTGGCAGGATGGATTTACGGCGCCTGTCACCTTTCACGCCTACGGTGCGGATGAATACCATGGAGGTTCCCTGGTTATACCGGGGGACGCGGTTTTAGAGACCTGCGTGTCCATGGGGGGACAGCTGCTGGAGTTTATGGGCCTGTCTCCCCTGGAGTACCGCATACTCTCCGCAGACTGGTATGGGGAGTCATACGAGGATGAGGAGGGGAGAATGTGCCGCCAGGCCATGGTCTGGGGACAAAAGCTCCTTAGGGACTATAAGGCTGAATATGAAGGGGAAGTCAGCTGGATTAAACCGGAAACCCAAGAGCTGAAGATGGTTTACAGGCAGATTTCCGCGGTTTCTCCTGCAGCTTTGGAGACAGCTCAGGGGGCAGAACATGTACCTGCGCCGGAGATTCAGGGTGAAGGCCCGGAAGGAAGTCTCTGGTACTGGGTACGCAGCGGTTTTGTCATAACGGTGGGGGCTGGACTCATAGGCATAGGCGTGGGACTGCTGGCTCTTTTGGCAGTGTGGTACAGGCAGAACCGGCGGGAGCACCGAAGAAGATGCCTGCCCCGCATAAAAGGTTGAGCCCTGCGGCTCAGGTATGATATACTTCACATAACAAGGGAGGGATAAACTCCCGTTAGAAAAGGAGAACAGATATGACAAATCCTGTGTATGACAAGCTGAGAAACTGCTATGACAGCATAAAAGATAAGATTCCCTTTGAACCTAAGGTGGCACTGGTGCTGGGGTCCGGTCTTGGTGACTATGCGGAGCAGCTGGAAATCCAGGGGACCATTGATTACCACGATATAGAGGGATTTCCGGTATCTACGGTACCCGGACATAAGGGCAGGTTTGTGTTCGCCCGTATAAATGAGGTTCCGGCCGTGCTGATGCAGGGACGGGTCCATTATTATGAGGGCTATCCCATGTCAGATGTGGTCCTGCCTGTCCGTCTTATGAAGCTTATGGGAGCGGAAATCCTCTTTCTGACCAATGCGGCCGGCGGAGTCAACTATGATTATGGGGCAGGGGACTTTATGCTCATAAAGGACCAGATATCCTGCTTTGTCCCCTCCCCGCTGGTGGGGCCGAACCTGGAGGAGCTGGGACCAAGGTTCCCGGATATGAGCCATATATATGATGAGGACCTGAGGGATATTATCCGCTCCACTGCTCTTGAGCTTGGAATCAGGATACAGGAGGGGGTCTATGTGCAGCTTACAGGACCTGCCTACGAAAGCCCGCATGAGGTGAAAATGTGCAGGATACTGGGCGGGGATGCAGTTGGCATGAGTACGGCCTGCGAGGCAGTGGCGGCCAATCACATGGGGATGAAGATATGCGGTATATCCTGTATATCCAATCTGGCCTGTGGTATGACAGACGTTCCTCTGTCCCACAAGGAGGTCCAGGAGGCGTCGGATAAAATGGCCCCTCTCTTCAAAAAACTGGTATCAGAGTCCATCAGAAAACTGGGGAGTATTTAAACTTTTATGAAAAATTAAAGAAAAAGACATAGTAAAATAGTGTTTTTCGTAGTAATATGTAACGTGGACAAAGGCAGGGGGAATATGCTGCCCGTCCTGGCATAGTATATGACATATCATGATTTAGAAAAGAGGAGATTATTATGAAGAGACACTATTTGGCAGTTGCAGTCCTGGCACTTGCATTGGGGATGACAGCTTGTTCTTCCGGCAATAAAGAAACTACAGCGGCCCCAACTACTACAGCATCCCAGACTGAGACAGAGAAAGCGGCAGAAGCAGAAGACGATATGGAACTGGAATACTTCTATGGTTTTGTGGGAGAGGTAGCTGATAAGGTGGTTACCGTTAAGGACGACGAAGGCAAAGAAGTGAAGTTTGATGTATCTGAGGCTAAGATTGAAGGCGCAGATGCCATTGGAGAAGGTGATGAGGTAGAGGTTGCCTACGCAGGTGAGCTTTCCGCAGACACCACCAAGGCAAAATCAGTGGATATCGTTACATCTGCAGCAGCAGAGGCAGCGGAAGAGGCAGCCGCTGAGGAGGATGACATTGTCACAGGAACCGTAGAGAAAGCAGACGACAATACCCTGACCCTGACCACGGACGAGGGTACATATACCTTTAACACCAAGATTGCACAGAAGGTATCCAAGGACGGCATCAAGTCCGGAGTACAGGCAGATGTGACCTACTACGGGGACCTGGAAGACGAGACCGACAAACCGGTGGCCACCAAAATTGTGACCGAGGATGCCATGGACTCAGAAGACGCTAAGATCAATACTCTTTCCGGCAAGGTGGCAGAAGTTGGGGCGGATTATGTGGTCATCGACACAGCGGACCCGGAGAATACCCTGTTTACCTTCCTGGGAAAAGAAGGAATGTTTGACAAACTGAAGGTAGGGGATACCGCAACTGTTATCTACGAGGGGACCCTTACAAACAAGACAATTACAGCTACCGGCGTGAAGTAGAGAAGATGCAGCTGGCCGCGGCACAGACAGATAAGGACTGTGCCGCGGCATTTTTTATTTAAAATAATTAGCACTCGACCCTTGACAGTGCTAACAACATGTGTTATAGTACGACTAGAACAAAGATGACAAAGCACAATTCCGTAGGCCGCTGCTTCCGGAGGATACACACAGGCATTCTGGTCAGAGGCGGCAGAGAAGAAAGGGGAATGGGCAATGAATATTAATAAATTTACTCAGAAGTCAATGGAAGCAGTTCAGAACTGTGAGAAGCTGGCATATGAATACGGAAACCAGCAGATTGATGAGCAGCACCTTCTGTACAGCCTGCTGACCCTGGAGGACAGCCTGATTCTTAAGCTGATTACCAAGATGGGAATACAGGGAGATATGTTTTCCAATGAGGCAAAGCAGGCAGTGGAGCGTCTGCCCAAGGTAAGCGGCAGCGGCCAGCTTTACATCAGCAGTGATTTGAATAAGGTGCTCATAAGCGGAGAGGACGAGGCAAAGGCCATGGGTGATGAATATGTATCCGTGGAGCACTTGTTCCTGTCTCTTTTAAAGCATCCCAATAAGGAAATCAAGGCGTTATTCAAGTTATATAATATAACCCGTGAGACATTTCTTCAGGCACTGTCCACAGTAAGGGGCAACCAGAGGGTGGTCAGCGATAATCCTGAGGCCACCTATGATACATTAGCCAAATACGGATATGACCTGGTGGAGCGGGCCAGGGACCAGAAGCTGGACCCGGTTATCGGCCGTGACAGCGAGATTCGTAATGTTATCCGTATCCTCTCCCGTAAGACGAAGAACAACCCGGTGCTTATCGGTGAGCCCGGCGTGGGCAAGACAGCCGTGGTGGAAGGTCTGGCCCAGAGAATCGTGCGGGGGGATGTCCCGGACGGACTGAAGGATAAGAAGCTCTTTGCCCTGGACATGGGAGCCCTGGTGGCGGGAGCCAAGTACAGGGGTGAATTTGAGGAACGGCTGAAGGCTGTGCTGGAAGAGGTAAAAAAGAGCGACGGGCAGATTATTTTGTTTATTGATGAGCTGCATACCATTGTGGGGGCAGGAAAGACAGAGGGGTCAATGGACGCGGGCAATATGCTAAAGCCCATGCTGGCCAGAGGAGAGCTTCACTGTATCGGCGCCACCACACTCAATGAGTACCGCCAGTATATAGAGAAGGACGCTGCGCTGGAACGAAGATTCCAGCCGGTGATGGTGGATGAACCCACGGTGGAGGATACTATCTCTATACTGAGGGGACTTAAGGAGCGCTATGAGGTATTCCATGGAGTGAAGATAACAGACTCTGCTCTGGTGAGCGCAGCCACCCTGTCCGACCGGTATATTACCGACCGTTTCCTGCCTGATAAGGCCATTGACCTGGTGGATGAAGCCTGCGCCATGATTAAGACTGAGATGGATACCATGCCTGCGGAGCTGGATGAGATGTCCAGGAAAATCATGCAGATGGAGATAGAGGAAGCAGCCCTTAAGAAGGAAACAGACCGTCTGAGCCAGGACCGCCTGGCGGATCTCCAGAAAGAGCTGGCTGAGCTTCACGATGAGTTCGCGTCCAAAAAAGCCCAGTGGGAGAATGAAAAGGCCAGTGTGGACCGTCTTTCGTCCCTCAGGGAAGAGATAGAGAGTGTAAACAGGGAGATTCAGGACGCACAGCAGAAGTATGACCTGAATAAAGCGGCGGAGCTGCAGTATGGCAGACTGCCGGAGCTTCAGAAGGAGCTGCAGGCGGAAGAGGAACGCATCCGCAATGAGGACTTAAGCCTTGTGAGGGAGAGCGTTTCAGAGGATGAGATTGCAAGAATCGTATCCAAATGGACCGGAATTCCGGTTGCCAAGCTGACAGAGAGTGAGAGAAGCAAGACCCTGCATCTGGATGAGGTTCTTCACAAACGTGTGGTGGGCCAGGATGAAGGCGTGCAGCTGGTAACCCAGTCCATCATCCGTTCCAAGGCAGGCATCAAGGACCCCACCAAGCCAATTGGATCCTTCCTGTTCCTGGGGCCTACCGGTGTAGGTAAGACGGAGCTGGCCAAAGCCCTTGCCGAGGCGTTGTTTGACGACGAGTCCAACATAATTCGGATTGATATGAGCGAGTACATGGAGAAGCATTCCGTGTCGCGTCTTATCGGAGCACCTCCAGGATACGTTGGATACGACGAGGGAGGACAGCTGACAGAGGCCGTGCGCCGCAAACCATACAGCGTGGTGCTGTTTGACGAAGTGGAGAAGGCCCATCCGGACGTGTTTAACGTACTTTTGCAGGTCCTGGATGATGGACGTATCACGGATTCCCAGGGCAGGACCGTGGACTTTAAGAATACCATCATTATCCTCACCTCCAACATCGGTTCCCAGTATCTGCTGGAAGGAATTGATGAGAACGGAAACATCAGGCCCCAGGTGGAAAATATGGTTATGGATGAGCTTCGCGCCCATTTCAGACCGGAGTTCTTAAACCGTCTGGATGAAACCATACTCTTTAAGCCCTTAACCAGAATGGATATCGCAAGAATTGTGGATCTCTGTGTGGCAGACCTGAATAAACGTCTGGCCGACAGGGAACTGACCATAGAGCTGACAATGGGAGCCAAGGAATTCGTAACGGATAAGGGATATGATCCGGCCTATGGTGCCCGTCCCCTGAAACGTTATCTCCAGAAGAATGTGGAGACCCTGGCAGCGAGAATTATACTGGGTGACGGAGTCAGGGAAGGAAGCACCATTGTCATAGATGTGGACGAGGACAAAACACGGCTGATTGCATATGTGGAATGATGTTAGATAAATATATATGAAGATACAGGTGAGGGAGCGAATCTGCGCAAACAGGTTCTCTCCCTTGCTTTTTTCCATAAATTAGGAGGTATTTTTCAGAAAATTTCTAATGAAGAAATATAATTACATCAACTTCTGGGGATGACGAAAAAAGTAGGGAAAATACCCTAATTTCATGTTGAAAACGTTACTTGCAGGTGATATAATCGTTTCTGCTGAAAGCCGGTGTACCTATAGCCGGAATAGAACTAGATATAGGGTATTTGATGTGGATTTAATCAATATGAGGTAATAGAAAGCAGGTAAAAATTGTGAGTACCATTCCGAAAGACCCAGTTATTTTGCTGAGTTATGTAAACACGCAGCTCCGTGATAATTATAGTTCTTTGGACGAGATGTGCCAGGCATTGGATGCGGATAAGTCCAGAATTATATCTGTACTGTCTGGTATTGGCTACCAATATGAGCCGACTCAGAATAGTTTCCGTTAATAAAATCATATATAAGTGTTTTGCGGCCGGCTTTGTCTGACTTATATCAGATAAAGCCGGTTTTGTACATATGAATGCCATATGGAAAGGGGGAGGGGAACCATGCCGCGTTACAGATACAGGGCGAAAAGTGAAGATGGAAGAGTTCACTGTGGAACCGAGAAGGCAGACAGCGGCCGGGCTCTTTTCGTCATACTTAAATCCAGGGGACTCTATTGTTATGAATACAGCTCGCTGGAGCGGACACCCTCAGCGCGTCCGGCAAAGCTGAATCAGAGACAGCTTCCTCTGCTGTGCAGGCAGTTAGCAGCCATGCTGACAGCCGGAGTGCCGCTGTCCAGAGCTCTGGAGGTGAGCGCGGGGTCTGCCAGGGATAAGACCCTTAAGGTGACGCTTGCCGGACTCAGGGAGAGCATACACAAGGGACGTACCTTGTCAGAAGCCATGGAGGAGATGAAGGGAGTATTTCCTAATCTGCTGGTTTATATGACGCGCACGGGCGAGTCCAGCGGAAGGCTGGATGAACTGCTCCATAAGATGGCGGGGTACTACGGACGGGAGGAAGAATTAAATGGCAAGGTGCGGGCGGCCATGACGTATCCGGTCATATTGTTTTCTATTACCGTGTTAGCCGCCGTATTTATGCTGACCACGGTTCTTCCGCAGTTTGCCTCCATGCTGCAGGAGCAGGAGCTGCCCTGGATTACCCGGATGATGATGAGGCTCAGTTTCAGCCTCCGCAGCCGCGGGGTTCTCTACATTATGCTTATTCTGGTATTGATGGCCCTGTTCAAGGGGATTCTAACATGTCCTTTTGTCCGGCTGCAGGCAGACCGGGCTGTGCTGTATACTCCAATAATAGGAAAACTTTTAAGCACCGTATATACATCCCGCTTTGCATCTGCCTTTGCCGTGCTTTACGGAAGCGGAATTGGAATTCTGGATGCCATGCACACCGTAGGGCGGGTCATGGGAAACTCATATGTGGAGAAGGGACTGGTCCAGGTTGCGGAGAGCTTAAAAGGAGGCGTGATGCTGTCCCAGGCGTTGGATGAGCTGAATCTGTTCCAGCCGGTGCTCATCTCTATGGTGGCAGCAGGAGAGGAATCAGGCGCATTGGATATGGTGCTGGAGGATGCGGGAAGTTTTTATGAAAAGGAGGCAGCCAGGGCAGTCAACCAGATGATTGCCCTTCTGGAGCCAGCCATGATTCTCATACTTGCCCTGGTGGTAGGCAGTGTGGTCATGGCCATCATGATGCCTGTATTTAACATGTACTCGTCAATGCTGTAAGAGGTAGAAAATGGAATATTACATATGTTTGGAAGAGGACAGGATATGTTATGTCCGCGGCAGGTTTAAACGGTGTGCGGGTTCCGGGCTCCGCCGCTGCCTGGAAATAGTGGAGTGGGAATTCGTGGAGCCGGTGCCTGATGTGGCATCGGCCCTGACGCGTCTTGCTGAAAAATACGGCATGGAGGGGAAACGTGTCAATCTGATAGCTGGACGGGATGTCAGGATGATGAGCTTTGCCATTCCAAAGGCAGGAAAGAACGCCATGAAAAGAATGGCAGTCAATGAGATGTCCCTGCTGGACCCGGATTTTGGAAACCATGCAGCAGCCCTGGATCTGAGAGCGAAAACCGGCAGGACAATGGCGGATGTTACTGCCTACTATATGGAACAGCGCAGTCTGGATGCGTATAAGAAGGCCGTGGAGGACGGGAAGATGATATGCGGCCGTGTCCTGGTCCTGCCTGACTGTATGGCCATTATGGCCAGGGAGCTATGGAGGGAAGAGCGGGTTCTTCTGCTGGATGTGAACCAGGCCAGCATGGGCTTTTATGTGTTGTCAGGCGGACATTGTCTGGCATGCCGTATGACAGGCCTGAAGGCCGGCTGTTTTCTGCGGGAGGGAGCAGTGGACATGCTCTGTGAAGAGATGGCGGAGCAGGTGGAGGACCTGATACAGGACTGTACTGCGGCGTCAGATGTTCCTGTCCCGGATTGTATGGTACTCATGACATCCTGTATTCCTGACGCACAGGCAGCGGCTGAATATATGTCCGGACGGTTTAAGATACCCTGCAGTGTCAGAATGCCGGAACCAGTGGACGCCGTATGTCTGGCAGTTTGTGTGGCTGGTTCCCTGGAGGGAAAGAGAAAGGCTCTGGAACTGGAGGAACGGGGATACGAGGATGGAAAGAACTCTATTCTGGGCCGCGGGCCGTTTATGACCAGAGGCTGGGCTTTATTCCTGCTTGCCAATGGATTGGCGGCGGCGGGACTGTCCTTTCACGCGGCCTATGTGGACCATGCGGCAGGGAAAGCGCTGGCCAGGACAGAGTATGCCATGGAAGGAACAGAGTATAAGACCCGTGTCCGTAAATCCATGGAGATGGAAGAAAGAATAGGTGAAATGTCGGCTGACAGGGAGAAAACACGGACAGAGAAGGCGCTGTTGGCCGGAAAGAATCTGCTGGGCATGAATGAATTCAGGGCATTTACAGAGGCCATGAATCCGGAGATGAGAATTGAATCCATTTCCTTTGACGGCGAGGGGCCTTACCTTCAGATGGTGGTGTCCATGGATCGTTCTGAGGATGTACCGGCCTACGTGGAGAGGGTGGAACATTCCGGGATTTTCAGGCAGGTAGGACACAGCCTGTGGGAAAAGAGCGCAGAGGACAGGGAGACAGAGCGGATATACGCAACTGTTTACGGAACTCTGGGAATGGGAGGACAGGATGAAGCTCAGTAGCAGGGAGCGGTTTCTCATAGGTGTATTGTTCACCATCATTATCTGGGCTGTGGCGCTGGAAGTATTTATCTGGCCGTGCCGCGCCGGATACCGGAAGTCCATGGAGCTGATGGAAAGCGGGAATCAGGAAAGGGAGGAAATGGAATTTTACCTGAGCCATTATGAGGAACTGGAACAGAAGTTAAAGGAATGGGAGCGTTTAAGGAATACAGAGGATTTCTTCTACCGGGATATTGATGATATTTTTATGGACAGGAGCCTGCAGGACATGGCAGCCAGGGCAGGGGTAAGCATACGCCGCATGAGTATAGGCGGAGCTGCAGCGGCAGAAATTTCCTATGACACGCAAACCTATGACGCGCAAAGCGATGACCCGGAGGAAAGCGGGAAGCCGGCCGTGGAAAGCGGGCCAGCCGGCAGGACGGTAAAGGAATCAGTCATTACCATGGAAATAGAATGTCCGGACCCAAAGGATGTGATGACGTTTGCAGATGAAATATACAGGGAACAGAAAAGTGTTTTGGTAAGCTTTATGGATGTGGAAGCTGTGTATGAGAGCGGAGAGGATGGACAGGAAACGTATCAGGGAATGAAGGGAATCGTGGAGGTCAGGTATTATTATGAAGAAATCGGTTAACAGGTCATCCAGAGGAGGGTTTACTCTGATTGAGATTGTGGTATCAACTGCCCTCCTGGCAGTTGTCTGTACAGGGTTTCTGATGATGACGGCTGCCAATGCAGGCCAGCTGTCCGGGGAGCAGAGATTGGAACAGTCTAATTATAACCTCAGCGCCTTGGCCGGCGAAGGGGAGGGAGAGCCTACCGGAGAAACCATTGCAGTGGAGTTTGGCCTGGAAGAAGAGAACGGAGTCCGGGAAATATTTGAACAGTATGAAATCACTGAATCGGAGGAGGATACAGGCAACCATATGACATTTTACAGGCACAGATAAAGGCGGGGAATATGGCGAAAGAAAGCAGGACAGGGAAGAACAACGGAGGATTTACATTGATTGAGACAGTGGCTGCGCTGGCCATTGCCGCGGTCCTGGCTGTATTTATTTCCGGTTTCATTCATCCGCAGATGAAGCTGTATTATGAGCTGGACCGGCTTTCCCAGGCAAAGGCCATGTGCAGCGAGGCGTATCGCGGTCTGGAGGAAAAGCTGAGGTACGGCTATGTATTTTTCTGCGATTACCAAGATACAGGTGTGATATCGTACTATGTAAGGGACAGAGAGAAGATTCCGGATATTAAGGAGGGCAGGTCATATTATGAAGAACTGCCGCCGGTGGAGGACTGGCCGAGTATCTCCGCCGAGGAATTAGAAGTAGCGGAACTGGGCGGTATGGAATTAGAGCTGGATTTTAGCGGAACAAAGAATACGCGGGCCAAAGTGAGCATAAAGGTGAAGAAGGACGGGGATGTTATATATGAGCAGAAGACGGCCATCGGTTCCATGTATGGTTATACCATGGATTGGGAAGGCGGGACATGATGGGCAGGAGAAGAACTGTAAGAAAAAATAATGGGCATACCCGTGGAAGCAGCCTGATGTATGTGGTACTGCTCATGACGCTTTTAGCTGTGCTGTCCAGCGGATATATGGCTATTTCCCGGTACAATATGAAAGCTGCCCTGAAAAACAGGCGCTATATGGAGGCCCAGCTCTCCGCCAAGACCATCCACCGCTCCTTCTGCGAGGCAGTAAGCAGTGGGGAGTCCCCGGCCATGAATCTGATCTGGCAGAATTTCCAGGAAGACTGCGACAGGGTCAGGGAAGAATTTGATGCAATGATGGACGAAGAAGAGGCTGAGGAAGGGGAAGATGGGGAACTTAAGGCAGAATCCTTTTCTTCGGAGGAGGACACGGATACAACGGATGCAGAGGAAGAACTTCGCTGGGAACGGTATCTGTACCATGCATTGGGGAACAAGAAATATGTGGTCCGCGGAAAGGGATGTTCAGAGGATTCCGGCGGCACAGATGATGGTGCGGCGGATGCCCCTGCGGCAGACGGTTTTACTACAGACAGTAACATAACAGACAGCACAACAACAATTGACATTACATTGACAGCGCATCCCCTTAAATCCCTGGCCACGGTCCGCACCAGGGTAGAGAGCAGCGGGTACAGCTTTTCCATGATGGCGGACATTGTATTTGATGACCGGGACGGATCCGTGATGGTCATTAGCAAACCGTACCGTTCCAGCAGAGGGGATGACCCGGAAGTAAAAGTTTATCTGAATGGAAACGGTGTATACCGCTATTATGAAGGCAGCTGACCATGAGAAATGAAACGGGTGTGGTCCATTACCGGAAAAAACCCAGATACCACAGGAACAGCTGTCTGAACCAAAGACCGCATACCATCAGGGACACTGCAAAAAACGGGGCCATAGGTATCTGCGTCTTTCGGCCAACCCTTCCCCGCACAAGAGGAACTGCATACCAAAGGCCTGCTGCGACATAGCCCATCAGAAGGGCCGTTATTGCAGGAGCTGCGCCAATCAGCAGACCGCTGGCAGCAAAGAGCTTTACGTCGCCCCAGCCAACGCCTCCCCGGCTAAGCAGATTTACAAGAGCCAGGAAACCGCCTGCCAGAAGGGAGCCGCCCAGCCGGTTAATAATGGCGGGTCCGGATCCGGCTGCCAGTGAGATACAGGACAGAATAAGAATCAGGATATGGATGCCGTCAGGTATGTACATGTGCCGTGCGTCTATAAATGCAGCTGTAATAAGAATACTGGAAAACATACACATAAGGGCTGACTCCATACCTGGCCCTTTTGCCAGGAGACACAGGAGAAAGGCAGATGTAGTGAGAAGCTCCACAGCCGGATACTGAATGGAAACAGGGGCCCTGCAATACCGGCACCGGCCCTTTAGAAATAACCAGGACAGAACAGGAACCATATCGTAAAAGGCCAGTACATGGCCGCATGCCGGACAGTGGGAACGCCCGGTTACAAAATTCTGGTTTGCAGGTATGCGCAGGATACAGACATTCAGAAAGCTGCCTGTCACTGCGCCTAACAGTCCGTATAATACAAAATAGATAAAAACCATGGTATTACCCCGCTTCCGTCATAAACTGCTGCCTGGCGAAAGTATACCATATGGAAGGGAGAGGAGACAACAGTGCCAGATAAAATACCTATAGAAAACCTGTTGATTGACAGTGGATATCTGACCCGGAGCCAGCTGGACCGCGCCATGCGTCTTAAGCAGGGAAGGCCGGAATGCTCCATTGAGGAAATACTGACAGAGTTCGGTTATGTTACAGAAGCAGCACTGCTGACCTGTGCAGCTGCCAGGGACCATATGGAGGTGGCGCCTTTTGGCCCTCTCAAGGCTGATCGTAAGTCAGCGGCCGTGATTGAGCCGTCCTTTGCCGTGAGAAACCGGATTCTTCCCATGAGTTTTGAGGAAGAGTGTCTTATAGTGGCGGCAGCCTATCCGGTGTCTCCCGATGTGCTGGATGAGGTGGAAACCCTGTCCGGTATGAAGGTCAGGGCAGTGCTGGCGCCGGAGAAGGAACTGAAGCAGGCGCTTAAAAAGGCCTATGGTTCCGCACCGGAGCACGTATACGGAGAGAATCCATATGTTTCAATGGAGAGGCCCGGTGTGGGAGTTGGCGCGGCTGCGGAAGCCTCTGTTTCAGAGCTGGCCTTCATGGAACGGGTGGAAAGCGCTCCTGTGGTACGCATGGTCAATACGGTCATAGAGGAGGCCTTCCATAAAAATGCCAGTGACATTCATGTGGAGCCGGGAAAGAATGATCTGGTCATCCGCATCAGAATCAACGGGGACCTAATGGTCCATACTACGCTTAAAATGGAATATCACCGTCCCATGATAACCAGGCTTAAGCTGATGGCCGGTATGGACATTGCGGAAAAACGTCTTCCGCAGGATGGAAAATATCATTATGAGCGGGGTGAGGTGTCCACGGACCTGAGAATCTCCACCCTTCCCTCCATTTATGGAGAGAAAGCAGTTCTCAGGCTTTTGGGAAATGACAGGAATAACTCGCTGATGGATATAAGGCGTCTGGGAATGGAGGAAGAACAGAGGATTGTATTTGAGCATATCCTTAAGGCGCCTCACGGTATGGTCCTGGTGACAGGTCCCACTGGAAGCGGAAAGACAACCACCCTGTACGCTGCCATAAACCGGATGGTGAAAAAGAAGATCAACATAGTTACAGTGGAGGATCCGGCTGAGAAAGTTATGGACGGAATTACCCAGGTTCAGGTCAATTCCAAAGCCGGCCTTACATTTGCGTCTGCCCTGCGATCCATCTTAAGACAGGACCCGGACGTGATCATGGTAGGCGAAATGAGGGATGAGGAGACAGTGGCCATCGGAGTCAGGGCAGCCATCACAGGACATCTGGTCCTGTCCACCCTTCATACCAATGACTGCGCTTCCACCATTCACAGACTCCGCAATATGGGAGTTCCTCCTTATATGGCAGCGGCTTCCCTGTCCGGAATCATAGCCCAGAGACTGGTAAAGCTGCTCTGTCCCAACTGCCGTCAGCCCTACGAGCCGGACGAGCGGGAGCAAAGGATATTTGCGGAGCGGGGGAGGCATATTCCAGACAGGCTGTGGAGGTCTGCGGGCTGTCCTCTTTGCGGGGGTACGGGATATACCGGGAGGACAGCGGTCTATGAGATAATGGATGTGGATGAACAGATTAAGGCCATGATACTTGATAATGAGCCCCTTTCATCCATCCGCGAATACCAGGAAAAGAAAGGCTCCATGCCTCTAAGGGACCATGTCCTGAGGATGGCTGCCGACGGAGAAACCGATATGGAGGAGGCTGAGAAAATACTGTATTCCGTCCAGTAGGGAGCTGCAATCGTACAAAAGAAAAGAGGAGTCATGATAATGAGTATACATATGAAAAAGGGAAAGAAGAGAACGGAAGGATTTACGCTGGTGGAACTAATCTGTGTCATTGCCATACTGGGAATACTGGTGGCCATAGCAGTGCCTTCCTACCGGGGAATCCAGGACAAATCAGCGGAGCAGGTAGCCATATCCAATGCCAGATCCAATTATACACTGGGAAAGGCACAGCAGGACATGCTGGACGCGGGCGTCATAAAGGAATCTGAGAAAGAGGAATACCATTTTGATAAAGATAAGAACAGCGCCTACTGGGAAGGCCAGATAAACGGCAAAACGTATAAGGCCGTTTATAATGGCGATACCGGGGAGGGCAGGATTGAGTCTGGAAATTAAATCCTATATGTGATACAATGAGCCATTATCGGAGGCTTATGGCGGGAAGCATAAGATATGAGGAAAAAGGACATGAAGAAAAAGGGAAATTGTGCGTTTACTCTGGTGGAACTGATTGCGGTGGTTGCAATCCTGTCCATACTTTTGTGTATCGCGGTGCCTAATATGATGAACTATATAAACGCTGCCCATGAGGCAACCGCACAGACAGAGGCCCGGATTTGCGTGGACGCGGTCCAGCGTTATCTGAATGACGAGAAGGAAAAGGGTAAGCTGACCGGAGGAATGCTTCTCAGGCTAATGGGCCTGGATCTCAGCAATTCCGACGGGCCGTTAAAGGACTATATATCCGGTGGGCAGAAGGGAGCCAGAATCGTCTCTGTGGAGGCGGATCTGGCCACAGGCCGCCTGCAGGTCCTGAAATATGAAAACCGGTACTGCACCGTGAAACTGAATATTGACGAGGATGGGAATATAACGGAAGCATCAGATTAGGAGAGAGGCTGTAAAATGGAATTAATCTGGAGTACGGTACTGACGGTATGGGGATGGCTGCTGGACCACCTGCTGTATATCAATCTGGCATTTTCAATTATTATCATATTTTTTCAGCGCAGGGACCCAAGAAGTGTCTGGACCTGGCTTCTGGCCCTGTACTTCATCCCGGTGTTCGGAATCGTCTTTTACCTGCTCTTTGGCCAGGATATGAAGAAGAGCAGGATGTTCCGGGTGAAGGAAGTCAGCGACAGGCTGAACCTGCCGGTCAAAAGCCAGGAAGACATCATACGCTCCGACGACATGCCGGAGGAAATGATGGACCCCATGTCCAGAGATTTTAAGAGCCTGATTATCTATAATCTGGAGACATCGGGGTCTGTGCTTACGGTGAACAACCAGGTGCAGATATACACGGACGGGCAGGCTAAATTTGAGGCCCTGAGAAATGCCCTGCGCCAGGCCCACAGGTTTATCCACATACAGTATTATATCATCAAGAACGATGAGCTGTTTGACTCCATTGTCCCCATTCTTCTGGATAAGGTGAGGGAAGGCGTGGAAGTGAGAATTCTGTGCGACGGCATGGGCGGCCGCTTCATGCCGAAGAAGCGCTGGGACCAGATGCGCAGTGCGGGGATCAAGGTGGGGGTATTCTTTCCTCCCTTCCTGGGATGGCTTAACCTGAGGGTAAATTACCGAAACCACCGGAAAATCGTGGTGGTGGACGGCAACACGGGGTTTGTGGGTGGCTTTAACATAGGCCGTGAATATATATCGCGGGACCCCAAGTTTGGCTACTGGCGTGATACCCATCTGGAAATAAAAGGGGAGGCAGCCATCAGTCTGCAGATCCGTTTTGCGCTGGACTGGAACTACGTGACAGGGGAGAACCTGTTTAAGGAAATCCGCTACTTCGGGGAGGAGGCAGAGTATGCCAGACGCCGGCTGAACGGCCAGATTCATGCTGTGTGGCCGGACCCGGACCATGTAAACGAGATGGTCTGCATGCAGATTATTACCAGCGGACCGGATACCAGGGAGCCCCATATACGGAATAATTACCTGGAGCTGTTTCACAAGGCAAAGCACCATATCTATATACAGACTCCCTACTTCATACCGGATGACGCCATATTTTCCAGCCTTAAGATTGCGGCCCTTTCAGGTGTGGATGTGCGGCTGATGATTCCCTGCAAGCCGGACCATCCCTTTGTGTACTGGGCTACCTGTTCCTATGCAGGGGAGCTTCTGGACTATGGGGCCAGGGTTTACGTGTATGAAAACGGATTCCTTCACTCCAAGGGCATTATGATAGACGGAAGGGTGAGCTGCTATGGAACAGCCAACATGGACATACGAAGTTTTGAACTGAACTTTGAGGTCAATGCCACCATTTATGATGAGGAAGTCACAGGCCAGCTGGAGGAGGCCTTTATGAATGACCTGCCCCACTGCCGGGAAATCACCAGGGAAGAATATGCGGACAGGAATCTGTGGATGCGCATAAAGGAACAGTCCAGCCGCCTTTTGTCGCCGCTGTTGTAGAGGATTCCCGGGGATGCAGAAACCCTTCAGAGGGAAAATCCCCGCAGCTTGGTAAATCCCTGCCCCGGGAACACGGAAAGTTCTGGAAAAGCAGCTGTCTGCGAATAGAAGGCAGCTGCACAGGCTCATACTAATGGCTATGAGAGCGCAGACAGGACAAATCAACCACGAAAATAAAATATACGAATTATTTCTTAACTTTTGCAGATGCGGAATCGCAGGATGGTGTCTGGAGGTCATGTTTACCTCAGTGGACTCCATCATGGCCGGGGACTGGCGGCTTATAGGCCGTACCTCCCTTATCATGTTTCCCATCTATGGCATGGGAGCTCTCCTGCTTCCCATAAGCCGGTTCATAGACAGCTGGCTTACCGGTCTTCCGGGACTGGAGGACGCAGGTCAGGACAGGCTCAGCCGTGTTGGCCGGTCCATACGGCACGGACTGATTTATATGGTTCTGATTTTTATTGCGGAATATATAACCGGTATATGGCTTACCAGTATAGGAATCTGTCCATGGGACTACTCCCTGTGGCCCGATAATGTGGGCGGGGTCATACGGCTCAAGTTCGCACCACTCTGGTTTATGACAGGTCTCCTGTTTGAATATCTCACAAAGCCCAAGGGCGGCGATTAAATGACAAACCTGGTTGCAGGGTATTGTATTTAAGCCGTCCTTTTTGATATAATGGAAAATAAACATTTCTTGACATATAAATAAAGATGTATAAAGGAGAAGGCAATGATACGTATTATATTGGTGGCCATGACTGTCATATTATACCTGATTTTTTCCGTGCCGTTACTGGCCGTACTCAGGTTCAGGGCCAAAACGGACCCTGTGGGAGTCCAGAAAGTGAGTCTTGGAAAGATTCAGGGGGTGTTCCGTTTTATATTGAAGCTTGCAGGCGTTACATATGAGGTGCAGGGGCTGGAGAACATACCGTCAGACAGGGCTGTCCTCTATGTGGGCAACCACAGGAGCTACTTTGACATACTGGTGGGTTATATGACGGTTCCGGGGCTGACCGGGTTTGTGGCTAAGAAGGAAATGTTAAAGATACCCCTTCTGCGCACCTGGATGCAGAGGGTCAATTGTCTCTTCCTGGACCGCGTGGATATAAAGGAGGGCTTAAAGACCATCCTGGAAGGCATCGAGAAGGTGAAATCCGGCGTATCCATATGGATATTCCCGGAGGGAACCCGCAATGAGAACCAGGAGCTGACTCAGCTTCTGCCGTTCCATGAGGGAAGTCTGAAGATTGCGCAGAAAAGCGGATGTCCTGTTATACCGGTGGCCATCACGGGTACGGCAGAGATATTTGAACAGCACCTGCCCTTCGTAAAGCCCAGCCATGTGTGCATACGCTACGGGGAACCTATCTATATCAAGGAGCTTCCGGCTGAAAAACGCAAGTTTCCAGGGGCATATACAAGGGATGTGATAGAGGGTATGCTGAAAGAGATGAAGGAAGAACAGGAGCAGGATAAATAACCATGGAGAATCTGGATTTACAGGAAATCAGAGGCCAGCTGGATGAGATAGATACCAGGCTGGTGGAATTGT
This sequence comes from Enterocloster bolteae, assembly GCF_002234575.2. Lineage (NCBI taxonomy): Bacteria > Bacillati > Bacillota > Clostridia > Lachnospirales > Lachnospiraceae > Enterocloster > Enterocloster bolteae. The sequence goes on along the minus strand of NZ_CP022464.2, from coordinate 6,121,915 downwards.
TTGAAAAGCGGATGGAGCTTTGCGGCCAGGTGGCGGAATTTAAGATTGGAACGGGAAAGGCTGTATACGACGGACAGCGGGAAAAGCAGAAGCTGGCCGCAGTGGCAGCCATGGCCCACAGTGAATTCAACCGGAAGGGAGTGCATGAGCTCTTCTCACAGATTATGACCATCAGCCGCAGGCTGCAGTACCGTCTTTTGGCGGAGCATGGCAAGGGCGGTGATACCGGATTTACCATGGTGGACGAGCTGAAGAGGGAAGGTGCGCGCATTGTCTACCAGGGAGTGGAGGGGGCCTACAGCCACAGGGCAGCCCTCCAGTATTTTGGGGAAGATGCTGATGTATACCATGTTCCGGTCTTTGAGGATGCCATGATAGAGGTGGAGGAGGGAAGGGCTGATTATGGAGTTCTTCCCATCGAGAATTCCCTGGCAGGGGCCGTGATTGACAATTACGATAATCTGCTGAAGCATGACATATACATTGTGGCAGAGACAAAGGTGGCAGTGGACCACGCGCTTTTAGGCCTGCCGGAGGCCTCCCTGGAGGATATCAGGCGTGTATATTCCCATCCCCAGGGACTGATGCAGTGTTCAGGGTATCTGGGCGCCCACAGGCAGTGGAGCCAGATAAGTGTGGAGAATACAGCCGGGGCAGCCAAGAAAGTACTGGAAGAGGGGGAAGTATCCCAGGCAGCGGTAGCCAGTCCCACGGCAGGAGCACTTTACGGCCTTAAGGTTCTGGAGGCCTCCATCAACAACAATAAGAACAATACCACCAGGTTCATTATCGTTGCCAGGAAACCCATGTACAGGAAGGATGCGGGAAAGGTAAGCATCTGCTTTGAAGGTTTACATAAGAGCGGCTCCCTGTATAATATGCTGGGAAACTTTATTTATAACGATGTGAACATGCTGATGATAGAATCCCGCCCCATAGAGGGACGCAGCTGGGAATACCGGTTCTTTGTGGATGTGGAGGGCTCGCTGGGCGACCCGGCAATCCGCAACGCACTGTTGGGAATCTCCGAGGAAGCGGTCAGCATGAGGATTCTGGGAAATTATTAGGGAGGCAGGAAGGTCATGGATATCAAAGATTTAGTAATATATAGAAACCTGGAGCACCAGGAGCTGTTTCGTGATATAGCCCATCTGATGGGATACGCACAGGGAGGGCAGGAGCCTGACGGTGCGTCCTGCGGCGGACGACTGACGGAGCTGGCTGTTAAGTACGGATTTGAGGGAAACCTCTGGCATTGTTTCCTGGCCTTCTGTCTGGCAAACAATGAAAATGCATACACTACCACATGTGAGATAACAGGACCGGCGGGCGGTTCCCTGGATGAGCTGGCCAGGGAGGACTGCCGGATCTTCAAGGCCCTGTTTGATTACGATATACGAAACCTGGAACCCTCCGGACTGTGGGCCCTGATGGAAGACTATAAACCGGCCAGGAAGGACAGCCGTGTATTTAACCGCCGGGTCAGAAACAGGATTGTAAACCTGGCAGTACAGCTGGAGGAATCTGCGGATGCAGGGGAGTTCCAGGACCATGTGGTGGATTTCTACAGGGAATTCGGTGTGGGAAAATTCGGGCTCAATAAAGCATTCCGCATCATCGAGAGGGAGGAAGGCCAGCCTGTTATCATCGACCCCATTATCAATGTGGAGCACATATATTTTAAGGATATAGTTGGCTATGAACTTCAGAAGCAGAAACTCATAGAGAACACAGAAGCCTTCGTGGAGGGAAAGGAAGCCAACAATGTACTTCTCTTCGGAGACGCGGGAACAGGCAAGTCCTCCAGCGTCAAGGCGGTGCTCAATGAATATTATGGCAGGGGTCTGCGCATCATTGAGGTATATAAGCACCAGTTTAAGGCGCTGTCCGATGTGCTGGAGCAGATTAAAGACAGAAACTACAAGTTCATTATTTATATGGATGACCTGTCATTTGAAGATTATGAGCTTGAGTATAAGTATCTGAAGGCGATTCTGGAGGGAGGGCTGGGCAAGCGTCCTGGCAACGTGCTCATCTATGCAACCTCCAACCGCCGCCACCTTATACGTGAGAAGTTCAGCGACAAGCGGGAGCTGGACGACGAGCTCCACAACAACGATACGGTGCAGGAAAAGCTGTCCCTGGCAGCACGGTTCGGTGTCACCATCTATTACGGCTCACCGGATAAGAGACAGTTTGAGACCATTGTAAAGGCGCTGGCGGATCGCCATGGCCTGGATATGCCGGAGCAGGAGCTTTTTGCCGAGGCCAACAAGTGGGAACTGAGCCACGGAGGTTTGTCGGGAAGAACGGCTGCGCAGTTCATAACCCATCTGAAGGCAAGGCAGTAGGTTCTGTGCGGGACTTCTTTTACGTAAATTTTACATAGTTTTTACCGCCTTTCGATGTATGATGGGAGGAGGCCGTATATAATAACCATGAGTCAACCTATAAGGGACCGATAAGGAGTTGAGAAAAGTGGCAGTTCGGACATTTGCGGCGATTGATGTGGGTTCATTTGAGCTGGAGCTGGGTATCTATGAGATGACCTATAAGACAGGAATCCGGCGTATTGACCACGTACGCCATGTAATAGCTCTTGGTAAAGACACCTACAGCACAGGTAAGATAAGCTATGAGCTGGTGGAGGAGATGTGCCAGGTACTGGAGGAATTTGTCCAGATTATGAAGTCCTATAAGGTAAAGGACTACAGGGCATATGCAACCAGTGCCATGAGGGAGGCGCACAACCGCCAGATTATCCTGGACCAGATCCGGGTGAGGACAGGGCTTACGGTGCGCATTATCAGTAATTCAGAGCAGCGGTTCATCAGTTATAAGGCCATAGCTGCCAAGGCAGCAGAATTTAATAAAATTATCCAGAAGGGGACCGCCATCGTGGATGTGGGATTCGGAAGCGCGCAGCTGTCTCTTTTTGACAAGGATTCTCTGGTGACCACTCAGAACCTGCCCCTGGGCACCCTTCGCGTAAGGGGGCTGTTAGCCAGGATACCGGCCACTGTGGAAGAGCACAAGCAGCATATAGAGGAGATTGTGGACAATGAACTGTTCACCTTCCGGAAGATGTATCTGAAGGACAGGGAAATCACAAACCTCATTGGCATCGGTGAGAATATTCTTTATATTATCAACAGGCTGGACCTGAATACCTACGGGGATAAGGTTGACGCGGCCACGATGAACCGTTTCTACGAGCGCATGTGCCAGATGACAACGGATCAGATCGAGGAGCGATTCGGAGTCAACAGCGAGTATGCGTCCCTGCTCCTGCCAAGTGTGGTGGTATACAAACGGATTCTGGAGCTGACCGGGGCCGAGATGTTCTGGGTGCCCGGCATCCGCCTCTGTGACGGCATTGCAGCAGAATATGCCAGCGAGAACAAGCTAGTGAAATTCAGCCACAACTTTGAGAACGATATACTGGCTGCGTCCAGGAACATTGCGAAGCGCTATAAGTGCCACACCAGCCATAACCAGGTGCTGGAACAGTATGCCCTGTGTATCTTTGACAACATGAAGAAATTCCACGGCCTGGGGCAGCGGGAACGGCTGATGCTGCAGATTGCGGTGCTGCTCCATGCCTGCGGAAAGTTTATAAGCATAAAGAATTCCAACGAATGCTCCTATAACATTATCATGTCCACGGAAATCATCGGCCTGAGCCATCTGGAGCGGGAGATCATTGCCAATGTGGTGCGGTATAATATCCGTGATTTTGACTATGACAAGGTACAGCTGGAGACCCAGGTGCATCAGGAGGAGGATATAGGAATGAGCCGCAACGCCATCACCATCCTCATTGCCAAGCTGACGGCCATCCTGCGTCTGGCCAATTCCATGGACCGCAGCCACAGGGGAAAGCTGGTGGACTGCCGCATGGCTATCCGGGAAAATGAACTGGTAATCACCACCGGTTATCCGGGGAATATGGCGTTGGAAGCCGCATCCTTTGAACAGAAGGCGGATTTCTTTGAAGAGATATTTGGCATAAGGCCGATACTCAGACAGAAAAGGAGGGTGTAGATATGGCAGAATCAGCTGGAAAGCCTCAGGCATCTAAATCCAAGACAGAAAAAGCGAAAGTAGAGAAAAACAGAGCGGAAAAAACCGATACCTCAAGGGCTGCTTCGGCAAAGAGCGGCTCATCCAGGGAAAACGCAGGGGTTAAGGCAGACGATACGGTGAAGGCGAACAGCGGGGCTAAAATAAGTGCCGGAGCTAAGGCACAGACTGGGGCTAAGGCAAATGCCGCTGTCAGGCCGGAAGCAGTCCCTGTGGATTTTGCAGCGGACCCGACGAATTATGTTAACCGTGAGCTGAGCTGGCTGGAATTCAACTACCGTGTGCTCAGCGAGTCCAGGGACAAGAGCATTCCCCTTTTTGAACGTCTTAAATTCCTGAGCATAACCGCCTCCAATCTGGACGAGTTTTATATGGTCAGGGTGGCCTCCTTAAAGGACATGGTACATGCAAAGTACACCAAGCCCGATATCGCCGGTCTGACGCCCCAGGAACAGCTGGACCGAATCAGCGAGAGGACCCATGAGCTGGTGGAGATGCAGTATTCAACCTACAACCGTTCCCTGGTGCCAACCCTGAGACAGAATGGGCTGCGCATGATTACAGAGCATGAGGATATGACGGAAGAAGAGGCGGCATATACGGACGAGTATTTTAGGAAGAATGTATATCCTGTTCTGACGCCCATGGCCTTTGATTCATCCAGACCCTTCCCGCTGATACGGAACAAGACGCTGAATATCGCTGCGCTTTTGAGGAAAAAGAGCGGAGAGGATGAGGAGCTGGAATTTGCCATGGTGCAGGTTCCCTCGGTGATTTCCAGAATTGTGGAGCTTCCCAGGGAGATAGATGAGGACGGCAAGGAGCGCAGGGTGGTCATCCTTCTGGAGGAAATCATAGAGCGGAACATGCCCTCGTTGTTCCTCAATTATGACATTGTGGCCTCTCATCCCTTCCGCATCATGAGAAATGCCGACCTTACCATAGATGAGGAGGAGGCGGTGGACCTGCTGGAGGAAATCCAGAAGCAGCTTAAGAAACGCCAGTGGGGCGAGGCCATCCGTCTGGAAATCGAGGACAATGTGGATAAGCGTCTCCTTAAAATCATCCGCAGGGAACTGTCCATAAACAGCCAGGATATTTTTGAAATCAACGGCCCTCTGGACCTGACGTTTCTCATGAAGATGTATGGACTGGAAGGCTTTGAGCTCTTCAAGGCACCCAGGTATGTGCCCCAGCCCGTGCCGGCCCTTATGAATGAAGACGATATATTCACCAATATCAGGAAGGGCGATATCCTGCTTCACCATCCATATCAGAGTTTTGATCCGGTGGTGAACTTTGTTCGCAGCGCTGCACGGGACCAGTCGGTCCTGGCCATCAAGCAGACCCTGTACCGTGTCAGCGGAAACTCTCCCATTATTGCGGCTTTGGCGGAGGCAGCGGACAATGGAAAGCAGGTGTCGGTTCTGGTGGAGCTGAAAGCCCGTTTTGACGAAGAAAACAATATCAACTGGGCAAAGATGCTTGAGAAGGCAGGGTGCCATGTAATATATGGCCTGGTGGGCCTTAAGACCCACAGCAAGATTACCCTGGTGGTACGGATGGAGGAAGATGGAATCCGCCGCTATGTACATCTGGGCACCGGCAATTACAATGATTCCACAGCAAAGCTTTACACGGACTGCGGCATACTTACCTGCAATCCCCAGATAGGGGAGGACGCCACAGCTGTATTCAATATGCTGTCAGGTTATTCCGAGCCCCTGGCCTGGAATAAGCTGTCTGTGGCCCCTCTCTGGCTCAGGGGACGGTTCCTGCGCATGATACGCAGGGAGGCTGAACATGCCAGGGAAGGAAGGCCCGCCCATATTATGGCCAAGATGAATTCACTTTGTGACAAGGAAATTATCACAGCTCTGTATGAGGCGTCCTGCGCAGGCGTGAAGGTGGAAATGATTATCAGGGGTATCTGCTGCCTCAAGGCAGGCGTACCGGGACTCAGCGAGAATATTTCCGTGCGTTCCATTGTGGGAAACTTCCTGGAGCACAGCCGTATCTTTTATTTCTTTAATGACGCAAGTCCTGAGGTATACATGGGCAGCGCGGACTGGATGCCCAGGAACTTAGACCGCCGGGTGGAAATCATGTTCCCTGTTGAGGACGAGGTATTAAGGGAAAAGGTCATCCATATTCTGGAAGTGGAGCTGGAGGACAATGTAAAGGCCCATATTCTTCAGCCGGACGGCAGCTACGAGAAGGAAGACAAGAGGGGAAAGGTCCTGGTCAATTCCCAGGAGCAGTTCTGCCGGGAGGCCATTCTTATGGCTAAGGAGTCCGCAGATCAGGAGGACCCGGCCAGGAGCAGGGTCTTTAAGCCGGTTATGAGCAGTAATTAGGAATGTTCCGGAAAGAAACGTTCCAGGAAAAACATTCAAGATAGAATCGTGTAAGAAAGAATCCCCGGGCCGGCCTGGGGATTCTTTTTACAACATGTAACAAATTTGCATCCTGATTAATGCACAAACACCAGCGAAAGCAGAAATACAACTATAATAGTCACGATACCCATAACTCCGGTCATGCCGGTCTGGCACTTATAAGCATCCTTTGTCTCCATATCGGAAAACTGGGATACCACCCAGAAGTAGGAATCATTGGCATGGGACACGGTCATGGAACCGGCGCCAATGGCCATGATGACGAGTACCTTTGCCAGCGGGGAGGTGAATCCCAGGGCAGGCATCAGCGGGGCAATCATAGCGGAGGTGGTAATCATGGCCACGGTGGAAGCGCCCATGGCTGTCTTTAACAGGGCCGCAATGATGAAGGGAAGGAATACGCCTACGCCAAGGCCCAGAAGGGAAGCGCTCAGGGCATCTGCAATAGGAAGTTTCTGAAGAATGGCTCCAAACGCGCCGCCTGCGCCGGTGATGGCCAGGATGCCGGCGGAATTGGTGACACCTTCTGTAATCCAGGACAAGGTATTTTTCTTCTCAGCAGCCGGAACCAGGGTCATGGCCAGGAACACGCCTAAAATCAGGGCAATAACAGGATTACCGATGAAGGAGAAGAACATTTTTACAACCCCGTCTCCAAAGGGTGCGCTTGGGAAATCACCTACGGATTTAAGTGCAATCAGTACGATGGGAAGCAGGATTGGTGAAAAGCTGTGAAGAGCGCCGGGCAGCTTGCCGTATTTCTGAAGCAGCTCATCCACTGTGTACTCAGGGTTGGCGGGAATATCAATTTTGCTGGATACCTTCTTGGCATAGATGAGCGCCGACAGGGTGGCTGGTATGGATACCAGAAGTCCTACCAGTATGGTCAGCCCCAGATCGGCTTCCAGGGTACCTGCCATGGCAATGGGGCCGGGAGTGGGAGGAACCAGACAGTGGGTTGCATATAAACCGCCTGACAGGGCAGTGGCCATAACGGCCAGGGATACATTGCTCTGGCTGGCCAGGGCCCTTGATATAGGGCTTAAGATGACAAAGCCGGAGTCGCAGAATACAGGGATACCTGTCACATAGCCTGTGATGGCCATGGTCAGGACGCTGTTCTTTTTTCCGACCATTTTAAGGATGGTGTTGGCCATTGTCAGGGCAGCACCTGTTTTTTCAAGAATGGTTCCGATGATGGTTCCTGCCAGAATTACAATACCGATGCTGGCCAGTATGTTTCCGAAACCGCTTTTTACCGTGTTGATGACTTCCTCTGTGGGAATTCCGCAAACCAGGCCCACAGCAATGGCTATAACCGTAAGTACGATGAAGGGGTGCTGGTTAAACTTGGATATGGCCAATACCATACATACTACGGCCAGAAATATGACTAAGAATATAAATAAACCTGACATTGTAAAACCTCCTCAAATATGTTTAGGTGATATCATCTACCGGATGATACATGAAAATCAGACGAATCAGGAATTCCCTGGTAAAGGGAGTCTCATTTTCCAGGTCCAGCAGCTGGAACAGCCGTTTCATCCTGTAAAGAAGGGTGTTTTTGTGAAGATGAAGCCGCTCGGATGCCTTCTGCACACTGCCGTTCTCCTGGTAATATACCCTGGCAGTCACCAGAAGGACCTCGGCCTGTCTGGCATCCTGGCTGGCTGTCAGTTTCCGGTACAGCATTTCCGCGTACTTCGTACCGCCGTGAATCAGGGACTTGTAAATCAGATACTGAATTTTGACCTGACTGTCCTCCAGATTACGGACCGGCCCGCCCTCCATGGAAATCAGGGTGTTGGATTCCTTCATACCGCCCGGAATGTCCTCCAGCCGTGGGCAGGCGCCGCTGACAGCAATACAGAGCCCCTCCTCCCGGACCACCTGGGCTATGATTTTGTCCAGATCTTCGTCCGCTTTCCCATGTCTGGGAGCACTGTGAATGATGATGCAGTCATTGTTCTGGATGCCGAACACATCTCTTGAGCGGTCCAGGGTGCCCTGCCACATCATGTTCTGGAAGAGCTGGGTGTAATGGTTCATCTGCTCCCTGGTATTTTTCCGCTTGCCTGCCCGTATCATAATGACCTTTACAGGAAATGCCAGCTGGACCGGAATCAGGGCGGACAGCTGGTAAATGGTTTCCATCTGCCCGATGTCTCCCAGAAGCAGCAGGCTCAGAAGGCGGTTTCTGACCTCAGATTCCACGTTCTGTTTCTGGGCCATGGCCTGCTGGGCAAAATGCTGTGTCACATAGACCTTCAGAAGATTGGCCACGTTCAGCATCTGCTCCTCGCATCCGAAGATGCCCACCACTCCAATCAGTTCGTCCTTCAGAAAGATGGGCATGTTATAGCCCTCCTTTGCTCCGGGATACCGGGGCAGATCCTTTGTCTCAATAAGAACCGGTTTTCCCGTGGCAATGACCTCAGCCGCGCCCTGGTGGAAGGTACCGATGCGTTCCTGTTCCGTGGAGGCGATAATGGTACCTTCCCGGTCCATGATATTGATGGTGCGTCCTCCCACCAGGGAGGATGTGGCCTCCACGAAATCCTGTGCCATACTGGAAAATTCTAGCATACATTCCTCCTGCCGTGAGATACATCCCCGATGGTATCAAAAAAATTAAAAGTGCATCGGGTATCAGAGGAACAGGCAGTCGCCAGCGCCCAGATACACGGTGTTCAGTTCCGGATGTTCAGCCATCATGCTTTGCAGAAGTTCCCCGGAGCAGTGGTTAAAGCCCAGAAGTCCGATGCCCAGGTCCTTCATGGTACGCAGGGTCATATGTATGCGCTCCCGGTCAGCCTCCACCAGGTGGGTCCCTCCCACCACGGCACGTATGGGCTGGGAAAAGCGCTTACTTACTGTATCCAGGATGTTGAGTATGCCCGGATGGCTGCAGCCCACGATTACCACCAGTTCACCTTTGTCCTCCAGTACAAGACAGACCTCATCCTGAAAATAATCCTGCTTCCACCCGTCTTTGTCCCGTATCACAAAACGTTCCGGGACCGTCTCAAAGTCATGGGACCGTGTTATACCGCCCATAACCCAGCAGTCCTTGCCAATGGGAAGGACAGAATCGCACACCATATGCCGGATACCGTGCTCCTCCAGAAACAGGCTGTCAAAACCAGTTCCCAGATAGGTTGCCTTCAGGCCGTTCCTTGCATACTTTTCTTCAAAAAAACCGTTTCCCGTAACCAGGGGACAGCTGAGACCTGCCGCCACAAAATCCCTGTAACCCGCAGCATGGTCATAGTGCCCGTGGCTTCCCACTGCAATGTCGGCCTGTTCCGGCCGGATTCCCAGCCTCAGGGCATTTTCCAGGGCGTGCCTGCCTGCTCCGAAATCAAAGAGGATGCGCATATCTCCTGTTTCCACATAAAAGGACAATCCGTGTTCTGCCTTCATGGCTTTTTGCTCTCCGGCCAGATTGTCCATGACAGTTACTATCTTGATGATCCTCACCTCCTAAAAGTTTATAAAATTTTTATAATATTTATGAAATAATTATATCATAATTTACTTCTTTTTCCATTGTGACAGAACACAAATATTTGCAAAAAAATCTATTTTTCAGTCTATTTTTATTTAATGTATACAAATGAAAGAAGATATTACCATTATAGGGAGGTCCGGTGCATTGTAACAGAAATTCCCACAATATTTCAAGAAAAAAGTAAGGAAAACCTTGATATATTATGTTAGAATAGGTCATATAAGTTAACATATGAGGAGGGGACATCATGCCCGATATAAATATCCTGGTAGTAGATGATGAAAAAGAGATTGCGGATTTGATTGAGATTTATCTTGTAAGTGACGGTTATAAAGTGTTTAAGGCGGAGAATGCTGCCAAGGGGCTGGAAATTATTTCCAAAGAAGAGGTACACCTGGTACTGTTGGACATTATGATGCCGGGGATGAACGGCCTGGAGATGTGCAAGAAGATAAGGGAAAACAACAACATTCCGATTATCATGCTCAGCGCCAAGTCCACGGATTTAGACAAGATATTAGGGCTGGGAACAGGGGCGGACGATTATGTGGTGAAACCCTTTAACCCGCTGGAACTGACAGCCAGGGTCAAATCACAGCTGCGCCGTTACACCCAGTTAAACCCAAACAGCGCTTCCAAGGAAAAGGCCAATAACGAGATTACCATTAAGGGAATGACCATTAATAAGGATAATCATAAAGTAATCGTGGACGATGAGGAAATCAAGCTCACCCCCATTGAGTTTGATATCCTGTACCTGCTGGCTTCCAACCCGGGCAAGGTATTCAGCACCGACGAGATATTCGAGAAGGTGTGGAATGAAAAGGTATATGAGGCCAACAATACGGTCATGGTACATATCAGACGCCTGAGAGGTAAGATGAAAGAGGACACCAGACAGAATAAAATCATCACCACAGTGTGGGGAGTAGGTTACAAAATTGAAAAGTGATATGAGCAGGCGCTACCATACCCGGGTTGTTACCAACATTCTATACAGCGCTGTCATTTCCTGTCTGGTGGAAATATTTCTGGTGACCAACGTGTCCATGATCGCCAGATACATGGAAGAGTCCGGACGTATGAACCGCCTGCTTCAGGCTGTGCTGGATTACCATGTGGCGGTGGTGCTGGTCTATGTGGTATCCGGGCTGGTGCTGTTCGCGGTGACGTTTATGATTCTGCAGGAACCCTATATCCGCTATATCAGCAATATATCAGATGCGGTTCAGAGCATATCAGAAGGCAATCTGAACACCACCATTGATGTGATTGGGGATGACGAGTTCTCCAGTATGGCTGCCAACCTTAACAAGATGGTGGAGGATATACGGGAACTGATGGATAAGGAGAGGGAATCGGAGCGCACCAAAAACGAGCTCATAACCAATGTGGCCCACGACCTGCGCACACCCCTTACATCCATCATCGGATACCTGGAGCTGTTGGCCGGCAACAGTAAGATACCGGCGCAGATGCAGCACAAGTACATAGAGATTGCATATGGAAAGGCGCGGCGACTGGAAAAGCTGATTGAAGATCTGTTTGGGTTTACCAAGCTCAATTATGGCAGGATATCCATGCATGTATCCCAGCTGGATGTGGTAAAACTGCTGGGACAGCTTCTGGAGGAGGCATACCCGAACTTTGTGGAAAAGAACCTGTCATATGATCTGCAGAGCAATGTACCGGTAAAAATCATAACAGCTGACGGCAATCTGCTTGCCCGTCTGTTCGATAACCTGATTGGCAATGCCATCAAGTATGGCGCCGACGGAAAAAGAGTCCTGGTAAAGATACTGGCCCAGGAGGATGTGGTGACGGTCTCCATTACAAATTACGGTTATGTCATACCGCCGGAGGAGCTGCCTCTGATATTCAACAAGTTTTACCGGGTGGAACAGTCCCGTTCCAGCAGTACGGGGGGCACGGGCCTGGGACTTGCCATTGCAAAGGAAATAGTGGACATGCACGGGGGAACCATCAATGTGACCAGCGATTTGGACGGCACCGTGTTCACGGTAAAACTTCAGGTGAATTTTGACATCAATAAAGAGAATTTTGGAACCATTAGCTGACTTGAACGGAGAATATAGGATGAGGAAGTGTAACATGCGGATATTTCCAGAGAAAATAAAAAGGGCGCTGAAAAGCACCCTTTTTGGCTTAATGCTGGCAGCGTCTGTCACGGTCCAGTCCCTGGGAGCCCAGGCCTTGGGGACGGACAGCACGGCTGCCAAGGAGGAAACCGTGGAATCACCGGTGGCCATGGACGTGGTCTACGGTTATCAGAATACTGCGAAAAGCGGCCGTTTCCTGCCCCTTAAAATCGAGCTGTCCAGCCAGTCCGGCCAGGTGTTTAATGGAACCCTGTGTATTCTGGCCATGGAGTCGGACTTCCAGGGATATAACATGAACCTGGATTATGATGTATACCGGTATGAGTATCCGGTTGAAATTGAACCCGGGGGAAACGTGAACAAATCAGTGAGCATATCGCTGGGGGCAAGGGTGGACCAGATGTATGTGCGCCTGCTGGATGAGAATGGGGATGAGGTGGTAAGCAAACGCCTGAAGCTGAACCTGAACCTGGAGACAGCAGAGCTTTTTATCGGTGTGCTCAGTGACAGTCCGGCGGAGCTTCTGTATTTTAACGGCGTGGGCATTAACTACAGTACCCTCAGAACCAAGACCATCGAGATGACGGCATCCACTCTGCCGGCATCGGAACTGGGACTGGACCAGCTGGATGTGCTGCTGATAACGGATTTTGATTCCGGAAAACTGTCAGGTCAGCAGATAGAGGCTGTGTGGGAGTGGGTCCGCAAAGGCGGCGTTCTGCTCATAGGAACCGGGGAAAGAGGAGAGGATACCCTGAGGGGCTTTGGAAAGGAACTTCTGGAGCAGCCTCTTCCCCAACCGGATGAACGGGTCATCAACATGGGTGTGGAATACGCGGTGGACCGGCCGGAAGGCGCCTCCATCCCCCTGGTTTGCACGGATGTCATGCTGAAAGGCGGCACCGAGGTGCTGGGCAGCGATGAGCTGTCCGTCCTCTCATCGGTTTCAGCTGGCAGCGGACTGGTAGCCGTGGCCATGTATGATTTCGTGGACATAGAGGAATTCTGCCAGGCCAATATCTCTTATATTGACAATCTGTTTACCACCCTTCTGGGTGAAGATAAGATAAACGGGCTGGCCAGCGCCATGGACGGCAGCACATCCAGCCAGTTCTGGTCAGTCCAGGGACTGATTAATACAGGCAACATCAATAACCTTCCAAAGGTGGGGCTGTATGTGACCCTGGCAGTGGCCTATGTGGCCCTGGCCGGACCCGGCCTCTACTTCTTCTGGAAACAGAGGGGGATGCGCCAGTATTACCAGCTGTCTGTGGGGATTCTGTCTCTGTGCTGTACCGGCATGGTCCTTCTCATGGGGATGAGCACCAGGTTCACAGGCCCCTTCTTTACCTATGCAACCATAAAGGATACGGACAGGGATGAGATTTCGGAAACCACATTCATCAACATGCGGGCTCCCTATAATAAACCGTACTCCGTAACTTTGAATCCGGAATACACCCTGTACCCCATTACGGGAAGCGCTTACTACAATATGGGGCCCCTGCCCAAATTTACGGGTGAGGAGACGCCGTCCATAACCATACATTACGGCGAGGAGGGAACCAGGCTCAGGTCCGACAATGTGGGCGCGTTCAACTCCAAGTTCTTTATGATGGAGCGCCGCACGGAAAACGGACAGCAGGAGGGATTTACAGGCGATGTAAATTCCTTTGACGGTAAGGTGACGGGAACCCTGACCAACAACTACAGCCAGGAAGTGGACAATGTGGCCATACTTCTGTATAATCAGATGATTCTCATTGGCCACATGGAGCCGGGTGAGACTGTAAGCCTGGACGGCATGAAGGTCATATACGGAATCACTAATTTTGGCTATGCCATGGCAGAGCAGATTACAGGGGCTTCCCGCTATAAGGAGGATAAGGATATACGGGATGCGGCTTATGTGCAGGCATTGGAGAGGACCAACCTCCTGTCCTTCTATATGGGCAGCTATCTGTCAGGCTACCATTCAGAGGCCAGGGTACTGGGATTCAGCAATGAGAAGGAGGAGACAGAATTTTTAAAGTCCTCCAATTATGAGACGTATGGTTCCACCCTGCTTACATCCTCTATTGATGTCAACTATGAACAGGATGGCATGATATACAGGTCCGCGCTTCAGAAGCAGCCCAATGTGCTGTCCGGCGAGTATTACGAGTCCAACAACAGCATGTACGGCCTGACTCCGGTTATGTTAGAGTATTATCTGGGAAATGACATCGAGGTGGAGAAGCTGTCCTTCCACCAGATGAGCGATGAGGTGGTGAAGAGCATGCGGTATTATTACACGGTGCCCTTTGCCGGCAATATGTATTTCTATAATTACAATACCGGCACTTATGATTCCATGGATACCCATGTCCAGTCCTATGACAGGGAAGATTTGGAGCCATACCTGTCTCCGGGCAACACCCTGACCATCAAGTATGTGTACGATGCCACAGGCGATTACACCTGGAATATCATGCTGCCCATACTGACTGTCACAGGAAGGAGTAAATAATGCTGGAGATAAGAGGATTACACAAGATATACGGAAAATACCACGCATTAAGCGGCCTGGACATGACGGTGGAGACCGGCGCCCTCTATGGGTTTGTGGGGCCCAACGGAGCCGGAAAGACCACTACCATTAAAATCATGACAGGACTCCTGGAGGCAGAGGAAGGCAGGATTACCATAAACGGCATGAACGCCCGTTTTGACCTGGGAAAGCTGAAGTCCATGATTGGCTATGTACCTGATTTTTTCGGGGTTTACGATAACCTGACCGTGTCGGAATACATGGAATTTTTTGCGGCCTGCCACCACATAAACGGTCTGGTGGCAAGGAAACGATATACGGCCCTGCTGGAGCAGGTGGGGCTGGAGGATAAGCTGGATTTCTTTGTGGACGGACTGTCCAGGGGTATGAAGCAGAGGCTGTGCCTGGCCAGGGCCCTGATTCACGATCCGGCCATCCTTATACTGGATGAACCCACTTCAGGTCTGGATCCCAGGACCCGTTTTGAGTTCAGGGAGATATTAAAAGAGCTCCAGGAGTCGGGCAAAACCATAGTAATCAGTTCCCATGTCCTGTCTGAGCTGTCCGAGCTCTGTACGGATATAGGAATCATAGACCAGGGAAGGATGGTGCTGGAGGGAAATATAGACGATATCCTGTCCAGGGTCAATACCTCCAACCCGCTGGTTATATCTGTGTTCACCAACATAGACAAGGCGCTGTCCATTCTTAAGAGCCATCCCTGCGTGCAGACCATATCCCTGCGGGAGCAGGATATATGCGTACGGTTTGCAGGTGATGCCCAGGACGAGGCCCTGCTGCTCCAGCAGCTCATTGACAGCGATGTGCTGGTTAACGGATTCACCCGGGAAAAGGGAAGCCTGGAATCCGTATTTATGCAGCTGACAGAACATGAAGAGGAAAGGGTGGTGTTGTCTTATGATGCAAAATCCGGTCTATAGCCGGGAGATGAAGGTCAGTTCCAGAAGTATCCGGCTGCCCCTCATTATCGTGCTGTTCAACGGAATCCTGTCCATGGTCACACTGCTCAACATGTATTCCGCCGTGGCCCAGGTAGAGTCCACAGCAGTTATCCAGTACAGCAGCTTTATGGATATGTATGAGTTTGTCACCACCATTGAGTTTATACTGCTGATGTTCATAGTGCCGGCCGTGACAGCGGCCAGCATAAGCGGGGAGCGGGAGAGGCAGACCCTGGAACTGATGCTCACCACCCAGATGACGGCGTCACAGGTGGTAATTGGGAAGCTGATGAGCGCGCTGAGCACGCTGCTTTTGCTGATTGTGTCCAGTTTCCCGGCAGTGGCCATGGTATTTGTCTATGGAGGAATCACCTGGCAGGACATCCTGTCCCTTCTTATGTGCTATATAACAGTGGCCTTTTTTGCGGGAAGCCTGGGAATCTGTTTTTCAGCCCTGTTCAAGCGGTCAACCATATCCACGGTAGTTACCTACGGAGTGCTGATAGCCGTGGTGGCCGGGACATACTTCATAAATAAGTTTTCGCTCTCCCTGTCCTCCATGAATATAAATAATTCAGTGGTGGCTTATGGGTTCGGGGAAAATGTGGTCAAACCATCATCAGGAAATGTGATTTATCTGCTGCTTATTAATCCTGCGGCTACATTTTATACAATCATAAACGGACAGATGGGAGGCAGCGCGCCCACAGCCAAGATGGCGGGATATTTTGGTATGCAGTCCACTGGTTTTGTGATGGAGAACTGGATTATCATCAGCATTGTGATTCAGCTGTCCATAGCAGCGCTTATGATTTGGGTGGCCATCAAGGCAGTGGAGCCGGTTAAGCGCAGGCGCAGACAGAAGAAGGCATCTAAGAAAGGGGATTAATCATGGGAATCATTAAAGCAGTTACCACAGCAGTGGGAGGAGCCCTGGCAGACCAGTGGCTGGAGGCCGTAGAGCCGGATGATATGGGGGACAGAACCGTCTTTGTCCGGGGCGTCCAGGTGCGCAGGGGAAAGGGATCTAATACAAAGGGTTCATCTGATATTGTGTCAGACGGTTCCGTCATCCATGTGTATCCCAACCAGTTTATGATGCTGGTGGACGGCGGAAAAATAGTGGATTATACGGCGGAGGAAGGCTACTACAAGGTCAGCCATTCCTCCATGCCCTCCATGTTTAACGGGCAGTTTGGAGAGGCTTTGAAGGAGTCATTTAACCGTATCCGTTTCGGTGGCGTGACACCGGGGGCTCAGAAGGTATATTATGTCAACCTTCAGGAGATAAAGGGAATTAAATTCGGCACCCGCAACCCAGTGAATTATTTTGACAACTTTTACAATGCAGAGCTGTTCCTGAGGGCCCATGGAACGTATTCCATCAAAGTGACAGACCCCATTAAATTTTACGCTGAGGTCATTCCAAAGAATGCAGACCATGTGGAAATAGACTCCATCAATGAGCAGTACCTGTCGGAGTTCCTGGAGGCTTTGCAGACATCCATCAACCAGATGTCAGCAGACGGCACCAGGATATCCTACGTCACATCCAGGAGCCGGGAGCTGGGACAGTATATGGCCCAGACGCTGGATGAGGAATGGACCCGGATGCGGGGCATGGAGATACAGGCAGTGGGTATTGCCAGCATTACCTACGACGAGGAATCCCAGAACCTGATTAACCTGAGGAACCGGGGCGCTATGATGAGTGATCCGTCAATCAGGGAGGGGTATGTGCAGACTACCATTGCGGAGGGGCTTAAAAATGCAGGTTCCAACGACAGCGGAGCCATGGCCGGTTTTATGGGCATGGGGATGGGAATGCAGATGGGCGGCGGCTTCATGGGCGCGGCATCCAACACCAACATGCAGCAGATGCAGATGAACCAGGCCCCGGGCCAGATGCCCGGAAATACCGGAATGCCGGGGATGGGAGGCCATCCGACGGGAGGTCAGCCAGCGGGCAATCAGCCGATGGGAGGCCAGCCGGCGGGAGGTCAGCCGATGGGAAGTCAGCCGATGGGAGGTCAGCCGATGGGAAGTCAGCCGATGGGAGGTCAGCCGGCGGGAGGTCAGCCGATGGCCAGCCAGCCAGTGGGCGTCCAGCCGGCCGGAAGCCAGTGGGCTGTGCCCAACCAGATGGCCGGAACGCAGCCGGGCAGCGCGGGAATGGCCGGTCAGATGCCCGGAACACAGCCGGGCAGCGCATGGACCTGCCCCGGCTGCGGGACCTCTAATACGGGTAAGTTCTGCGGCGAGTGCGGCCATCCCCGTCCCGATACACCGTGGACCTGTGCCTGCGGAAACATCAATACGGGAAAATTCTGCAGCGATTGCGGGAAACCAAGGCCCTAAATGCTGTGATTACAGGAGAGAGAGAATATGGCAGCCATAACCTACAAATGCCCCAACTGTGACGGAGGCCTTGTATTTGACCCGTCTTCACAGAAATACCACTGCGAATACTGCCTGTCTGATTTTACCCAGGAGGAACTGGAATGTCTGAGTCAGGAACTGGTGCGCAGGAAAGCGGAACACCAGGAACCGGGACTCCAGGGACAGGACAGCCGGGAACCGGAGCGCCGGGAACCGGGCAGTGCTGGGGCACAGCCGGTTCTTTATACCTGCCCCAGCTGCGGAGCCCAGATTGTGACGGACGAAACCACTGCAGCGACTTTCTGCTATTACTGCCATAATCCGGTGGTGCTGGCAGGACGGCTGGAAGGGCAGTTCAGACCGGATTATGTAATACCCTTCCAGATAGACAGGCAGAAGGCGGAGGAGATTTTTTCCCAGTGGATAGGAAGAAAAAAGTATGTGCCGGAGACATTTTACAATAAAAAACAGATTGAGAGTATGAGCGGGGTTTATTTCCCGTATTGGCTTTACAGCTGCCGGGTGGACGGGGAGCTGGACGCCCAGGGGACCAGGCTCAGGACGTGGGATACCGCAGGCATGAGGTATACGGAGACAACGGTATACGACGTAAAACGCCAGGGAACCATGGAGGTAGACCATGTGGCCAGAAATGGCCTGAGAAAGGCCAACCGGCAGCTGGTGGACAGTGTGCTTCCATACAGGATGAATGAAAAAGAGGATTTCTCCATGGGTTATCTTTCCGGATTTCTGGCCGAGAACCGGGATATGGAAAAAGAACAGTTTGTGCTGGACGTGCAGACCGAGGTCAGGCAGTTTGCCCTTCAAAGCCTCCAGGACCAGGCCGGGAGCTACAGCAGTATGCAGGTACGCAAAAAGGAAGCAGGCATACGGGATGAGAAGTGGAGTTATGCCCTGCTTCCTGTATGGACCCTTACATATAATGACAAGGCCAGGGGAAAGATATACTATTTCGCTCTCAACGGGCAGACCGGAAAAATCTGCGGAAAGCTGCCTGTGGACAGGAAGAAGATTATAATTCTCTTTTTCTCTGTGTTCCTTCCGCTGTTTTTATTACTTATGACAGGAGGGTATTTCTTAGGATGACAGGACGCAGAATGGTTAGATGGATCAGGTTCCTGGCGATTTCGGCAGCCGTGGTGTGCCTGGGAGTCTGGAGCGGGGCAGGCAGCATACTGGATTCCCAGGCACAGGAATCCGGGGCATATGGCAAGACTCAGGCCTATAATAAGGACAAGAATTATGAAAAGGACAAGAATTATGATAAGGACCAGAACCATAAGGAGGCCCGGAGGCTGTTCGATGAAGCGGATCTCATAACATCAGAGGAAGCAGGAAAGCTGGAGGAGCTGATTGCCCGGTGCAGGAAAAAGACCGGGATGGATGTGGCGGTGGTCACTGCTTATAATGACGGCAGCCATACGGCCAGTGAATATGCAGATGATTTTTACGACCAGAACGGACTGGGAACGGGCAGAAAAGCCAGCGGTGTGCTGTTTCTGATTTATATGGACAGACCCGGCAGCTATGGAGGTGAGGGCTATGTATCCACCACCGGTAATATGATACGGATTCTCACAGACCAGCGAATCGAACAGATACAGGATGATGTGGCTTATTCCCTGAAAACCCGTGATTATGCAGGGGCGGCAGCTGAATTCCTGAAGGATGTGGAGTATTATGTGGACAGGGGAATACAAAGGGGACAGTATAATTACGACACGGAAACAGGGGAAATCAGTATCTACAGAAGCATACGCTGGTACGAGGGAGTGTTTGCATTCCTGGTGTCAGCCGGGGTAGCAGGCTCGGTGTGCATGGGAGTGAAGCGGCGTTATTCCATGGAGCCCACCGGGCGGGAGAGAGCCAACAGCCTTTTGGCCTACCGGGCAGATGCCAAATTTGCCTTTGGGGACGCAGGAGATAATCTGATTCGCAAATTTGTTACATCGGCCCCTATACCAAGGCCCACACAGAATCATTCATCCGGGGGTTCAGGACGAAGCTCAGGGCGAAGTTCCACCCACCGGTCCAGCAGCGGCAGGAGCCACGGAGGCGGAGGCAGAAGATTTTAGAGGAATATTAAATGTGTTTTATGCACATTTTAAGGGTATGCGCGATATAATAAGGTATAGATGTGATTCAGAAAAATACCTTCTATCTGGTTGTGCCGCGCATCCAGCTGGTGCTTTAATCATAGATTACAGGGCAACCTGGGCGGTGATGACGTGTTGCAAGCGTTATTACCGTTTACATAGCCGGCATTATCTGATAAAATGAAACAGGAAGGGCACTCCCCTAAAGGGACGCCCTTTTATTGCTGTCAGGAGTTTATTTACCGGAAAGGAAGGATATCCATGAATTATACCTATATCCTCACCTGTGCGGACGGCACGTTTTACTGCGGCTGGACCAATGACCTGGACAAGCGTCTGAAGGTCCATAACCAGGGTAAAGGGGCCAAGTATACCAAACCCAGACGTCCGGTGGTGCTGTCCTATTATGAGGCATTTGAGACAAAACAGGAAGCCATGAGCAGGGAATATGCCATTAAACATATGAGCAGGGCAGAGAAGGAACATCTGATAAAGAAAACAGGTTTCCAGAGGACAAGCTGACCTTGAGACTGCTGCCGAAACTGCATACAAGAGAAAAGAACACTGCTTGCGGTATGAAATCATTGATTTCATATCAGAAGCAGTGTTCTCTGTATTTATACTCAATTAAA
The DNA here is from genome assembly GCF_002234575.2 of Enterocloster bolteae. Taxonomy (NCBI): domain Bacteria; kingdom Bacillati; phylum Bacillota; class Clostridia; order Lachnospirales; family Lachnospiraceae; genus Enterocloster; species Enterocloster bolteae. Next base: position 6,101,179 of record NZ_CP022464.2, on the reverse strand, counting down.
CCTTATGCCACAAAGCGGTACATCATCACATAGTGGCAGAGGCTTCCGCCCATAACAAAGAGATGGAAAATCTCATGGGAACCAAAATATCTGTGGCGGGAGTTGAAGAACGGAAGCTTCATGGCATAAATAATACCGCCCGCTGTATAGATGATACCGCCTGCCAGAAGCCACATGAAGCCTGCCCTGGGCATGGAGCTCAATATTTTGGTTATAGCCAGTATGCACACCCATCCCATGGCAATGTAAATCAGGGATGAAAACCACTTGGGGCATGTAATCCACAGAGCGTTGATAAGGATACCCACAATGGCAATGCCCCACACCAGGGTCAGCATGGTCCAGCCGGTTTTATCGCCCAGGACAATCATGCATACAGGCGTATAAGTGCCTGCTATCAAAATAAAAATCATCATATGGTCTATCTTGCGCAGCAGCTTATTAATCTTAGGGGAGATATCCAGGGTATGGTATATCGTGCTGGCTGCATAAAGGCCAATCATGCTCAGAATGAAAATTGCCAGTGCGCTGATGCGCATATGTCCGGAGTCATGTCCTGCCTTTGAGAGCAGCGGTATGGCTGCGATGATAGCCAGAATCATAGCAATGAAATGGGTCAATGCGCTGCCGGGATCCTTAACCTTGGTAATCCCGCGTTTTAATTTTGCTGTCATAGTATCCAGCCTCCTTTTATTAAAAACACAGTACAGTTTAATCAAAACCCTGCAATGTAGTTTTAAATACTACATATGTTTGTATTATATACTATACACCTAAGACCAAAAATATGCAATACTTTTTAAGAATTACTTTGAATGCAAAACTAATTTCTGAATATAATCAACCGGGCAGAGGCAAAACTATGGTATAATCAAAAGCGTTCCTTTAGAATCGTCTGTACAGGAGACAGACAGATAAGCGAGGTCGAGGTATGGTACCAATATTATATGAAGATAAAGATATTATAGTAGTGCAAAAACCCGCGGGATTGGAGTCCCAGGTGTCAAGAGGCTTTGCGCCTGATATGGTAAGTGAGATACGCCGTTATCTACATAATCCACAGGATATCCACAACCATCCACAGGGAGTATCCACAGCCCAGCCGCCTTATGTGGGGGTTATCCACAGACTGGATAAGCCGGTGGAGGGAATCATGGTATACGCACTGAACCAGAAATCCGCAGCATCATTAAGCGCCGCTTTGCAGGCCGGAAAAATAAAAAAATCATACTTGGCAGTGGTTTGTGGAAAACCTGTGGATAAACAGGGGACATATGTGGATTATCTGCGCCACTGCAAGGAAAACAACACATCAAAGATTGTGGATAAGTCCGACGAAAACAGCAAAAAAGCAGTTCTTAATTACAGGGTTCTGGAAGTTATCAACAACCCCAAAAACCAGGAGCAGATATTATCCCTAATAGATATAGAGCTGCTTACAGGAAGGCACCACCAGATAAGGGTGCAATTTGCCGGACATGCAACTCCCTTGTATGGAGATGAACGATACGGAGGCGGGTTATCCACAAAATCCACAACCATGACTGTGGACAGAGGAAGGAAAAAAAGCAGCTTTGGGGATGCACACCGGCCTCTGGCCCTGTGTGCCCGCCGGTTGGCATTTCCCCATCCGTCCACCGGAAAAATCATGGAATTTTCCATGGTTCCGTCATCAGGAGCCTTTGCCTGGTTCCCGGACAGGGCCCGGAAACTGATTTCCCAATCGGAATGTGACAAATGCCATAAAGAAATATGACAATGTGTCAGTATATGTTCAAAAAATTTCCATAAAGGCCTTTGTTTAGCGGTTTATTTTCCATATCCGCGACATTGACAAAAAAAGGTGACTGCCGTATAATCCCCATTGACACTGGAAATCGGATTGAAATTAGGGAGGAACTAACATGGCAAGACCAAAGAGGACTGCGGCAGCGGCAGCGCAGACAGGCGCCGCGCAGACCAGGACAGCAGAGGTTAAGAAGGCAGCAGAGGTTAAGAGTACAGCAGAGGTTAAGACAGCAGAAGATGTTAAAAAGGCAGATGAGCCCGTGGTTAAAGAAGCAGTGAAAGAGACTGTAAAACCGGAGATTGAGAAGAGTGTTGTAGTGGAGTTCGGCGGCAGGCAGGTAGCTGCAAAGGATGTGCTGGCGCAGGCGGAGAAGGCATATGCGAAGACTCATCCGGGAACCGTAATCAAGTCTATGGAGCTGTACATATCACCGGAACAGAATGCAGCCTATTATGTGGTAAACGGCGAGGGTTCAGACGATTTCAGAATCGACCTGTAGAGTAAAAAATGGCCTTATATAAATAGGGTCATTTTTTATTTGACCTTTTCTGGAAATTCTGTTTTTTAACCCATCTCTTCTAATCCATCTCTTCTAACCTCTCTCTTCTAAACCCCTTCCCTACTACAATATATTTATGGTTAATATCCCTTACAGCCAGTAAGGAATTATCCATCTTGTTGCTTAAGCTGTTACAATGTTGGAGCAATCGGTATATCGGCCTCCTTTCTTGGACTTCGCGTCCGTAATTAAGACTGATAACCAGCTCCTCATTTGCAGCGTTCGTTTTATGCAGGTTGAACTGCCTTTGGTACGTTCGTGTCACACCACAGTAGATTGAATAGGCAATGAGTAAAACTGGTACTTATCTATTGCAATAATCTTTAGGAGTGACAAATTTATGAACATGAACGCTGTTGGTATTGATGTTTCCAAAGGCAAAAGTATGATCGCCATTCTACGACCTTATGGAGAAATCGTTTCTTCTCCCTTTGAAATCAAGCACACCTCCAGTAACATCCAATCCTTAATTGAGCAGATCCGATCAATCGAAGGTGAATCACGCATCGTTATGGAACATACTGGCCGTTACTACGAACCACTGGCTCGTGAGCTTTCTCTGGCAGGTCTTTTTGTAACTGCCGTAAATCCTAAGCTCATTAAAGATTTTGGAGCTCATTCTCTCCGCAAAGTAAAATCTGATAAAGCTGACGCTGTAAAAATAGCTCGTTACACCCTTGACAGTTGGACGGAATTGAAACAGTATAGTCTTATGGACGAACTACGCAATCAACTAAAGACCATGAACCGTCAGTTTGGCTTCTACATGAAACACAAAACAGCTATGAAGAATAACCTCATCGGTATCCTCGATCAGACTTACCCTGGTGTTAATACTTACTTTGATAGCCCTGCCCGTGAGGACGGCAGCCAGAAGTGGGTTGATTTTGCTACTACATACTGGCATGTGGACTATGTTCGTAAATTCTCATTAAATGCATTTGTCGACCATTATCAGAAGTGGTGCAAACGTAGGAAGTATAACTTTAGCAAAGACAAGGCTGAAGAAATCTATGGAGCTGCAAAGGAGCTTGTTCCTATACTTCCAAAAGATGATCTAACCAAGCTGATCGTGAAACAGTCCATAGAACAATTAAACACTGCTTCCAAGACCGTGGAAGAGCTCCGTACCCTGATGAATGACACAGCCGCCAAGCTGCCGGAATATCCCGTTGTTATGGGTATGAAGGGTGTTGGCCCGTCTCTTGGCCCTCAGCTTATGGCTGAAATCGGAGATGTCACACGCTTTACCCACAAAGGGGCTATCACTGCATTTGCTGGTGTAGACCCAGGTGTCAACGAATCCGGAACCTATGAACAAAAAAGCGTTCCAACCTCCAAACGCGGCTCATCTTCCCTCCGAAAAACCTTATTTCAGGTCATGGACTGTCTCATCAAAACAAAACCGCAGGACGACCCTGTATATGCGTTTATTGATAAGAAACGTGCTCAAGGAAAGCCTTACTATGTCTACATGACTGCAGGCGCTAATAAGTTTCTGCGTATCTATTACGGAAGAGTAAAAGAATATCTAATGTCTCTTCCAGAATAGAGAATACCACATCCTTTCAGACCAGCAGATAATGGTGGTCTATTTGTTGTACCTGAAATTTAATCAACAATAAATCTTGAAAATTTCTCATTTTCCTATTGACTTTTTATTTGCAGGCTTAACTTCTCCCAGGAAACTTATGCTGACCGTGAACACACCGCCTTCATATCCATAGGTAAGCTGGCCGCCGTATTCCTGCGCAGTGGCAGATGCCCTGTTAAGTCCAAGACCGTGAAGCCGTCCATCCTGTTTGCGTGAGATCAGGGCGCCGTTTTTGACACAGGGGGGTGCGGGCGATGAGTTGGAAATATCTAAGAAGAGCATTTCCCTGGCCTTTCTCATCTTAAAGAGAATCCAGCCCTGTCCATCGGGCATGGAATGGGCGGCTTCATAGGCATTGTCCAGGAGGTTGGCAAAGAGACTGCATATATCCTGGTCCTCCATGGGGCGCAAATCAACGGCGTCGGCCTGTACCGTAAATGTTATATGAGACTGGATGCAGCGGTTTCTGGTATGGTTTAAAAGCACATCCAGGGTGGAGGTGCCGGTCCATATGGAGGGTGCCAGGCGCTCCAGGGGAATGCCCAGCTGGCCGATATAATTCCGGGCCTCCTGGTATTTTCCTTCCTTCAGCAGGGTGTCCATGACTAAAAGGTGGTTCTTCAGGTCATGGGAAAGGGACTGCTGTTCCTGTTGAAGCTGCCTGACCATCTCGTATTCCTGGCGCACCATCTGGTCCTTCAGTTCAAGAATATTTCTGAGCTCATGTTCCTTCATGTAATTGGAATAAAAGAGAAGGAGAAAAATAAAGCACAGCACCATGACAAGGCACAGGCTCCAGCTGAACAGGGTAATCACGGAAATATCCTGAAGGGTGACCACTGACAGGAAGGTAATGCCCAGAATGCCCAGAAGGGAAATGGTGAACAGCATCCGCGGGCTGTAGAGCAGCCCCCCCTTAAAGGCGCGTCTGATAAGCATATATAACAAAAACAAAAGAGCGGTATCCGCAGCCAGGTAAATACACCGCAGCAGAGACAGCTGGTTCAGGATAAACTGCGCAAACTGGCGGTTGCCGGCAATGACCCCCATGACGGACATGCAGAAATAATTGATCACGTACAGGCACAGAATATAAAAGCTAACAAGGGACACCGCATAAAACAGATTCACCTGGAACAGTACCACCGTGGTCATACAGATATAAAATACAAACCAAAGAGTGGATATTATAGGGTCTATGCCCAGTATATCCATGGCCCGGACAGAACCCACCAGCACCAGGGACAGAATAAAAAACAGCACCTTTCCCCTGACCCGGTCCGGCAGGAACAGCCCCACAAAGCCATAGCAGAGCCACGCTTCAATGAAGTCTGAAACAAGTTCAAACATCTGGTACATGGACTGATACCAGTGGTTCATAGTCATAGCATTTTCCTCCAATACCTTGTTATAGCTTCACGGGTTTCCTTAAGGCGGTTCCGGCTGACCGGAAGGACAGAGCCATTGTCCAGGTAAATCTGCTCGTCCTCCAGTTTTTCCACATGGAACAGGTTCACGATATATCCCCGCTCCACCAAGAGAAAACTGCCGGTGCCTCCGGCTGTTAAGGTGTTCAGCTCCTCCAGCACCTGGGCCAGGGGCTTGCGCACAGGAATCTCTGCGCCTTTTGCGGCTATGACAGAGTATTTCTGCTGCTTATAAACATAGATGATATCCTCCGCGGACAGTTTCTGAATCCTTCTGGCTGATTCGATAATATAGGCATCTGAAGAGCTTTGTTTCAGAATGCAGCTGGCATCCTTAAGTGCCAGAGGCAGGCAGGTTTCCATCTCGGACTTGGGGATGTAGCGGAAAACAGACAGTTCATATGCCTTTACCGCGTACTGGGTGTGGGAGGTGATGAAAATAATCAGGGACAAGGGAAGATGACGGCGCAGGGACGCAGCCAGGCTCATTCCATCCTTTTCAGGCATTTCAATATCCAGCAGCAGAAGGTCAAAGTGGGCGCCCTCCTCCACATCGTAAAGCAGCTGGCCGCTGTTGGTGTAAAGCACTGTTTCCGGGGACGGGGATATGTCCCTGGCATGGTTTGCGATGACATGGCTAATCTGCTGTGTAAAGCAGGGTTCATCGTCACAGACAGCAATTCGTATCATACTCATAACTCCTTAATTTTTAACAGCCCTTTTTATGATTTCTCTGCTGATGTCCCGGACCTGACCGGAGCAGGTGTAGGCATCATCGTCATACAGGAAACGGTGCAGTTCTTCCACATTGGATTCCAGGGTGCTGGGAATGACCACGCTGCCTGTCTTGCCCAGGCTTGCGGTGGTCTGTTCAAAAGGAAATCCGGCTGTACCGTTTATGTGATAGTTTTTTATATTATATGCAATATCCATAAACTCTTCCTCGCTTATGCTGGTCATGATTTGAGGCGCCACTGTATGGAATACCTGAATCAGGGTGGAAATATCTGCCTTCCTGGCGTTGTCAAATACCTGCTCAATAACAGAACGCTGCCGTTCGGTCCTCTTAAAGTCTGTGTCCATCTGCCTCAGGCGCATATAGGCAACAGCCTGAACGCCGTCCAGGTGCTGCATGCCGGGTCCTTCCAGATGGGTGGAGGGGATTCCTGTGATGTTCACTGTCTCCGTGATAAAAGCATTGATATAATAGAACTCCGCCTTGGACAGTTCTATGTCCACGCCGCCCAGAAGGTTGATGGCATCCGCTGCGCTGTTCCAGTTAAAGGACACGAAATCCTCCACCTTCATATCCAGGTTTGTGTTAATGGCAGAAATATTGCCGGATGGTCCCTGCAGAAAGTAGGATTGGTTCAGTTTTCCATATCCGCTGTTTGTGGTGTCATTCATCAGAAATGTGTCGCGGTATAATGATACAAGGCGTACTTCACCAGTATCCCTGTTGATGGAGCACAGCATCTGTACATCGGCATTATTTTCTTTTCCGAGTTTTCCGTTGCGGCTGTCCACGCCAAAGACAGCAATGGTCCAATATCCGCCCAACTTTTCCTGGGTCTCTGTGTCCAGGTTTTCATTGGTCATGGCGGAGGCCAGCTCTGGTTCATCCTCCGGCCGGGTAATATTAATGGAGCCGGCCATCTTTGTAATGTAGAGAAGGCCGGAGCAGAGGGCGAAGAGCAGTGTGGACAGCAGGATGATACCTGCCTTTTTTAAAATGGTTTTCCAGTTAAGGTTCATGGGTGCAGCTCCTTTCAGTGAGAATGGTGCGGTTTCCCGGTATGCCGCTGTACTCAGTACTGATGGTTCCATTATAGCATTGAATGGAGAGATGTGTGGAATTTGTCCGCGAATGGGAGGAAATGGGGCCTGAATGTGAAGTATAAGAGACGATTGTTTAAAACAAAGAAAAAATGTTGACAACAAAGATAAAACCACGTATTATAAATTATATACCAATAAAAAATTACGTTAAAGAAGGGGTGTTTGACATGAAAATTGTTGTTCTGGACGGGTACACGGAAAACCCAGGGGACCTTAGCTGGGAAGGGCTGCAGGAATTGGGGGAGCTTACTGTATATGACAGGACTCCGGTGGGAGATACAGCGGAGATTATAAGGAGGATTGGCGATGCCCAGGCTGTCTTTACCAATAAGACGCCCCTCACAAAGGAAGTATTTGAGGCATGCGGCCATATCTGTTATGTGGGTGTGCTGGCTACCGGGTACAATGTGGTGGATTGTGAGACAGCATCAGCCAAGGGAATCCCTGTATGCAATATTCCTACATATGGAACGGCTGCGGTTGCCCAGTATACAATTGCCCTGCTTTTGGAAATCTGCCACCATATCGGCCATCACAGTCAGGCTGTCCATGAAGGCAGGTGGCAAAGCTGTCCGGACTGGTGTTTTTGGGATTATCCCCTTATCGAGTTGGCGGGAAAGACTATAGGCATTATAGGATTTGGGCGTATCGGGCAGGGAACAGCGCGTATTGCCCAGGCTCTTGGCATGAAAGTGCTGGCTTATGATGCTTACCGGAATGAGGCGCTGGAAAATGAAAATTGTCACTATGCTGATTTAGATGAATTATACCGAATGTCCGATGTAATTGCCCTTCATTGCCCGCTGTTCCCTGAGACCGCGGGAATGATTAACAAGGAGTCCATAGCGAAGATGAAGGACGGGGTAATCATTCTCAATGATTCCAGAGGTCCGTTGATTGTGGAAGAGGATTTAAAGGAAGCTCTGAATTCCGGAAAAGTTGGGGCTGCCGGACTGGATGTGGTATCTACGGAGCCCATAAAGGGGGACAACCCCCTGCTTCAGGCCAGGAACTGCTTCATCACGCCCCACATTGCCTGGGCGCCCAGGGAGAGCAGGCAGCGGCTGATGGATATAGCAGTGGCGAACCTGAAGTCATTTATGGACGGAAGCCCGGTGAATGTGGTGAATAAGTAGGGAAGGAGTACGCGCACGCCCATCGCCGGCATGATTTGTGCTGCTTATATTATCTCATTTAGTTTAATACCCATCCGGATTACCATTTATTTAGATTCATACTGACTTAAACTAAAACTCACTTTATCAAACATTCATATACCGGGCTGCATATCAGGATACAAAAATACCAAGATAATGCAGCCCGGTATATATAGCGGCATGCCGGTCCCCCCGGCATGCCATTTTTTATTCGTTGGATTTGAGTATGAATGACACAGGTGGGGAGTTACGCAGCGGGTGAGTGGAACGGTCCTTAGTGATTCCCGCTCCGCAGCCGTATCCGCCGCCCCCGCTCCCATTCCGCTCCGAGTTATTTTTGTTGAATAAACAGACAATAAATCTTTGAACCAAAAGAAATAGTGATTAAAACAAATAAATAATGTTGATTTTAAATAAAAATAGTGATATTATAATTACATAAAATAGTCAGGAGGGCGAATGATGAAAGCATTGGCAAAGTTTGGCCGTCCCAGCGATTTTGGGACCTACAGGATGATTGACATACCGGAGCCGGAATGCGGCGATAATGATATCATCCTGGAAGTAAAGGCAGCTGCTATCTGCGGGGCAGATATGAAGCATTACAAAGTGGATAATGGTTCGGATGAATTTGGCTCTGTCCGCGGCCATGAGTTTGCCGGAGAGATTGTCCGGGTGGGAAAGAATGTAAAGGACTGGAGGCCCGGACAGCGAATTGTATCTGATAATACAGGACATGTCTGCGGCAGATGTCCTGCCTGTGAACGGGGTGATTATCTGCTCTGTTCAGAGAAGGTCAATCTGGGCCTGGGGTATGGATACAGCGGCGGTTTTACAAAGTACTGCAGAATTCCGGGGGAGATACTTGCCATTCACAAGAGAGCCATCTGGGAGATTCCTGAAGGACTTGAATATGAGGAAGCGGCTGTGATGGATCCCATTTGTAATGCGTATAAGGCCATTGCCCAGCGTTCCGGCTTCCTGCCGGGAGAGAATGTGGTTATATTCGGTACAGGGCCTCTGGGCCTCTTCTCCGTGCAGATAGCAAAGATAATGGGGGCCCTTAATATTGTGGTGGTTGGACTGGAGGAAGATGTAAAGGTACGGTTCGGGGTAGCCAGGCAGCTGGGAGCTACGGAAGTGGTGAACGGTTCCGCAGAGGATGTGGTGCAACGCTGCCAGGAGATATGCGGAGGAAGTGACAGCATCGGTCTGGTGGTAGACTGTGCAGGCGCCAATATTTGTCTGAAGCAGGCCATTGAGATGGTGCGCTGCAACGGGGAAATCGTCCGGGTTGGTATGGGATTTAAGCCTGTGGGATTTTCCATCAATGACATATCCATGAAGGCAGTATCTATCATAGGGCATATGGCGTATGATGCCACGTCATGGAGGAATGCCCTGCAGCTGTTGGCTGCCGGCCGGATTCAGGTTAAACCCATGATTACGCACCGGCTGGGCCTCTCCAGGTGGGAGGAAGGGTTTGAGGCCATGGCTAATAAAGAGGCAATTAAGGTCATTTTGACCTATGATTTTGACTGAAGCCGAAAGGACGGGGAGAAATGAAGAATACGGAAGCGATTTTGGTTACGCCTGGAGTCATGAGGATTGAGGAATGCCCTATGCCGGTTCCGGCGGAGGACGAGGTGCTGATTAAGGTGGCGTATGTGGGAATCTGCGGATCGGATGTACATGGGTTTGAGTGCGGCCCCTTCATACCGCCAAAGGATCCTTCGCAGAAAATCGGATTGGGCCATGAGTTTTCAGGGACCGTGGTGGCGGTGGGCGCTAAGGTGACCCGGTTTAAAGAAGGCGACCGTGTACTCTGTGAACCGGGAATTCCATGCGGTAAATGTGAGTTCTGTCTTAGGGGACATTATAACATTTGTCCCCAGGTGGACTTCATGGCAACCCAGCCTAACTACAAAGGTGCCCTTACCAATTATCTGACACACCCGGAAAGCTTTACATACCATCTGCCGGCGCATATGGACATGGTGGAGGGGGCTCTGGTGGAGCCCGCCGCGGTGGGCATGCATGCAGCCGAGCTTGCAGGGGTAAAGCCCGGGAAGAACGTGCTCATATTGGGGGCTGGCTGTATCGGGCTTATGACGCTCCAGGCCTGTGTCCTTATGGGAGCGGAGCGGATTGTGGTGGCTGACGTGATTGAACGGCGGTTGGAGAAGGCGCTGCAATTAGGGGCATGGCATGTGATAAATGGAAGGAAGGAGGATACGGTAGACCGCAGCCGGGCATTGTTTGGCGGGGATGGGGCAGACATTGTTTTTGAAACCGCAGGCAGCAGAGTAACAGCCATGCAGTCATTTGCATCTGTCAGAAGAGGCGGGGAGGTCATGATAGTGGGAACCATACCAGGGGAAACCCCGGTGGACTTCCTTAAAATTAACCGTGAGGTAAAAGTACAGACCGTATTCCGGTATGCCAATAATTTTCCCATGACCATCCAGGCCATATCATCAGGAAGATTCGACGTGCTGACCATGGTTACGGATGAATATACGTATGAGGATGTACAAAAAGCATTTGAGGAATCCCTGAGCCGCAAGGCGGAGATTATTAAGGGAGTCATTAAAATCAGCGACTAAATCAGCGATTAAATCAGGAAAGGGATAAGGTATTATATATGTTAGTATCGACAAAGGACATGTTAGTAAAGGCACAGAAGGAGCACTATGCGGTTGCCAACTTCTGTATATGGAATGTGGAAATGCTCTCGGGCGTCATGAAGGCATGTGAGAAGCTTCAGTCCCCGGTCATTTTGTCATTTGGAAGCGGGTTTCTTGTGAACACGGACATCAATCATTTTGTGAACATGATGCGTTCCTATGCCACTCAGACCTCGCTTCCCTGCTCCATCCATTGGGACCATGGGCGCAGCTTTGAAATAGTGAGCCATGCCATTGACATCGGTTATAATTCCCTCATGATAGATGGTTCGGCCTATAGCTTTGAGGAGAACATAAGGATGACAAGGGAGGTGGTGGATAAGTTCCATCCCATGTGCATCCCTGTGGAAGCAGAGCTGGGCCATGTGGGAGCTGAGACAGATTATGAGGAAGCGCTGAACCACTACATGTACACAGATCCGTCCCAGGCAGCGGAGTTTGTGGAAAAAACGGATATTGATTCTCTGGCAGTGGCCATCGGGAACCAGCATGGGGCTTATACGGCACCGCCGCAGATTAATTTTGAGATTCTGGAGAAGGTCCGCAGGGACGTTTCCATCCCGCTGGTGCTCCACGGCGCATCCGGCATAGGAGATGAGGATATCCGTCATGCCATAAGTCTGGGAATCACTAAAATCAACATTCATACGGAGCTGTGCGAGGCAGCCATGTCCGCAATCCAGGCCCACGAAAAGGGAGAGGGATATCAGGCCCTTAATATCCGTGTCAGAGATGCGGTCCAGAAGCGGGCGGAGGAAAAGATTCTGCTGTTTGGCAGCAATGGAAAGGCGGAGGGTTGGTTTGAAAAATAATGAATGCTGTGAAGTGGTGATTGTGGGCGCTGCCCATACGGATTTGCAGCTTTATCCGGTGGGAGCAGATGTGCTGGATACTGCATCCTATTCTGTAAAACAGATGGTACTTACTGTGGGGGGAGACGCCTTAAACGAAGCCACGGTCATAACACGGCTGGGCCACAAGGTCAGGCTGGTCAGCTGTGTGGGAGATGATGTCATCGGCTCCCTGGTGCTGGAGCATTGCCGAAAGAACAACATCGGAACAGAATACATCAAGGTGGACAGCAGCAAGGTCACTTCCATCAATGTAGGTCTTATAAGGGAGGATGGAGAGCGGACATTTATTAACAATAAAAGCGGGAGCATCTGGACCTTCTGTCCGGAGGATGTGGAGAGAGAGTCTGTGTCCCGTGGAAGGATCCTGTCTTTTGCCAGCATTTTTAACAATCCCCTTCTGGATGAAAGCCTGATGATACCTCTCTTTGAAAGGGCCAGAGAAAAGGGAATGTTAATCTGTGCCGATATTGTGGGATGCAAGAGGGGAGAGCGGCTGGAGGACATACAGAGAGCCCTTTCCTATGTGGATTATTTTTTCCCTAATTACGCGGAGGCGGCAGCGATTACCGGCAAAAAGGATCTGGAAGAGATAGCCGGGACCCTGCTGGACTGCGGAGTCAGGAATGTAATCATTAAAATCGGAAAAAGAGGATGCTTTATCAAGAATCAGGAGGAAGCCTTCATAGTCCCGGCATTTGCTGATACACAGTGCCTGGACACCACCGGCGCAGGGGATAACTTTGCATCGGGGTTCATATGCGGCCTGCTGGAGGGAAAGGGGCTTAAGGAGTGCGCGGCATTTGCCAACTGCACAGCTTCGTTATCCGTAGAGAGTGTTGGCGCCACTACGGGAGTGCGAAACAGGGAACAGGTGGAGGCCCGTTATCAGGAATATTTGAAGATGGAGGGATGAGTATGAAAACAATAAAAATAGGTACACTGGATAAGCCCATATCAAGAATCGGGCTCGGCACATGGGCAATCGGCGGCGGTCCTGCCTGGGGAGGGGACAAATCAAAGGATGAGTCCATTGCCACCATTCAAAAATGTCCCGAATTAGGGGTGAATCTCATAGATACAGCACCTGGCTATAACTTTGGGCAGAGCGAACGGATCGTGGGGGAGGCCCTTAATGGCATGGACCGGGAAAAGGTTGCGGTTATGACAAAGTTTGGAATCGTCTGGACCAGGGAGGGCGCCCTGTTTAACAAGGTGGGGGATATCCAGCTGTATAAAAACCTTTCGAGGGAGTCCATTCTGGAGGAAGTGGATCTCAGCCTGGAGCGTCTTGGTACCGGTTATATTGATATTTATATGTCCCACTGGCAGGCGGTGGAGCCTTATTACACACCCATTTCCCAAACCATGGAATTACTGGGCGAGTTAAAGGAAAAAGGCAAAATCAGGGCCATTGGAGCTGCCAATGTTACGGCAGCCCAGGTGGAAGAGTACATAAAGTACGGCAGCCTTGACATTGTACAGGCTAAATACAGTGTGCTGGACCGGGCTGTGGAAGAGGAGCTTCTGCCTCTTTGCAGAGAGAACGGAATCGTGCTTCAGGCCTATTCCCCTCTGGAAATGGGACTGTTAAGCGGCGCCCTGCCCAGGGATTATAAGCCGGTAGGCGCTCAGTGCAACAAGAAGTGGTTCCAGCCTGATAACATGCCAAGGGTTATGGATTTCCTGGACCGCCTGGAGCCTATGTGCAGGAAATATGACTGTGCGGTGGCAGATCTGGCTATGGCGTGGGTACTGGCCCAGGGCGATAAGGTAATCCTTCTGAGCGGCGCCACCACCGAAGAACAGATCAGGAAGAATACCAGGGCAGATGAACTGGAGCTGGATGCTGAGGATGTGGTGGCCATTAGAGAGATGGCAGAGGCCCTTGATTCATAACTTTCCTTGCAATTCCTGCATGGTTGTTTTATAATGAATTCGAGGAAAACCGCTTATTTATGAGGTTTTTTGCCAGTAAGACATGTGGAGGAACAAAGTGTGGCACAGAAAGATCGATTAGAACAGATAAGACAGATTGTACGTCTGGAGAAAAAGGTAGTTGTTGCCAATCTGAGCAACCAATTTGGGGTTACTCCGGAGACAATACGGCGTGATTTGGAAAAATTGGAGGAGGAAGGGCTGGTAGTCAGGACGTATGGAGGGGCTGTTTTGAATCAGACAGAGTCTTCTGAGAAGATTGATTTTGTGAAACGTTCGGAGACAAATGTTGAAGAAAAAAGAGCGATTGCGGGCATTGTTTCCGAGATGGTTCCCCCTAATGCAAGTATTGGGTGTGATGCCAGTTCGACGGTTATGGAGACCTTAAAGTACCTTAGCGAAAGGGAAGATATTCTGGTCCTGACAAATTCCGTAAAGGTCATCAGAGAGATGGAACGGAGCCGTTTTGGAATTTTGTCCACGGGCGGGCGTGTTAACCGCCAGTCCTATTCCATGCAGGGCGGCGTTGCCCGGAGCACGATACAGGAATACCATCTGGATATGGTGCTTATCAGCTGTAAAGGAATGAGCATGGAAGGCGGTATATTTGACTCCCATGAATTAGAGGCAGATGTCAAGAAGTCTCTGATTGAGCGGGGCCATAAGGTCTATCTACTGGCCGACCACTCCAAGTTTGGCCGTGTGGCGTTCATGAAGCTTACGGACCTGGAGCAGATCGATGTGGTGGTTACGGATCGGAAGCCCTCTGATGAGTGGATGCGGCTGTTTAGCAGGAATCACGTAGAGGTATATTATTCATAAACATACATAGATGATGTTAATTTAATAAGATGGTGAGGGGCGTTTTTGTGTTTTTCATAAAAGCGCCCTTTTGTTATGCGCAAAAATACGAAGAAAAGAAAGAATAACGGATGATTATTTTTTAAAACAAAAAAAATATGCTTAAAAGATAAGTTTACCCTTGTAAAAATCCGAAAAACATAAAAATATACCATATAAAAATCCGAAAACAAATAAAAAATCTTTGAAACAAACAAAAATGCTTGCTATTTAGAGGGGAATATGTTAATATTGAATAAAATAAATACAAAACAACAAACAAGGAGGATGACGGTGAATGAGTATGTTCATGCAGGCCTTATTTGAAGGCATTATTAATGGCTCGACCCTGGCTCTGGTAGCAATGGGTATTGCCTTGGTGTGGGGGGTTATGGGTATCCTGAGTTTTACCCAAGGCGAATTTCTGATGATTGCAATGTTTTGTTCCTTTTATCTTAATCTGTATTTCGGACTTGACCCAATCGTATCCCTTCCTATTTGTATGGCAATCATGTTTGGCATTGGCTTTATCGTGTATAAGCTGATTATTGCCAGGGCGCTTAGGGGACCAGTCCTCTCGCAGCGTCTGATTACATTTGCTCTGAGCATGGTGCTGGTGAATCTGGCCCTTCTGCTGTTCAGCGGTGATTTTAAGACCATACCTGAGGTGGCTATCAGCGGGTCCATTGATTTAGGCTTCATGGTGCTGAGCAAACAGAAAATCGTACCCTTTGTCATCTCTGTCTGTGTGGCGGGTTTTATGTTCCTGTTCCTCAACAAGACACGTACCGGAAAGGCCATCCGCGCAACATCCATGAACAAGACAGCTGCCGGCTTGGTGGGAATCAACCCGGAAAAGACATACGCACTTGCATTTGGTTTATCAGCGGCCATAGCAGGAGCAGCAGGATGTGCACTGACCTATTTCTACTACATTTATCCCAATGTGGGAGCCAATTTCCAGCTGTTCGGATTCATCGCCGTTGTAATGGGAGGTTTTGGAAGCATACCGGGCGCCTTCTTTGGAGGACTTATTATGGGGCTGGCTGATTCCTTCACAGGCGTCTACATGAACACGGCGTTTAAGTATGTGGGTATCTGCGTGGTGTTCCTGCTGCTGGTTCAGTTCAAACCTAAAGGGCTGTTTGGAGGTAAATAAATATGAAAAAGACATTGCGTGATAATAAGAGGTGGTTCATAGGATTGGGAATCGGAGTGCTGGCAGCAGTCATTTTCCCGCAGGTGGTTAGAATCCGATTTGTGTGGAACCTGTTGTCCCTGATTCTGGTCTGGGCAATTGTGGGTATGGGCTGGAACGTAATCGGCGGATATTGCGGACAGGTTTCCAACGGACACAGCCTGTTCTATGGCATAGGAGCTTATACGGTGGGGCTTGCCGTATCCTATTTCAAAATCAGCCCATGGATTTCCATATGGATTGGAGTTGGTATTTCCATGCTCATTGCATTTATAGTGGGAAAACCTCTCCTGAGGCTGAAGGGACATGTATTTGCCATATCCACCATGGCTCTGGCGGAATGTACCAGAATCATATTCATCAACTGGAAATGGTGCGGGGGAGCCACCGGAGTCTATATTTATTCAAAAGGTGTGAATGAATGGGCCTTCATGCAGTTTAAAAATCCCCTTAACTATTATTATGTGTTCCTCATCTTTACCGTGGCTGTTCTGGTTCTTATTAAATGCCTGGATAAATCTAAATTTTTCTATTATCTGCGCACCATAAAAGGAAACGAGATGGCGGCGGAAAGCGTTGGAATCAATGCTGCATCCTATAAAATCAGGGCTTATATGCTCAGCGCGGCTATCGTAAGTATTGGCGGAAGCTTATACGCACAGTTTATTTTATACATAGACCCGTCCATGCTTATGACTCTCAATGTCTCGATGATGATTGTGCTTACAGCTGTTATGGGAGGCGTGGGTACTGTCCTGGGACCGGTTCTGGGAGCAATTGTGCTCACCAGCATATCGGAGTATTCCAGGGTGTACCTGGGACAATACGGAGGACTGGACATGATTCTTTACGGAACGCTGGTTATCCTGATTGTTCTCTTTATTCCGGGAGGTATCCTTTCTATATTAGAGGGAAGGTATGAGCGGATTGTCTCTTACTTCAAGAATAAGAAAAAGAGCAGTGTGGCAGGAGGCTGAATATGGGAAAAATATTAGAGATTAAAAATGCTACCAAACGTTTTGGGGGGCTTGTGGCAAATGAGGCGGTTACCTTTGACGTGGAAGAAGGCGAGATTGTGGGCGTGGTGGGACCCAATGGGGCCGGTAAGACCACACTGTTTAACTCCATCAGCGGTGCCCACACCCTGACAGAAGGAAATGTATTTTTTAAGGGTAAGGACATCACCAGCATGAAGCCTTACGACATATGTAAACTGGGAATCGGAAGGACATTCCAGATTCCCCAGTCCTTAAACGATATGATGGTTTACGAAAATGTTCTGGTGGGCGCCCTGTGCAAGCGCCATAACATAGAGGAGGCCATGAAGCATGTGGACCAGATTCTGGAGCTGTGCGGGATGCTGGATATGAAATATGTATATGCCGGCAAGCTGAATGTGCCCCAGAAGAAGCGTCTGGAGATTGCCAGGGCCATGGCCACGGACCCCGAGCTGCTTTTGCTGGATGAGACCATGGCAGGACTGACGGCCACGGAGCGCAAGGATGCAGTCAATCTGATTAAGAAAATTAACACTATGGGTGTCGCCATATTGACCATTGAGCATAATATGGACGTGGTTATGAATGTATCCAGACGGGTGGTGGTTCTGGTATCGGGCAAGGTATTAGTGGTAGGCTCACCGGATGAGGTTACATCGAATCAGGAAGTAATCAATGCATACCTGGGAGGAGGAGCAAAGAAGGATGAGTGATGAGAAGTTATTGGAAGTAGTTGACCTGCAGGCGGGATATAACGGCATGGCCGTAGTGCACGATGTGTCCTTCAGTGTACGCGAGGGCGAAATCCTGGCCATCCTTGGTTCTAACGGTTCAGGCAAAACCACCACCCTCAGGGCCATTACAGGTACTATCAAGCCCATGAGCGGCATCATACGCTACAAAGGAGAGGACATCACGGGTATGCCGCCTTTTAAACTGGTCAGCAAGGGAATCGCGATGGTGCCTGAAGGAAGGATGCTGTTTGGGGGTATGACGGTGGAGGATAACCTGTTGATGGGCGCCTATCTGAACCAGGACAAAAAAGCCATACAGGAGCGCCTGAAGCTGGTATATGAACTGTTCCCAAGGGTGGAGGAGAGAAAAAAGCAGACTGCCAGCACTCTCTCCGGAGGTGAACAGCAGATGGTGGCAATTGCCAGAGGCCTCATGTCAGACCCAAAGCTGCTTATACTGGATGAACCATCTCTGGGTCTGATGCACAAGCTGGTACAGGAAATATTCAAGTTTGTAAAAGAGATAGCGGCTATTGGAATTACGGTAATCATAGTGGAACAAAACGCAGTGGACACGCTGGCCCTGTGTGATTATGCCTTTGTTATACAGAATGGGGAATCTGTCATCGAGGGCAGAGGAGAGGATCTGCTGAGCAACGAGGATGTAAAGCGGGCGTATCTGGGCGGATGATGCTAAAGAGAGCTGTTACCCGGAGGGCTGGAGCGCGGGAAGCTATATCCGGGCAGGTTATACCGCAGGAGGAAGGCATATGAAAGAGTCCTTGTATGCGGCAGCCGATATCGGGGCCACAGGAATCAAAATGGCAGCTGCCGTGTATGACGGCAGGAAGCTGCGGATAGTGGATACATATTCAGAGCCAAACCTCCCAAAGGTGAAGGACGGCCATGAGTTTGCCGACATAGGGCACATGCTTAAGACCATAAGGGACGGGCTGGGGTGGCTTGGAGAGAACGGGCGTTTTGTCTCCCTGGGAATTGATACCTATGGAAACGGATACGGCATACTGGACGCTGAGGGAAAACTGATTCAGGAGCCGTATCACTACCGGGACCGGAGAATTGACGGAATCATGGACCAGGTTCACCGTTGCTTTACGGATTGGCAGTTGTATGAGCAGATGGGGAATTACCCGGTAAAGACCAGGGCCTTGTTTCATCTCTACCGGGACGTACTGGACTGTTCGCCGAACATCATGAGAGGAGAGCGTTTTCTTCCTTTGTCCAGCCTGCTGGAATATCTGATTACAGGCCAGGCTTCCGTAGAGAGAACCATAGCATCTGTTCTGTATCTGCTGGAACAGGATGGGAGACAGTGGAATTATGAGGTGTTCAGAAAGCTTGGCATACCAGAGAAGCTGTTTGGCCCCCTGTCGGAACCGGGAAGGCCCAATGGTAGCATAACGCGGTCCTTTGCGGCGGGGGCCGGCATAGAAGGCGTTCCCGTGATCAGCGTTGCGGGACATGACACAGAGTCGGCACTCATGGCTGCTCCCGGACTTGATAAGACAAAGGTATTTGTCAGCCTGGGTACATCCTTTATCTTTGGAGCCAGAGTGAAAGCGCCTGTGGTAAACCGGGAAAGCTTTCATGACCGGTTTAAAAATATGCGGGGAGTTGGAGGAACCTATTCCCTGTGCAAGGATTTTCCGGGATTCTGGATATTGGAGCGCTGCATGGAGCAGTGGAGGAAACAGGTGCCTCGGCTGGATTATGAGGCAGTTTGCGCGGCAGCAGAAAAGGTAAGAGACAACCGGACTTTTATTGATATAAGCGACGACAGGTTCCGGGTGTCGGGGGATAATCTTCCGGAAACCATCAGGGAGTACTGCCTGGAGACAGGACAGAAGTGCGTGGAGGGCATTGGGGATACCAGCAGATGTCTGTTTGAGAGCTATGCCCTGTATCTGAAGTGGAATATCAGGAGATTATCACGTATCACAGGGGAAACCTACCGGGAGCTGGTGGCGGTTAACGGGGGAGTGAGAAACAGGCTGCTGATGCAGATGTTTGCGGACGCAGCCGGTATTCCGGTGGTGGCAGGAAGCCCGTTAGCTTCTGTCGGAGGGAATCTTCTGATGCAGCTTTATGCGGCAGGCGAGGCAAAAACCTTATGGGAGCTGGAACAGATTGCGTCCGCCACCTGGGAACCTGTTGTTTATGAAAGCAGCCATTTGAGCCGTTGGGATGAATGGCTGGAGTATTTGGAACACAGAGGTTTGGGCATGTATCGCACGTAAGCGTCTGAAGGACAGACGCCAAGTGCTCATAACGGCCGCTGCGCTAAGCGGCCGGAGGACACCCGCTAAGCGCCAGTGGCATGTATCGCACTAAGCGTCTAAAGGACAGACGCCAAGTGCTCATAACGAGGAGGAAAGAATGATGGACAGTAGAATTAAGACAGAAATAATGGATGAAATCATGGAGATAGGAGCTTCCATGGAAGATATGGGGCTGGTTAATACATTTGAGGGAAACCTTTCCATTAAGGACGGGGATCTGCTTTACATAACGCCAGGAAGGACCAGTAAGAAAAAGCTTACCCATGACAATATCTGCGTGTTTGACGAGAGCACCGGGGAGAAGTTATGGGGCGGAAGACCGTCTTCTGAGACAAAGATGCACCGGGGCGCTTATACGGTGAAGGAAGGGCTTCACGGTGTCATACACTGTCACGCTCCCTATCTGACCGCCCATGCAGTAACCCATGTGCCGCTGGACTTCAAGTGCCATCCGGAGCTTCTGTTTCATTTTAAGGATATTCCGGTGGCTCCTTACGGAATGCCTGGATCAGATGAAATTATTGAGAATGCAAGGCCCTATCTGCTTCACAGAAACCTGGTGCTGATGGCCAACCACGGTGTTTTGAGCATTGCCTCCAATCTGGCCCTGGCATGCCAGCGGGTGGTGGCAGCCGAAAAATTTGCAAGGGTTATGTGCATTGCAAGGCAGATTGGGGAACCGGTGGATATCCCTGAGACAGAAATATACCGTCTGTTGGGAAGAGAATTAGAGTTATAAGCAGGTGGGAATATGATGTATACAAATTTAAACCCCAGGACTATGGGACTGAACCATCATCCCTATGAAGATTTGCTTGCGGCAGCCGGCAAGTGCGGATTTGGAGGCATCGAAGTCCCGGCCCATGCATTTGGAAGTGTGGAAAAGGCGAGAGAGGCAGGAAAGGTGCTGGAGAGCCGGGGAATGAAGTGGGGATTGATGATGGGACCCTGCGACATGTTCCGGGCGGGGGATGAAGAATTTGACAAGGCGCTGGAACAGTGGGCCAGGTGGCTTGAACGGGCCAGAGCCGCTGGGTGCAGCAGGGCATATAATCATTTCTGGCCCGGAGCAGATGAACGTGACTTCGAGGAAAACTTTGAGTGGCATCGCAACCGCCTTCAGAGGATTTATCACATTATGAAGGAAAACGGATTCCAGTATGGCCTGGAATTTATGGGAGCAAGGACCGTGTGCAGTAAGTTCAGGTACCCATTCATACGGACTATCAGCGGCACCATGGCCCTGGCGGACAGTGTGAGCCGCGAAATCGGTTTTGTATTTGACTGTATTCACTGGTATACATCAGGTGCCAGGAAGGATGACCTGTATCTATATCTGAACAATATGGAGCGGGTGGTAAACCTGCACCTGGATGATGCGTACCCGGGAAGGGGACCGGACCAGCAGGAGGACCGGGAGAGGGCCATGCCAAACCAGTGGGGAATCATTGATTCCACAGCTATTGTAAGGGCGTTTCATGAGAAGGGTTATGAAGGACCTGTCATCGTGGAACCCATGGCTCCCACCACAGAACGTTATGAAACCATGAAATTGGAGGAAGCAGTACGGGAAGCAGCGCTGTGCCTGAATGGGGTATTACAGGAAGCCGGCGTCTTCATATAAGAAAATTATAAAAAACGGGAGGTTATACGAATGTACAAGAAGTTTTTAGCAGCAGCATTAGCAGTCACCATGGTATTGGGATTAGCAGGTTGCGGAGGTTCCGGGGGCAGTACCCAGGCAGCATCCTCTCAGGAGAAGGAATCGTCTGCGGCACCGGCGGGTTCCACCGGGGAAAGCACCACGGCACAGGCAGAGGGTGCCGACGCACCGGCTGTGATTAAAGTCGGATTCCTTACACCTCTTTCCGGCAACAATGCAACCTACGGTGCCCAGTGCAAGGCGGCCGGGCAGATGATTGCAGATGTAATCAACGAGGAGCATCCTGAAATGGCAATGGCCCTGGCAAAGACAGCCGGAATTCCCGCCCTTAACGGTGCTAAGATTGA
Organism: Enterocloster bolteae; assembly: GCF_002234575.2. Classification (NCBI taxonomy): domain Bacteria; kingdom Bacillati; phylum Bacillota; class Clostridia; order Lachnospirales; family Lachnospiraceae; genus Enterocloster; species Enterocloster bolteae. Next base: position 6,079,258 of record NZ_CP022464.2, on the reverse strand, counting down.
GCTTGTGTTTGCCGATTCCAAGGGAGATCCCACCACAGCCACCTCAGAGGCAAAGCGTTTGATTACAGAAGAGGGGATTGTGGCACTGACAGGACAGTATACCAGCGCTATCACCAAGGCAGTGGCTGTTGTAACTGAAACCTATGGTATCCCGCTTCTGACAGCAGGTTCATCGCCTTCCCTGACAACCCCGGAGACAGGGCTTGAATGGTATTTCAGGTTTGGCCCCAATGATACATATTATATCCGCGATTCCTTTGAATTTATCAAACAGCTGAATGAAGAGCAGGATGCAGGCCTTATGACAGTGGCTCTTGTTTCTGAAGATACAGAGTTCGGAGCTAATATAAGGATTGAGGAAGAGAGGATGGCTGAGGAGTACGGTATTGAGGTGGTTGAGAATATTACCTATTCCTCCTCAGCAACCAACGTTTCATCCGAGGTAATGAAAATAAAGGCAGCCAATCCGGATGTAATCATGATGTCCTCCTATGCTTCTGATGCAATCCTTTATCTGAAGACATTCAAGGAGCAGAATTATGTTCCTAAGATGCTGTTGGGACAGCGCGGCGGATTTGTGCAGACAGACTTCCTGGATGCAATGGGCAAGGATACGGAATTTATTTATACCACAGGCGGATGGTCGGCCGACATTGATACAGATACAAGCAAACAGCTGATTGAACTGTATAAGCAGTACACGCCAGACGGCGCGGATTTAAGCGAGGGCCACTGTAAGGACATGATTAACGTACTTCTCATTGCCCTGGGCATCAACCAGGCCGGAACCACAGAGCCTGAGGCGCTGAATGAGGCTCTGAGGAACCTGGAAGTGGATACATCCACACTGCCTATTCCGTGGAATGCAATCACCATGGATGAATACGGCCAGAACACCTCTGCCAATGCATTTGTACTGCAGATGCGGGACGGAAAGTATCAGACCGTGTATCCTTCAGACTATGCTGCCATTGAACCGGTTCTTCCTATGCCTGCCTGGAATGAAAGATAAGGGGTAACAGACTATGCTGAAGACGTTAGACGAAGTATTACCCAAGTATATAAATGCCGATGCAGCGGTAGGCGCCTTTAATCTTGCCCTTTTTCCGGATACAAAGGTCCTGATAGAGGCGGCCGAGGAGATGAATGCCCCCGTCATTCTGCAGATTAGTCCTGTGGTGGCAGAATTCATGGGATATGATTATTGGGGTATGATTGCCGGGGAAATGGCCCGCAGGTCAACGGCAGAGGTGGTCCTGCATCTGGACCATGCCAATATGGTAGAGCCTATCTGGAAAGCCCTGGATGCCGGTTTTTCTTCAGTTATGTTTGACGGCTCCCAGCTCCCTTTTGAGGATAATGTGCGTATTACCAATGAAGTGGTAAAGCGGGCAGAGCGTTACGGCGCGTCCGTGGAAGCAGAAATCGGATCCGTGGCCTATCTGGGAAGGGACAGCCATAAGGACCAGCTGACAGACCCCAAAGAAGCCGCTGCTTTCGCAGACGCTTCGGGATGCGGCTGTCTGGCCGTGTCAGTGGGAACCACCCATATGATGCGCACACAGACCGCCAATATACAGTATGACCTTTTGGAGAGCATTCAGAATGAAGTAAAGGTGCCTCTTGTGATTCACGGTTCTACCGGACTTCCGGACAGCCAGCTGGTTAAGATGCGCGGCTACCATGTGTGCAAGGTCAATATTGGAACAGCGCTCAGGGTGGCGTTTGACAAGGGGCTGAGAGCAGAACTGGAAGAACGGCCCAATGATTATATTTATATAGACCTTCTGAAGCGGCCGTTGGAGGACGAAAAACAGGTGGTCAGAAAAAAGATGGAACTTTTAGGATTTTAATATGTATTTATGGTATCCGGCATTCGGGATATCCTGGTACAGCGCTGCAGGAACTCATGCAGCGCTGTACTGGCAGCCGGATATTCATAATGAAAGGTGTGTATGACAATGGTGTTAAAAGACAGGCTGGACCACCTGAGAGGGATTGTCAAGACTGAGAAAAAGGTAAAGGTGACTGAGCTGAGCCAGAGATTTGACGTGACGGAAGAAACCATACGCCGTGATTTGGAGAGGCTGGAGCTGGAAGGTCTTATTACGCGGACCCATGGAGGGGCGGTGCTGAAGGTGGAGAATATGTTTGACAGATTGGGGTATACACACAGAAGCAGGACAAACGTGGAAGAGAAGAAAAAGATTGCGCAGATTGTGGCATCCATCATCCCCATGCAGGCAACGCTTTTTGCCGATGCCAGCTCCACTGTGATGGAGGCACTTACCCTGATGGCGGACCGGGATGATATTACGGTGCTCACCAATTCCATCCCGGTCTTAAGCTCCCTGAATCAGTCAGGCCTTAACATTATGTCTACCGGAGGCGCCAACAACAGGGTATCCTGCTCCCTGCAGGGAATCATAGCCAGAACCACTATCATGAACTATCATGTGGATTTTGTCCTGACCAGCTGCAAGGGATTGAAGCTGGACGAGGGCGCGTATGACTCCAGGGAAGGGGAGACGGAAATAAAGCAGCTTATGATTTCGAGAGGGCAGAAAACCATTATGATGGCAGACCATACGAAGTTTGACAGGACGTCATTTGTGAAGTATTGCAGTTTCCAGCAGATTGACATACTGGTCACGGACCGACGGCCGGCGGATGAGTGGATGGAGCTGTTGGAGGAGTACCAAATCCGCATTCTGTATCCTGAGGCCGAGGACGCATATATAAAGGAAACAGGAAACAGCTGATGTCCCCGCTGTCCCTGTTCCGTTTGTTTTTATTTGCTGCGTAGTTTTTCCACGGCAGCCTTAATGCGCGCGCAGGCTTCTGCCAGATTTTCATAGCTGCTTGCATAGGACAGGCGCAGATACCCCTCCCCGGCTGCTCCGAAGGCAGTTCCGGGAACCATGGCCACTTTTGCCTCCTCCAGGAAGTACTCTGCCATTTCCATGGCGCTCTTACCTAACTCTTTGATGTTGATAAAGAGATAAAATGCTCCTTTGGGTTTATTGCAGCTTAACCCGTCAATCTGGTTGATGGCTTCCACCACATAGTCCCGCCGTCTCTGATACTCGGCCAGCATTTTCTGTACGTCAGGCCCGGCCTGCTTAAGGGCAGTGATGCCTGCTTCCTGCACAAAGGAGGACGCACAGGTATTGATGTGCTGGTGAAGCCGGACAGATGCAGAGATGATATCCTTTGGAGCTGCCATATAACCCAGGCGCCATCCTGTCATGGAGTATGCTTTGGAAAAGCCGTTCAGGGTTATGGTACGTTCCTTCATTCCCGGAAGAGATGCAATGCTTATGTGTTTTTCACCGTCAAATATCAGCTTCTCGTATATCTCATCGGATATGACATACAGATCGTGACGGATGGCGATGTTGGCCAGTTTCTCCAGTGTTTCCCTTTCCAGTACGCCTCCGGTGGGATTATTGGGGGAGATAATGACAACCATTTTTGTCCGGTCTGTGATTTTGCTCTCCAGTTCTTCCATGTCAATCTGATAGTCATTTTCCTGCTTCAGAGTATAGGGTACTGCCTTGGCGCCAAAGTATTCAGGCACATGGATGTAATTTAACCATACAGGGTCAGGAATCAGGACCTCGTCTCCTTCTTCCAGGTAAGCCCCGAAGGCATTAAAGGTTCCCTCGCCTACGCCCACGGTAATCAGGATTTCTGAGGGATCATAATGAATGTTGTTTTCTACCCTGAGCTTTTCGGCAACAGCGGTACGCAGTTCCATGGAGCCGTAATTTGAGGTGTAAAATACATTTCCCTTTTCCAGGCTCTTATAGGCGGCTTCCTTGATTACCTGAGGCGTGTCAAAATCAGGACGTCCCAGTTCCAGATGGATGACATGTTCCCCGCGGGCGTCCATCTGAGTTGCTTTTTCCATCACCACTCTTATTCCGGAAAACGGCATGTGTTCCATACGTTCGGCAGTTGTAAGCATATATAAACCCTCCAATCATCTGTGAATCGTTTGCTGATAATTGGATTATATACGGAAATTAAATATATTTCTAATGAATTATTTAAATGTATAATATAGAAAAAGTTTATATATCAGCGCCCCATATCTCTCCGATGCGGAGAGAGGATTTGACCTGGCATAGGTAGTTTCCCAGGGCCTGCTCAAAGTATGCGACGGCTGTCTGGGTGGCGGAGCTGGGGAAGCGGTGCTTGATTTTGTAACACACCCTGTCCGGAGGCGGATTTTTCAGTTCGCTGACATAGAGGCGTCTGTAATGATACAGTTCGTTAATCACGGATTCCGGGGCGATCATCCAGCTTTTCTTATCCGTCCACACATGATTGAGGAGGGTGATGGTATCTACGATAATCCGCGGCCTGGAGTATCCGGTCAGCCATTGGTCGTGCCAGATCTGGAAGTTGGCATCCCAGTTCAGAAATAATTCCAGGGATGGGTCCAGTTCCTCGGTGTGGATCAGTGATTTGCATATGGCGGGTTCGTCTGACTGCACCAGATACAGGCGTTCCTGATAGATGCGCTCTGAAAGGATGTTCTTATAGTGCAGGTGGTAATATACAAAACCAATGTCGATGTCGTGGCGGTCCAGTATGCTGTAGAGCTCCGAGGACTGGTGGGTATGGATGTCCAGATCAATGGGACAGCCGGAGGCCTCCATCTGCCGGTAGAAGCCTGCAAACAGGGCGATGTTCAGACTGTCCGTGCATCCGATGGACAAAAGAGTGCTGTCTCTGTCCTGGGCCAGTACCTGGGTTTCCTTCCACAGGGATATGTACCGCTCGGCGATGGATACAAACTCGCTGCCTTTGGAGGTGAGCTCAACGTTTTTAAACCCCTTTTTCCGGACAATCAGCGGGAAGCCCAGCTCCTTTTCAAGGGCCTTTAGCCTGTGGCTTACGGTGGGCTGGCTTAGAAACAGGATATCCGCTGTTTTTGTGATGCTTTTTGTATTCACAATGGTGAGGAAGGTTTCGATTTCAGAAAGGTCCATAAGCAGCTCCTTAAATATAAATTTAGTTAATATTATATACTAATATTATTCATTTTTCAATTATTATTATGTGTGCTATCCTATGGTCAGAAACAAGTTTAAGATCTACAAAATGATGGAGAGAAGGAGAATGTATATGGCAAATGTAGGGTGCAGGATCAGAAAAGAATTCGAGAGGCCGGACAGGAAATTGGTTGAGGCCTTTAAGGACATTCCGGTGGCTAATATTGACGACTGCATGAACCGGACAGCAGCTGTGGATTCCCAGCTGAAGCCCATGAATAAAGCCAGGCTTCTGGGAACTGCGTTTACGGTGAAGGCTCCGGCGGGGGATAACCTGATGTTTCATAAGGCACTGGATATGGCAAAGCCGGGAGATGTGCTGGTGATAGCCACATTTGGCAGCCAGAGCAGGTCTCTGTGCGGTGAAATTATGACGCGGTACGCTATGTCCAAGGGGCTGGCAGGTTTTGTGGTGGACGGGTGTATCCGGGACAGCGTGGAAATCGGACAGATAACGGATTTCCCGGTGTATGCAAAAGGCGTGACCCCCAATGGACCCTATAAGAACGGGCCGGGTGAAATCAATTTTCCGGTATCCTGCGGAAACCAGGTCATCTGTCCCGGGGATATTCTGGTAGGCGACGGGGACGGCCTGCTGGTCATAAAGCCTGAGGAAGCTGCCGAGCTGGCGGAAAGAGCAAAGAAAGTGAGCCAGGATGAGACAAAGCAGTTTGCGGGCATTGCAGCCGGAACCGGATTAAACCGCGACTGGGTGGACGCGAAACTTGAAAGCATAGGTGTGGAGTACGTGGACTGATTTGAGGCTGTGCAGGCTAGAACAGCTGCATTGATTTAGAAATAGGAGCAGTGAGGCTATGAGTGGTGCTGTGTTGCGGTTATGCGGTGACTGTGCGGTTACAGTTGAATTTGAGAATGAAATATCTATTGAGACGAACAGAAAAGTCATTGCGCTTAAGTACCGGATTGAGGGGGAACATGTCCCCGGCATAAGAGAACTGGTTCCGTCATACCGTTCCCTGCTGATTCACTACGACCCCTTAAAGATACCATACAATGAGCTGGAGCGCCTTGTGGAGGAATGGACCGGCGATGCGGGGGAAATTGCCCTGCCCAAGCCGGTCATAACAGAAATACCGGTTCTCTATGAAGGGGAGGATATCGGGGAGATAGCCAGGATTGAGAAAAAGACAGTGGATGAAATCATAAAGATTCACAGTCAGAGCGATTACTTTGTGTATATGCTGGGATTTGCTCCGGGTCATCCCTATACAGCCAGGTTTGAGCACCCTTTTTCCTTCAGGCGGAGGGAGAGTCCAAGGGTACGCATAGCAGGGGGAAGCGTGGTGGTACAGCAGGGGCTCAGCGATATTATACCCTTTGACCAGCCCTGCGGCTGGAATATCATAGGCATGACCCCCATAAAGGTGTGCGACTACAGGAAGGAGAATCCTTTCCTGCTCAGAGCAGGGCAATGGATTCGCCATATTCCCGTGAGCAGGGCCCAATATGAGGATATCAAGTCCCAGGCTGACGCCGGAATCTATGTCTGCCGGACCTATGAAAAGGAGGCATAGCTTATGGGTATGGTGATTGTGAATCCGGGTATCTACACAACGGTGCAGGACGAGGGAAGATTTGGATATGAACAGTTTGGAGTATCACCGGCCGGCCCCATGGATAGGAGATCATTTCATATAGCCAATCTCCTGGTTGGCAACGATATAGGCGAGGCAGAACTGGAAATGACGATTATGGGGGCGGAAATACGGTTTACCGGGCCGGCTGTCATAGCGCTTACCGGGGCGGACATGTCCCCCCTGCTGAATGAGGCTCCTGTATGTATGTACCGGGCGTTTCCGGTAGGAGCTGGAGATGTACTCAGGATGCAGTCTGTTTCCGGCGGCTGCCGGACCTACCTGGCGGCAGCCGGGGGACTGGATATTCCTGTGGTGATGGGAAGCAGATCCACCCTTGTGAAGAATGGTATCGGCGGTTACCAGGGCAGACCCCTGAAAAAAGGAGATGCAATCGGACTCCGTCAGAACATGAGTACCATAGAGAACCTGCCCGCAAGATGGATGCTGGCAGAACACAGTGAACCGGGGTGCCGCCAGATTCGGGTGATTGCAGGGCCTCAGGATGACTGTTTCACCGGTAAAGGCCTGGAGGATTTCTTCCATGGGACATATAAGGTAACCGGGGATTCGGACCGCATGGGTTACAGGCTTACAGGTCCCTGTCCGGAGCATGTGGCAGATGGTAATATCATTTCAGACGGTATTGTTATGGGAGCCATCCAGGTACCCACATCGGGACAGCCCATTGTGATGATGGCAGACTGCCAGTCTATTGGCGGCTATACAAAGATTGCCACGGTTATAACTGCGGATCTGCCTGCAATCGGGCAGTGCAAAGCCGGCGACGAGATACGGTTCATACCGGTAGACATCATGCAGGCACAGCAGGCTTATGCGGATTATTACCGGGAAATGGAAATGCTTAAGGCAAAGTTTGAGACACCTGTGGCATATCGTCCGCCCAGATTGTTTCAGGTAAAGGTGGGAGGGACTTCCTTTCAGGTGAAGGTGGAGGAACACAGTTAGGCTCCCATGGTCAGTTGGAACGCAGTCAGGGGAAAACCGTCATGGAAAACAGCCCGGAAATACAGTAAGGGCAGAGTCATTGAGGAGGCGGAACATGTATCAGATTGATTTAAACAGTGATATGGGGGAGAGCTTTGGGGCATATTCCATTGGAAATGATGACGAAATCATAAAGTATGTCACAACGGCTAATGTTGCCTGCGGCTGGCATGGAGGGGATCCCATGGTCATGGATAAGGTGGTCAAAAAAGCCGCGGAGAGAAAGGTGGCTGTGGGTGCCCATCCGGGTTATCCGGATCTTATGGGATTCGGCAGACGCAAGATGGTTCTGAAGCCTTCTGAAGTTAAGAACTATATAAAATATCAGGTGGGCGCGCTTATGGCCTTCACTGCCAGCTATGGCATGAAGCTCCAGCATGTGGCTCCCCACGGTGCGCTGGGAAATCTGTGCCAGTATGACAGGGACGTATCCAGGGCCATATGCGAAGCAGTATATGAGATAGACCCGTCCATACGTATTTTTTACTGTGCAGGAGCAGTTTTGGGGGACGAGGCTGAAAAAATGGGGCTGGAAGCACTGTCGGAAATATTTGCGGACCGGGCCTACATGGATGATTTGTCTCTGGTTCCCAGAGGGATGGATGGAGCCATGATTACAGATGAGGATGAGGCCATCAGGCGGTGTGTCAAAATGATAAAAGAGGGAAAGGTCACATCCGTCAGCGGAAAAGAACTGGATATAAAAGGAGATACGCTCTGCGTCCACGGTGACGGGGCAAAGGCATTGGCCTTTGTCAGCAGAATCAGAGACGCGTTTGAAGCAGAAGGTATACAAATAAACAATTTTATGGGAGGCAGGTCATGAATAAGAACAAGTATAATCCATACGAAAATATGCTGGCTGTACTGGATGAGGCGGCATCCAGGCTTGGATTAAAGGAGGCAGATTATATAACCCTGCGTTATCCGGAGCGTGAGATGATTGTATCCATTCCTGTAAGGATGGACAATGGTGAGATGAAGGTATTTGAAGGCTACCGGGTACAGCACAACAGCGCAAGAGGACCTTATAAAGGGGGAATCCGTTTCCATCAGAACTCGGATTTGGACGAGGTAAAGGCTTTGGCGGCCTGGATGTCATTTAAATGTGCTATAGTCAATATCCCCTACGGCGGGGCCAAGGGCGGAATCAAGGTGGACCCTTCCAAGCTGTCCAGGGATGAGCTGATTCGTCTTACCAGGAGATATACCACCAGGATACTGCCTATTATAGGGCCTGACCAGGACATACCTGCTCCGGATGTGAATACCAACGGCGAGGTGATGGGCTGGATTATGGATACATACAGCATGTTCAAAGGCCACAGCGTTCCTGGTGTGGTCACAGGAAAACCCATTGAGATCGGCGGATCCATCGGGAGGACAGAGGCAACAGGAAGAGGTGTGACCATCATTACCCGCCAGTGCCTGGAGCATCTGGGCATGAGCTATGAAAACTCCGCCTATGCCATCCAGGGTATGGGAAATGTAGGAGGTACCGCAGCCCAGATTCTATATGATAAGGGGTGTAAGATTGTGGCGGTCAGCGATTACTCCGGCGGCGTGTATAATGAAAACGGTCTGGATATTCCTGCAATCAGGACATACCTGTCCGACAAGACAAAGGCGCTGATTGATTACGTATCAGATGATGTAAAGCACATATCCAATGATGAGGTCATTACCTGCTGCTGTGACGTGCTGATTCCTGCTGCGCTGGAGAACCAGATTACCGGGGAAAACGCAGCAGGGGTCCAGGCAAAGGTGATTATAGAAGCTGCCAACGGCCCTACTACAGTGGAAGCAGATAAGATACTGGAGGAGAAGGGCATAGTGGTTGTACCGGATATCCTGGCCAATGCAGGGGGAGTGGTTGTATCCTATTTTGAGTGGGTACAGAACATCCAAAGCATGGCCTGGGATTTGGATGAAGTGAACAGGACACTGAAGAAAATCATGAACAAAGCCTATGATGAAGTGGATGCCATGTCCAGGGATAACAAGGTGACCATGCGCATGGGAGCCTATATGGTGGCAATCAACCGCATCTGTACGGCGGGCAAGATGAGAGGCGGGCCTATCTCGATGGCGTAGGCTGCCGCAGAAATAAGAAGGGATACTACACTTGAGTGGTATCCCTTTTTACAATCCATGGATGTGCTAAAGAAGACAGCAACATAAATTAACCTTCATATCAAAAATCAATGTTGTCAGGATCAGGACCAGTCCTTCCTGTTTCTCCAAGTCCTGTTATCCGCAGGCATTCCTCCTGTGTCAGGTTAAAATCGAATATATCTGCGTTCTGGGCCATTCTTTCCGGATTCAGAGACTTGGGAATCGGCAGGATATCCTGCTGGAGCTCCCACCGCAGAGCTGTCTGCGCGGCAGTCTTATGATACCTCAGTCCGATTTCCTTTATAACAGGATTATCCAGGATGGTTCCATGGCCCAGAGGGATCCATGCCTGAACCTGTATACCTTTTCTGCGGCAGTAGGCAGCGGTTTCTTTCTGCGTGAAGAAAGGATGGATTTCCAGCTGGTCCACACTTGGCTTTATATGGGCTGAAACCTCAATATTGTCTATATGGTGGGGCAGGAAATTACTCAGCCCGATGGAACGGACCAATCCTTCCCCATACAGGCGTTCAAAGGCCCGCCATGTGTCCCTGCTGACCTGTTTCCAGTCATCCTTAAAGACAGCCGGTACAGGCCAGTGGATTAAATATAGATCAAGGTAATCCAATCCCAGGCGCTTCATGCTTCCCTCGAATGCCCTGAGGGTACTGTCGTAGCCCTGGTCCGTATTCTTCAGCTTCGTGGTGACAAACAGCTCGCTTCTGTTAAGACCGGATTCCTTAATACCCTTTCCGACGCTTTCTTCATTTCCATAAAGCTGGGCTGTATCAATATGCCGGTATCCGCAGCCAATTGCTTCCCTGACAGCCTGAACCGTATCAATGCCATCCGGGGTTCTCCATGTGCCGTAGCCCACACAAGGAATCTTAACCCCATTGTTTAAAACAAAACAATCCCTTATATTTTTCATGCAAATACATTCCTTTCTGTTTTAAACCATTTTAATACAACAGGCGAGGCAGAAATAAAACAACATCCGGCAAAAATGCAAGCAACCCAATGGCTAAAAGAATTGCAGCCAGGAATGGAATCATGGATTTAGTATACTCCTGCAGGGAACAATCCAGGATTGTATTAACCGTATACATACTCATACCCACAGGCGGTGTGTTTACTCCCATGGTTACAATGACACACATGAGAAGTCCAAGGTGCACCGGGTCAATTCCCACAGACTGGCACATAGGAAGAAGGATTGGTGTCAGAAGCAGTATCACCACGGAACCTTCCATAAACATCCCCACAAATACCAGAAGGATAATAATAAGGATTAGCACCAGGGAGGGATTGGTGGTGATGCCGGTAATAAATGTGGTCATTTTCTGAGGTATCTTATCAATGGGTATGCCGTAGCCAAACAATGCTGTCAGAGAAACAATCATCATAATAGAACCGATATCCGCGATGCTGTCTCTTAAAGCGGTTATAAAGGATTTGATGGTCAGCTCCTTATAGATAAAGGCGCCTACAAATACAGAATAGAAGCAGGCAAAGGCCCCAACTTCAGATGGGGAAAAGAATCCCATCCTGATACCAACTAAAAGGATGACCGGAAACATGACAGCCCAAACCGTTTCCTTTAGATTGATACCGATTTCCTTCCATGTGGCCCGGTTCTGCCTTACCGGTTTATAACCACGCATCCGGGCAATGACTGCCACAGATACCATAAGAACAATCATCATATATAAGCCCACAAAGATACCTGCTGAAAAAAGCTTTCCGATGGAGACACTGCCTGTAGTGCCGTATATGATAAGACCCACCCCCGGAGGAATCGTGGCAGTAATCAGTGAGGTGAATGTAAGGACATTTGCAGAGAACCCCTTGGAATATCCGCTTTTAATCATATCCGGCCCCAGAAGCCGGGCTTCCATGGCTGCATCTGCCGTAGCGGAACCAGACACACCGCCCATCAGAGTGCTTAAGACCACGCTGGTCTGAGCAAGCCCGCCCCTCATATGTCCGGTTAAAAGGGTGGCAAGACTGACAAGGCGTTTTGTAACCCCTCCGTTATTCATAAGGTTGCCGGCCAGGATGAACAGGGGGATGGCAAGCATGGAAATGCTCTGGACCTGGGTTAAAGGCAGCTGCGCAATGTGTGTCAGCGGAAAATGGGTGTTTAACAGGAAGAATACCATACCGGACGCACCGATTGCAAATGCAACCGGTACACCCATTACCAGGAAAATAAGGAATACTATAAAAACATATATCATATTGTCGTTCTCCTTACATTTTTGAAATGACGGTTGTATCTGATGACATCATCAGGTCATACAGACGTTTGACAGCCGTTATAAACATCAGGGAGAAACCTACCGGAATAGAGGCGGCAACCCACACGTAACTGAGAAAGGGAATGCCCTCCAGCGTTCTTTTGCCCACATTCACACAAAGCAGGGCACCTTGTTTTACCATCATGAACATCATTACCAATAAAACAGCATATACCATGACGGCAACGGCCTTTTGGAACCTGACCGGCAGTTTGGCAATCAATATATCCACATTCACCATTCTGCCTGCCCGGAAGGCCACGTCACCGCCCAGAAAGGTGGTCCAGGCCAACATGAGCAGTGCCACATCATTACACCAGTTCAGCGGATGTCCCAGCAGGCGTACCGCAGCTCCCAGCATCAGCACGGATGTGAACCCCACAACACAGGTCATGGTAATTGCAAGCTCCGCTTTATTCAGAATCTCAAAAAACTTTTTCATTCCCAGTTCTACCTTTCATTAAGCTGCATTTCAGGATGATTATTTACCAAGTGCACTCATAATTTCATTGTAGGTATCGGTCAGGCCAAGCTGTTCGTAAGACGCCTTGGCAGCCTCGCGGAATGCGTCTGTGTCGATTTCAGAATGGTCAATTACAGTCATACCCTCATCAATACACTTCTGCTTTGCCTCCTCGGTGAATTCGCCCAGCATTTTGTCGGAACAGGAATTGCATGCCTGGTCACATGTCTCAATCAGGGCATCCTGATATTCCTTTGGAAGGCTGTTGAACCAGCCGGCGTCAACTACCACAGGATTTAACAGAAGAATATTATGTGTTTCGGAGATTGTGTTCACATTCTTTATCTCATAATAACTTTCAGAAACAATACATGGATAAACATCCTCATAGCCGTCGATTACCTTATTCACAAGGTTGTTATAGATGTCGCCGCGGCCCATTCCCTGTACACTGCAGCCCAGTGAGCTGACAGCAGCCCGCCAGATTTCCGTGTTGGGGCAGCGTAAGGTGAGTCCTTTTAAGTCGTCGGGTTTCAGGACTGGCTTGCCTGCCACTACATTTCGGTAACCCTGTACCAGATTAAGGGATACCACCTTTATATCGTTCTCTGTTTCCAGTTTATTAATCCATTCTTTTACCATGTCCAGTTCCTTTACTGCATTAATATCGTCCATGGTCTCAACAAAATAAGGAAGGTTAAACATAGCCAGCTCAGGCACATAGGTACCCAGCCTGGCAAAATCTGTGTTGTAACCCCAGTTTGTGTCTGAATCCTTAAATGAATTAATAATATCCTCCTCGGATCCAAGGGTATTGCTGGGATAAAGGTCAATCACAAGACCGCCGTTTGTTTTCTCCGCCACCGCATCAGCCCATTCCTGGAAACATGCCTGATATGGATGGGTTTCTGTCTGGGCATGTCCGAACATCAGAGTGTAGGTTTCTTCCGGTGCAGCGGCTGGGTCCTCCTTCTTTTCTTCAGCGGCAGATTGAACGGCCGTGGTCTCTTTATTCTCCGGAGCTGCCGTGGTACTTCCGGTGCCGGAGGAGCAAGCGGTTGATGTCATTACAATTGCCATTCCTATTGTTGCTGCTGCAATACGTTTCATCATTTTTCTCATTTGGAAAGCCTCCCGAATTATATGTTTTGTTGGTTTTTAGAGTAGTCTCTATGGTGTTATTGTAATAAATGCCTATATTTTTATCAATGGTAATTGTGCACAAAAAATGAATCCATTTTTTGTATTCATTTTTTGTATACAAATTTTGTATTCTGTTTTAAACTATAGATAAACTAAAATGAATTATCATTATTTTGTGTGGAAAGGAATCGACTAGGTATGGAACATTCATTATTTCCCTTTCGGACCGGCTTTCAATGTGTCCTGGAATCAAAGGAGCAGCTTCCCCAACTGAGAAGACTATTTGGCCTTTTGCACCGGGAAGGCTTTTATGGGGTTGAGTTAAACTTACCTGATTTGGATTTAATAAAACCAGAGGAACTAAAGTCATTATTAAATGAATATCAGATGAAAATGAACATGCTGGCAACGGGAGTGTATGCGAAAACACATGGTCTGTCACTCAGTTCAGGTATTCCTGAGGAAAGGATGAGGGCTGTTAACGGTTGTAAGAGGAACATTGATTATGCTGCATCCATGGGTTGCGGAATTATAATCGGTTTCTTAAAAGGAGGCCCCGGCAGTGACCGTGAAGTTTCAGAACGGCTTTTTCTGGAATCCATGCTGGAATTAAAGCCATATATAGAAGAAAAGAAAGTGCAGGTCCTTATTGAGGCAACCAATCACAAGGAGGCATCTATTATAAGGACTCTGAAGGAAGGGGCACACGTGATTAATTTTCTGGACTGTCCGTTCATACAGCTTCTGGCAGATACATACCATATGAATATTGAAGAACCATCGCTGGTAGATTCCCTTTCAGAGTATATGAATTATTATCCCCATCTGCATATTTCGGATGATAACCGGGCGTATCCGGGTCTGGGCAGCCTTGATTTTACCGCCATATACAGGAAACTGATGGAGTGCGGATACAAGGGAACCGTGGCTGTGGAGGGGAATATACAGCATGGTCTGCTGGAGGATACACAAATATGCGCGGCATACCTGCATAAAATGTGCAGCGGTTTGCACACCCCCTCCCGTGTTCCTTCCCACGCGGTTTAATAACTTTACTTTTTAAGAAAAATGGATTAGAATGGTTTTAATACGTAGTTGTCACAGGAGGATATGATGGAAAAAGACAACAGCTTGACAAATAAAGCCTATGAAACCATACGGCAGCAGATTTTTGATTTCGATCTGTTTCCGGGGCAAATCGTATCCGACTATCTTCTCAGCAAGGAGCTGAATATGAGCCGTACCCCCATCAGACAGGCACTCATGCGCCTTAAAAATGAGGGACTGCTGGAAGAACAAATCGGTAAGAAGAACTACCGTGTTTCTACCATTACAAAAGAAGATATACAGGATCTCTTTGATTTTCGGGAAGGGATTGAGACTACCGCCTTCATGCTTTCCTGGCGTAATGGGATTACCCCTGAGCAGCTGGAAAACCTTCAGGAAATCACCGATAAGATGAAAGAAACAAAGGATGCCGGACAGGCCAAAGAACATTTTTTTTATGATCAGCAGTTTCATAATGAATTGGTTGCACTGTCCAACAATAAGCGGCTTATAAAAGCCCATGATGAGATACTGCTTCAGCTGACCAGAATGCGGTTTCTCTCTTTTTTGGAAAATTCACTGCAGAGTAAAGCGTGTATGAAGCATCAGGCTATCATAGACGCCATTAAGGACCAGGATTATGAGCGCGGGCGCCAGGCCGTCATTGATCATGTGCGTTCATCGCGGGATGATTATATTAATCTGTTCGGCAACGGACTGTCGGCTAATTCCCTTTGTCTGTTGCGTTATTTTACAAGAAGTCCTGAAACGGATTCAAAAGAGGATGAATAAGAAAAGGCCATGAAACTATGAAGGCGGGGCGGAAAATGCCTTCATGGTTTCATGGCTTTCTTTTTGTTTTTATTTCAGACACACGCTAGGACAGCTTCAGCGCCCATTCCTTACAGTCCCACACATCGGTTGCCAGTCCCTCATAAAACTCTGGTTCATGGCAGATTAAAAGGATACTGCCTCTATATTCCTTAAGGGCCCGTTTCAGTTCATCCTTTGCATCCACATCCAGGTGGTTGGTTGGCTCGTCAAGCAGAAGCACGTTGGATTCCCGGTTAATCAGTTTACAGAGCCGGACCTTGGCCTGCTCGCCTCCGCTGAGCACCCTGACCTGGCTTTCGATGTGTTCCGTGGTCAGGCCGCATTTTGCCAGGGCGGAGCGGACCTGGTACTGTGTATAGGCGGGAAATTCGGTCCATATTTCCTGAAGGCAGGTGGTTGTATTGCCGGGTGCCATTTCCTGCTCAAAGTAACCGATGGACAGGTAGTCGCCCAGCTCCACACTGCCGCTCAGGGCAGGTGTAAGGCCCAGAATGCTCTTAAGCAGAGTTGTCTTGCCGATGCCGTTGGCGCCTACCAGCACGATTTTCTGGCCCCTCTCCATCACCAGATTGAGAGGACGGGACAGAGGCTCGTCATAACCGATGATTAAATCCTTTGTCTCAAAAATATATTTACCGGGCGTACGGGCTTCCAGGAAATGGAATTCCGGCTTGGGCTTTTCCCTGGCAAGTTCAATGACATCCATCTTATCCAGCTTTTTCTGGCGGGACATGGCCATGTTCCTGGTGGCCACCCTGGCCTTGTTCCTGGCCACGAAATCCTCCAGCTCCGCAATTTCCTGCTGCTGGCGCTTATAGGCGGCCTCCAGCTGGGACTTCTTTACCGCGTATACTTCCTGGAACTTGTCATAATCGCCCACATAGCGGTCCAGTCGCTGGTTTTCCATATGGTAAATCAGGTTGATGACACTGTTGAGGAAGGGAATGTCATGGGAGATAAGGATGAAGGCATTTTCATACTCCTGCAGGTAGCGTTTCAGCCAGTCAATGTGCTGTACATCCAGGTAGTTGGTAGGCTCGTCCAATAGCAGAATGTCCGGCTTCTCTAACAGAAGCTTGCCTAAGAGTACCTTGGTGCGCTGGCCTCCGGAAAGCTCCGTCACATCCTTGTCCAGTCCTATGTCGGCCAGGCCAAGGGCCCGTCCTACCTCCTCCACCTTGGAATCAATGATATAGAAATCATGGGCCATGAGAAGGTCCTGTATGGTTCCCAGCTCATCCATCATGGCGGCCATCTCTTCCTCGCCGGCCTCCCCCATCTTATCGCAAATCTGGTTCATATGCTCTTCCATCTCAAAAAGGAAAGCGAAGGCGTTCTTTAACACATCACGGATGGTCATGCCCTTTTCCAGCACAGCATGCTGGTCCAGATAACCGACCCTCACGTTTTTTGCCCACTCCACCTTGCCCTCGTCAGGCATGAGCTTGCCGGTAATGATGTTCATAAAGGTGGACTTTCCTTCGCCGTTAGCCCCAATCAGGCCGATGTGCTCACCCTTTAACAGGCGGAAGGAGACATCCTGGAAAATAGCCCGGTCCCCGAAACCGTGGCTTAAATGCTCTACGTTTAAAATGCTCATATTATTACAAACTCCTTTTGTGAAAACTCCTTTATTTACAGGTGCTGCCATTCTTTTATTTCAGCAGTATTATTCTACATGACATAATCTGTTCTGACAAGCACAAACCTTACTTTTATGGGGGTTTGTTGGGATATGGAGTAAAAACAGAGCAAATGTAAAAAATAATTACAAATAAAATGAACCGTCTGCCCGCCTCCCTCCTCTATATAGCAGGTGCACCGATTAACAACACCTTCTGGCAGTTAAGCTAAAAGGGATATATAATGGTTCCATATATAAGTGGTTCCAAATAAGAGAGACGATGGAAGGAGTGGATGGACATGGAGCAGGAGACGGCAGGTCTGGTACGCCGCATGGCGGAAGGAGACAGCCAGGCATTTGACCGGTTGATGGAATTTTATTATCCCAAAATACTGCGCATGGCATATCTCATATCCGGAAGTCATGCAGACAGTGAGGATATTGTACAGGAAACTTTTGTGCTGTGCTGGATGAACCGAAAGAAAATCAAAGAACCGGAATATTTTGGGAACTGGCTTTATAAGACCCTTACCAGGGAAGCCTGGCGGTATTGCAGGAAGAACAGGAAAGAACAGCCGGTGGAGGAAGTGTTTGGGAAGGAAGAGCCTGAAACAGCCTCAGTGCTGGAGGAAGTCATGATGCGCTCCCAGGAAAAGGAGCTTTATAAGGCAATAAGGAATCTTCCGGTCAAACAGAGGACGGCCGTTGTCCTGTACTATTTTAACCAGATGTCCACCAGGGAGATAGCCGGCATCATGGGCTGTCTGGAAGGAACCGTTAAGTCCAGGCTGTATACGGCCCGGGCGAATCTGAAACAGGAATTGATGGAAGAACGCAAGAGGGTAGGAAGGGAGGTAACCTTATGAACAGACGGAGTAAACCGGTGGCGCAGAAGGAACTGGAAGAGCAGATAGGCCGTGCCCTATGCAGCCGGGCAGAGTCCATACAGGTGACTTCCGCAGATACAGAGAGAATGCGGCGCTCTGTTCACCGGAAAATAGAGGAGGAATCAGGAATGAAGAAATGGAATATGAAGCGTGTATTCGTGGTGGCTGCGGCCATCTGCGTACTGGGTACCATAACAGCGGTTGCAGCAGGGAAGGTTGCTTATACAAGCGCCGGAGGCAGCCATCTGGATGATTTTACCTATGATAAACTGGGAGAAATGGAGACAAAGCTGGGCTATACCACCAATGCCCCCGAAGTATTCAGCAACGGATACCGGTTTGACATGGGAATGCCCACCCATCAGGACGCCATGGATGAGGATGGAAATGTGATAAAGTCCGCGGAAAGCTTTTCTCTGCATTACAAAAAGGACGGAAGCCCGGATATATTCGTTACAGTCCAGGGCACAAGCCTGTTTGAGGAGGAAGGACAGCCGGACCAGGTATTTGAACATAATGGGATTACTCTAAACTACACCAGGGACCAGTACCGTTTTGTTCCCCCGGATTATCAGGCCTCCGAAGAGGAGAAGGCAAAGGAAGCAGCAGGAGAACTCTATATCTCTTATGGAAGCGATACGGTAACGGACCAGGTTGCCCAGAGTATGCTCTGGAAGGATGGGGAGAAGGTTTACATCATAACAGCCATGGATAATCCCATGACAGCCCAGGATATGGCCCAGATGGCTGGTGAATTGATAGATAATAAGCAGTAGGCCGATAAGGACAGAGGATAAGGACAGAGGATAAGGACAGAAGATAAGTGAGACGGCCCTGTGTGATTCAGGCATATATTTGCAGCGTGAATCATATAGGGCCTTTCTGCAGCCGTTTTTCTGCAGCCGTTTTTCTGTAGCCGGCCTTTCCTGCTGTCCGCTCTTCCAGCTATCCCCTGCAGGCCTCCACAAAGCTTTTAAATATATTGGCGGACACAGTATCTGTCTTCCACATATACTCCGGATGCCACTGAAGGGCCAGAAGATAGGGATAATCCGGCATCTCCAGGGCCTCGATGATGCCGTCGGGCGCATGGCCGCTGGCAATGAGGCAGGGGGCAATCCTGCGTACGGCCTGATGATGGGAACTGTTTACTTCGATTTGCGTTTTCCCATTAGCAATCCCGCACAGCAGTGTATCCCTTTGTACATCCACATGGTGTGAGGGCAGGCAGCATGAATAGGGCTGCTTATGGGCAATGGGAAAGCCGGTTTCTGCCTGGCTGGTAATATCCTGATAGATGTCGCCTCCCAGGCCTACATTGATGACCTGGGCTCCGCGGCAGATTCCCAGGACCGGTTTTTTGGCTTCCATGGCCAGCTTCAGAAGAGACAGCTCCATGGTATCCCGCGCCACGGACACATTGCCGCAATGCATATGTGTTTCCTCCCTCAGCAGGAACGGATGAATGTCCGGACCGCCGGAGAAGAGAAAACCGTCGCAAAGCCCGGAAAGCTGCTTTAAATCTTCCGCTGATACTTCCAGGGGAAGAAGGATGGACAGGCCTCCTGCCGCTTCAATGGCCCTCAGGTAGGTGGGGCGTACGCTTATTTCGTCATTATCTGTATTATGGGAAGGGGTTATGCCGATTACTGGTTTTTTCATGGTATTTGGATTCCTCCATGTATTCTGTGAATAATATATGCTGAATATATGAAAAAGAGCCCCTTCCCTCTGGAAGAGACCCTTATGTAATACTTAATTAGCCTTCGGAAATAGCTCCGGTTGGGCAGGTAGCTGCACAGGTTCCGCAGTCGATGCAGGTATCAGCATCAATAACGTACTGGCTGTCTCCCTCGGAAATTGCACTTACTGGACATTCAGCTGCACAGCTGCCGCAGCTTACACAAGCATCACTGATTACATATGCCATGATAAAATACCTCCTTAAGATTTGTCTACATTGTTATTTTATTTTATACTATAACGTCTAATTATTCAAGAGGAAAATCGTTCCTAAACCAGCGAATATTGTATAAATTTAGGAGCAATGGACCCTTTCATCGCGCATTCCCTGAAGAATAATTTTGCGGGACTCTGCCGCCTTTGCAGGAGGCAAGGGAGCTGTGTCTTCTAACGGGTAGGGGATTCCAAGCTGGCCGTACTTAGCTTTTCCCATGTCATGATATGGCAGAACATCCAGCGCCTTTACGTTTTTAAGGGTGCCCAGATAGCGTCCAAGGCGGTACAGATATTCCTCCCGGTCCGTTATGCCCGGCACCACCACGTGACGGATCCATACGGGTATCTGCTTCTTTTCCAGGTATGCGGCGAAAGCCAGTATATTATCCTGGGGCTGGGCACAGAGTTTCACATGTTCCTTTGGATCAATATGCTTGATATCCAGCAGTATCAGATCTGTGGAAGCCAAAAGCCGGTCAAAATGGGCCATGACCGCCTGGGAGCCCGGGTTAAAGGTGATGCCGGAGGTGTCCAGGCAGGTGTGGATACCGCTTTTTTTTGCCTTCTCAAAGAGCTCTGTCACAAAACCTATCTGCATCAGCGGTTCGCCGCCGCTGACCGTGATGCCGCCTTTTTTGTAAAAAGGGCGGGCCTGCTCATACTGGTCCAGTATTTCCTCCGCTGTCATGGGAGAACCGCCCTTGGGATCCCATGTATCCGGATTATGGCAATAGAGACATCTCATGGGACATCCGCTTAAAAAGATAACCATGCGGATACCGGGGCCATCCACGGTACCAAAGCTTTCTATGGAATGTACGCGTCCTATCATAAGGCTGTGCTCCTTTCTGAGAAACATGGATGCCGCCTGAGGCGGAACATCTTCCTGTCAGGCGGCATCCAAAGCAGTTTGCAGACAGGATTTAAATGGATCCGTGGAAGGTTCTTGAAATGACCTCATCCTGCTGCGCCTTTGTCAGCTTATTAAAATTTACTGCATAGCCGGAAACCCTGACCGTGAGCTGGGGATATTTTTCAGGGTGGGCCTGTGCGTCCAAAAGGGTTTCCTTGCTGAATACATTTACATTCAGATGGTGTCCGCCTTCCTGGGCATAGCCGTCTAACAGAGCCACCAGGTTATCAATCTGTGATTCGCTTGCTTTTACCATAATATGAATCCTCTCTTTCTCAAGTGAATGGTTTATATGCTGCTTATCAGGATTCCTCGATATCGGCCTCGGAATCCAGCCCTTCAAAAAGGGTAGGTGCTTCACAGCCGCCTCCGCAGCCGTTCAGCTCCACTTCCAGGTCTCCCATGAAAATCTGGTCATCTTTGCCCAGAGCGCCCGGTATGATGGAGAAGGTATTGGAGATACCGTCCTGGGCGTCCCTGAACGGAAGCTTTGCCACGGAAGCCAGGGATGCCACTGCGCCTCTGCTGTCTCTGTGGTGCATGGGGTTTGCGCCCGGCGCAAAGGGCTGTCCGGCCTTTCTGCCGTCCGGGGTAGCGCCCGTATTATTTCCGTACACCACGTTGGAGGTGATGGTGAGGATGGAAGTGGTGGGGATACCGCCGCGGTAGGTGTGGTTGCCCTTTATATAGCTCATGAAGGTGTGCACCAGGTCTGCTGCCAGCTGGTCTACCCGGTCGTCGTTATTTCCATATTTAGGGAAGTCGCCTTCCACAATATAATCAGTCACAATGCCCTTATCGTTGCGCACCGCCTTGACCCTGGCATATTTGATGGCGGACAGAGAGTCTGCAACAACGGAGAGGCCTGCAATGCCGGTTGCGAACCAGCGGGTCACCTTTTTGTCGTGGAGCGCCATCTGCAGTCTTTCATAGCTGTATTTGTCGTGATTGTAATGTATGATGTTCAGGGCGTTGACATATACCTTGGCCAGCCATTTCATCATATCCTTGTACTTGTCCATCACGTCGTCAAAATCCAGATACTCGGTGGTCACAGGACGGTATTTAGGACCTACCTGCTTTCCGCTGATTTCATCCACACCGCCGTTGATGGCGTAGAGCAGGCACTTGGCCAGATTCGCCCTGGCGCCAAAGAACTGCATTTCCTTGCCGATGCGCATGCTGGATACGCAGCAGGCAATGGCATAATCATCGCCGTGGGTCACCCTCATTAAATCGTCGTTCTCATACTGGATGGAGGAGGACTCAATGGAGGTCTTGGCACAGAACCTTTTAAAATTCTCAGGAAGCTTTGTGGACCACAGTACGGTCAGGTTTGGCTCAGGGGCAGTGCCCAGGTTCTGAAGGGTGTGCAGATAACGGAAGGACATCTTGGTCACCATGTGGCGGCCGTCAATGCCGATTCCTCCGATGGATTCCGTAACCCATGTGGGGTCTCCGGAGAACAGCTCGTTGTATTCCGGCGTTCTGGCAAACTTTACAAGACGCAGCTTCATGATGAAGTGGTCCACGAATTCCTGAATCTCTTTCTCTGTATAGCGTCCTTCCTTTAAATCGCGCTCAGCATAAATATCCAGGAAGGTGGAGGTGCGTCCCAGCGACATGGCTGCTCCGTTCTGCTCTTTGACAGCGGCCAGGTAGCCCAGGTAGGTCCACTGGATGGCTTCCCTGACATCGCAAGCCGGCTTTGAGATATCAAACCCATAGATATTTCCGAGCTCCTTTAAATCCTCCAGCGCCCGGATCTGCTCAGACAGTTCCTCGCGCTCTCTGATAACATCGGAGTACATAATGGTGCGTGTGGAATCCTTTTCTTCCTTTTTCTCCTGAATCAGGGCATCCACACCGTAAAGGGCGATTCTGCGGTAATCACCGATGATGCGTCCGCGTCCATAGGCATCCGGCAGGCCTGTGATGATATGGCTGGAACGGCATGCCCTCATCTCAGGGGTGTAGGCGTCGAATACACCTGCATTATGGGTTTTTCTGTGCTTGGTAAAGAATTCCACAATTTCAGGATCAACCTCATATCCATTGTCCTGGCAGGCCTTCATAGCCATGCGGATACCACCGTAAGGCTGGAGGGAACGCTTAAATGGTTTGTCGGTCTGAAAGCCTACGATAGTTTCCTTGTCCTTATTTAAATATCCTGGGCCGTGGGACGTGATGGTGGAAATGATTTTGGTATCCATATCCAGGACTCCGCCGGCTTCCTGTTCCTTCTTTGACAGCTCCATGACCTGGTTCCAGAGCTCCGTTGTATTCCGGGTAGGACCTTCCAGAAACTCGTCGCTGCCGTCATAGGGGGTGTAGTTTTTCTGAATGAAGTCGCGGACATTGATTTCCCGCTGCCATACACCGCCTTTAAATGTGTTCCACTCTGTTCTCATAGACTTTTCCTCCTGTGAAATGCGTGAACCTATATATAAAAACTATTGTTAACCAAATGTTTCACAGCCATACCGGTTTTACCGGACATCCATAGTCTACTAAAAAAACCCGATATATGCTGTTGCTTTTGCAACACTTATTATATTATGCACATTGTATACACGTCAAGAGGGCATAGTGATAATATTTTTTAACAAGCCTTGATAATTATGGTTAATATGAAAAATATGTAAGTCCATGTTGGACTTGTAAAATGTCGAAAAACGTATTATGATGGTAGAAGCGTGGTAAACCGAATAATTGGGTATACTGATAGCAGAAATAGAAGGAGGACACGATAATGGAAATTAGTAAAGACATGCTCATCGGACAGTTGATCCAGGTAGATGACAGCATTGCACCAATCCTGATGCGTGCCGGAATGCATTGCCTTGGCTGACCGGCATCCCAAGGAGAGTCTCTGGAAGAGGCCTGTATGGTACACGGTATAGACTGTGATACACTTGTTTCTCAGATTAATGAAATTTTGTCAGCCAAAGCCTGATGATAATCTGAAACAGTGATTGGAGGAACCTGGCTCAGGGGATATATGACTGGGCCGGGTTTTTTTGTGTTTGCCGGTATTGACAGAGTGTTATCGAGAGAGTAATATATTAGTATATTAAAATATTTATTTCCGGAAAACCGGAGAAGCACAAAGTACTGTATATATTTAAGGAGGAAATTAGTTATGGATATGACATTGCGTTGGTTCGGGGAGGGTGTGGATTCTGTATCTCTGGAGCAAATCAGGCAGATACCGGGCGTGAAAGGCGTGATTACCACCCTGTATGACATTCCGGCCGGGGAGGTCTGGCCTATGGAGCGTATCCTTCAGATGAAGGAACAGGTGGAAGCCAGCGGATTAAAGGTCCTGGGAATTGAGAGTGTGAATATACACGATGCTATTAAGGTGGGAACTCCTGACAGGGAGCAGTATATTGCCAACTACATAACGACTCTGGAGCGTCTGGGTCAGGCCGGAATTACAGTGGTGTGCTATAATTTCATGCCGGTCTTTGACTGGACACGTTCCGATCTGGCTAAGGAGCGTCCGGACGGTTCCACGGTGCTGGCTTACAACCAGAAGGAGATTGATAAGATTAACCCTGAAAATATGTTCCAGTCCATGGGAGAAAAGTCCAACGGGTTTGAGCTTCCCGGCTGGGAGCCTGAGCGTATGGCGCGCATAAAAGAGCTGTTTGACATGTATAAGGATGTGGATGAGGACCGCCTCTTTGACAACCTGGTGTATTTCCTTAAGGCAATCCAGCCCGTATGCGAAACGTATGATATTAAGATGGCCATACATCCGGATGACCCGGCCTGGCCTGTATTCGGATTAGCCAGAATCATCACCGGTAAAGAGCGGCTTCTCAAACTGATGAAGGCTGTGGATGCAGACTTTAACGGCGTTACCCTGTGCACCGGTTCCCTGGGAAGCAATCCGGAAAATGACATCCCGGATATTATCCGGTCCTTAAAAGGAAGGATTCCCTTTGCACATGTGCGCAATCTGCAGTATAATGCTCCTGGAGATTTCCAGGAAGCTGCCCATCTCTCAGCAGACGGCAGCATGGATATGTATGAGATAATGAAAGCGCTGTACGACATTGGCTTTGACGGAATCATGCGCCCTGACCACGGAAGGGCTGTCTGGGGAGAGGTGTCCATGCCGGGATACGGTCTTTATGACAGAGCCATGGGGGCATGCTACTTAAATGGTCTGTGGGAGGCTATCTGTAAGCAGAACCGATAGGCGCATACAGAAGGAAAGGATGGGTGCCATGAGATTAACCTTTGATGAAATTAAGAGTGAGATTAAGAGGGTGCTGGTTAAATACGGGATGTCTGAGGAAAAGGCGGAGACCTGCGCCCGTATTCACACGGAGACTACCTACGACGGGGTATATTCTCACGGCACCAACCGGGTGGCCAGGTTTGTAAATTACATTCAGAAAGGCTGGGTGGACGTAAATGCTGAGCCTTCCCTGGAGCGGGAGTTTGGCGCCCTCAGGGTTTATAATGGAAACATGGGGCCCGGCGTCCTGAACGCCCTGTACTGCGCGGACCGGGCCATGGAGCTGGCGGATCAGTACGGCATCGGCATGGTGGGAATCAGGAATACCACCCACTGGATGCGGGGCGGCACCTACGGGCTGTACGCTGCAAGAAAGGGGTATGCGGCAATTATGTGGACCAATACAGAGTCCTGTATGCCTCCATGGGGAGGCAGGGAATGCCGTCTGGGCAACAACCCCTTTGTCATGGCTGTGCCGTCTGCGGACGGAGGAGAACCTCTCCAGCTGGACATGGCCATGTCCCAGTATTCCTACGGAAAGCTGCAGGTTACCCGGCTGGCCGGGGAGAAACTGCCCTATCCCGGCGGATTTGATGATGAGGGCAATCTGACGGACGATCCGGGCGCCATCGAGCAGTCCCGCCGTGTGCTGCCTGTGGGTTATTGGAAGGGATCGGCCTTTTCGTTTATGTTGGATATCCTGGGGTCCGTGCTCACGGACGGTATAGGGGCAGCCGGCATGGACCAGAAGGGATACGGCAGCTGCGGAGGCTGTTCCCAGGTCATGATTGTGGTGGATCCCGGCAGGACCACTACGGATGCCCATATGAAAGAAATCGTGGATACAGCTGTCCTGTATGTAAAGAGCTCGGCCCCGTCGGAGGAAGGCGGCAGCGTCAGGGCGCCGGGCCAGGGAAGCGCCCGGTTCCATGAGGAGCATGACAGGCTGGGGATTTACGTGGATGATGATGTCTGGAAGGAGATACAGTCCCTGTAGGCCCTGGGAACTGGTATTAGGAGGTTTTACCCATGAAGATAGAGGAAAAGAGACATGGAGAGACTGCCAGACAGTATGCGTACCGGACCCTGCGGGAGAACATCATATCTCTGGATTTGGAACCGGGAGCGCCCTTTAACGATGTGGAAATGTCGCAGATGATTGGCATTAGCCGCACACCCGTGCGGGAGGCGGTCATACAGCTCAGCGAGGAATCCAGAATCATTGAGATATTCCCCCAGAGAGGGATGCGCATTGCGTTGATTGATGTGGATCTGGTGGAGGAGGCGCGCTTTCTGCGCCTGGTCCTGGAAAAGGCGGCTGTTGAGCTGGTCTGCGGACAGGCGGATGAAGAGGACCTGCAGTGGCTGGATGAGAATATCAGGCTCCAGGAGTTTTATCTGGAGGGAGGTTCATCCCGGAAGCTTTTGGAGCTGGACAATGAGATGCACCGGAAGCTGTTTTCCATCTGCCGCAAGGAGCTTACCTATGAGATGAGCCAGAGGCTGGCGATTCACTATGACAGGATCCGCAGCCTGTCCGTGGCAGCGGTTAAGGACCATAAGATAATTGAGGACCATAAAAAACTGCTGGAGGCAATACGGAGCCGCGATAAAAAGCTGGCCGCAGAGACAATGGATCTCCATCTGAACAGGTGGATGTTGAACGAGCAGATGTTCAGAGACCAGTACCCGGCATATTTTAAGTAACTGTTCCGGGCTTTCAGGGAATCTAATTCCAATCAGCATGAAATCGTTTAAGGCAAAATAATACCCCTGGGTCGATACGGCCTCAGGGGTGTTTTCAATCGTTCAATATGTTTAGCTCCTAAATCCTGGCAAGATTCTGAAGGGCGTTATCCTGAATGATGACCTCGTAGTGCTCCTTAAAATATGCCTCGCTGGCAGATTCCCCTGACAGCTTGGTGGCATACTCTGCCAATATGTTGCACACGCGGGAGAAATCCAGGTCCCCGCAGTCCAGGCGTTTTACAATGAGATAATACTGTCTGGTTCCGGGCTTCTTATACAGCGTGTTAACGCCGTCATAGATTCCGGATACGGCCCGGGAAGCCTCGCTTATGCGGTCCAGGCTATTGAAGCGGAAAATGCGGCTGCTGGCTACGGAGCCTGTATTCTTCTTGGCAGGAGCTTCAGAGGCACCGTCCGTACCGCTCTCATCCCCAACCTGTTCCACGGAACCTGGCTCCAGGTAGTTCAGGGAATCCGGAGCACCCTCCAGGAACTCGCTGGCCAGCTGCGACACAAGGGAATTCTGGTTGTCGTCCGTGAAAGGTGAGAACTTGGCAAAACGGGTATCCAGTTCTTCCGGATCTTCGATTTTAGTGATGACCAGCATAATGCTCTCGCTGGACAGCGGAATCGCCTCAACCATCAGAGGAATGTCCTCCGCCTCAAAGCCCACTTCATTGGATGCTTTCTGAATCATCTCCCGGAACAGCTTCCTGGCTTTTTCTGTTCCATAAGCCAGCTCTACCAGGTTTATGTTGCGCGCACTTAAATCAAAGCTGGTCAATGTACAGCGAATCTGGTTTTCATTGATACGTTCTATCTTCATTAGGATCACTTCCTGTTCTGTGTCAAATGTGGTGACATCTGCTTAGGGCCAGGACATTTTTGGAAACTTCAGGCCGAAAGTAGACTTCTACACTTTAAATATACTACATTACAGGTGGAAATATCAATCATTTCATAAAAATTTAAAAAATATCGTGCCGCAGGATGTTTTCAGGTTGTATAAATAGCATATGAAAAGCCATGGAAGATATAACGACCATAGACAGGTGACAAAGAAAAGGGTAAAATTGGGATATGAGATGATATTGTAACGAAGGAGGGGTGAATAAGGAATACCATTTTATTTGGCAAATACCGTCTGCTGCACAAATTGGGAACAGGCCGGGCAGGAACCGTATGGCTGGCAGTGCACATTGGCCTGGAGGAATACAGGGCCATAAAGCGCATTTCTAAGAGGGATGCCGACTATGACACTTTCCGAAGGGAAGCATTGGTGCTAAAAGAACTGCGCCATCCTGGGATTCCCATGATCTATGATTTAGAAGAAGATTCTGAATTTTTTTATTTAATCGAGGAATATCTTGAAGGATATTCTCTATATGCCCTGATTGCGAATCAGGGGCCTATTCAAGAGGCAGAGGCAGTCCGTTACGGGATGCAGGTCTGCGGGCTTGTGGCTTACATGCATTCTGCGTGTGAATTACCCATATTACATTTAGATTTACAACCAAATAACCTGATTATCTGCAACGGCACCGTAAAGCTGATTGATTTTGATCATGCCGCAGGCTGCCGGTGGGCAAACATTGCCCCAAAGCGATTCGGTACAGTGGGCTGCGCGGCTCCTGAACAGTATGCTTCTGACCGTATGTTGGATCAAAGGACCGACATTTATGCCATTGGTGCAGTCCTCCGTTTTATGACAGCCGGAACCCTGAGAGAGGAGGCCGGACAGTCTGCCGCCCTGTCGGAGGTCTTTGAGCGGATTATCAGAAAATGCATGGACTCCAATATGGAGAAACGGTACGCTTCCGCCGGTGAGGTGGAGGATGCGCTTCAGGCGCTGTGTACCAGGAAGCTGACAGAAGAAAAGGAACAAAAGACAATACCATCTCATATTTTGCTTGTGACCGGAATGAAGGCTGGGACGGGCACTACACATTTGGCCTTTGGGCTGGTATGTTTTCTGAACAAAAACGGATACCGGGCGCTGTATGAGGAACATAACGCCTCCCGGGCAGTGGACACCATGGCCCGCAGGGCAGGTATGCGTCCGGACCGTTTTGGAATCTATACCATGAACGGCTGCTGCTTAAAGCCGTGGTATGGGCCTGCCGTAAAGCTGGATGAGGGGACAGGATTTGATATCATAGTAAAAGACTATGGGACAGACTGGCAGCAGGCGGAGCTGGAATTAAAGGCAGGGAAGGCAGATTTATTAGGGACAGGCAGCGCCAGCGCCTGGGACGGCCGGTACATCAGGCAGTACATATCCTGGATGAATCAGGCATGGGCGGGCCGGTGTGATGGGAACCGTGTGCTTGTATTCCGGGGGACACGGACCATATGCCAAAAGGAACTTAAGGCCATGACAAGCTCAGACAAGGCCTTAAAGGGAATAAAGCTGTTTGTTTCGCCGGAGTATGAAAATCCTTTCAGACAGAAAAGAGAAGAAGCCTTTTTTCAGTCGCTGTGGTCTGCTATAGCCGTCAGCGGCAGGAGATGGAACCGAAAAAGAGGCTTATTAAAATCATGGGGTTTTCTAAGAGAAATCATTTTAAACACAGCCGGCAGCCTGCGAAAGGGTGCAGGGTTGTCGGAATCACAGGAACAGGACGGGGAACAGGGGTGACTCATCTCAGCGTCCTGGCGGCCAATTATATGGCCAGTGCCCTGCAGCGCAGGACTGCGGTAATTGAGTGGAACGACCATGGCGCGTGGAAAACCATGAAGGATATATGCCAGGCCGGTTCCGTAAAGCAGGCGGATTCTGCGGATTACAGATACAAAATCTTCGGGGTTACATATTATATGCAGGGGGACCCCAGCATACTGGCGTCCTGTCTGGGTGGAATATATGACGAAATCATAATTGATTTTGGAGAATTGAGACCATCCATCAGGGCGGAGTGGCTCAGGTGTGAAGTGAAGATTGTCATGGCGGCACTGAGCGAATGGAAGCTGGAGGCATTTTTGGAGCTTTTATCAGAGGAGGAAGGACGCAGAGCAGGGTGGATATATACGGCTGCCTTTGGCAGCGAGGACACCAGAAAACAGATAGAGAGGCAGTTTGGGATTTCTCTGGTCAGGGTTCCTCTTTCAGTAGATGCTTTTTCAGTGGATTATAAAACCATGCAGTGGTTTGAGAGGATTTTGTGAAGAAAAAAGAGACAGAAGGGAACGGCGCACAAAAGTATGTCACGGAAACAACTCCTTGGTGCTGCCGTCCGGCTGTCCCGCGGTAATAGGGGAGGGCTTATCGGTATGATAAGAAATGTCGAGTATGGAGACCGGAAGAAACACCAGAGAACCTATCTGGACGGATTGAAGAGATACAAGAACAAAGGGGTCCGGATTACCATTGACGGAGTCGAGTGCCCGGAAAAGGAATGGGAAAAGATATTCGAGATGGGAGAAGACGGAGGCTTTTATATGGGAGACTATGTCGGCGCCGAACAGGGCTGTCTGAAGGAAATCAGATTTGACAAAGTGTATCTCAGCGACCCTCCCAAAGAGAAAAAAGATAAGGATTCATAAACAGGCAATAAAATCAGATAACAAAAGCCCGGATTATGCCGCCGCCATGAGTACCGTCTCAGCCTGTGCAGCCAAAGCAAGGCGGCGCATACCGGGCTTTTGTGCCTGTTTCCTCCATAATGACTGTAAATTGTAAGCAAATAATTGGTACATACACTTTGTTTTGTGGTAGAATAAAAACAATCATTAGGAAACTGGAGGACAGGATGAGCAGAAGAAGACAAGGTCACGGCTGCGGAATCACGGTGCTGGTTCTGCTGTTCATATTTATCCTGGCAGGCAGTGGTCTGGGAGTGTTTTTTGCCAAGAAATACATGCCCAGCAATGAGCTGGCGGATAAGAGCAGGGTATTTGGTATTAAGGGCGGCCAGGTGGCCCTTATTTTGGATAACCAGGTGCAGGAGGAGAAGGGAATCTACGAGGATGGCCAGGTATACCTGCCTGTGGACTGGGTAAATGAACATCTGAACGAGCGCTTTTACTGGGATGAGGGCGAACAACTGCTTGTGTATGCACTGCCTGAATCCATTGTGTATGCGGACGAAAGTACCCAGGGCGAGAAGGGACCTCTCTTTAAGGTCACACAGGATGGAATGTACCTGTCTCTTGGAGTTGTGGTAAATTATACGGATATCCGCACGCAGGCCTTTGCCACAAGCCAGATTAAGCGGGTGTTTATTGACACCTCCTGGCAGCCCTATGACACGGCAGTGCTGAAAAAGACAGGCCAGGTCAGAGTGAAGGGCGGTGTGAAGAGCCAGATTATCACGGAGGCAGCGGCAGGAGAGACTGTGGATGTGCTGGAGACCATGGACAAGTGGTCCAGGGTCAGGACCGCGGACGGTTACATCGGATATGTGGAGAACCGGAAGCTGGAGGCAGGAGAGCAGATTGCGCCTGTCAGCACCTTTGAGGCGCCTGTATATACCAGCATTTCCATGGACGGGAAAGTAAGGCTGGGATTTCATCAGGTCACACGGCAGGAGGGAAATAATACTCTTGAGGACTATGCGTCCAATGCCAGGGGGATGAATGTGATAGTGCCCACCTGGTTTAATGTGGTGTCCAGCGATGGAACCTACACATCATTAGCCAGTAAGGATTACGTGGATAAGGCCCATGACATGGGACTGAAGGTGTGGGCCATGGTGGAGAATGTGAGCACCCAGGAAAGTATCAAGAACCTTAATACAAAGACTTTGATGTCCTCCACCAGTACCAGGAAAAAGCTCATTGAAAAACTGATGAATGAGGCGGATACCTATGGCTTTGACGGATTCAACCTGGATTTTGAGAGCCTGAAGGCGGAGGCAGGACCACATTATGTGCAGTTCATAAGGGAAATGTCGGTTGCCTGCCGCAATAAGGGACTTGTGCTGTCCGTGGATAACTATGTACCGTCCTCCTATACTGCGTTTTATAACAGGAAGGAGCAGGGAATTGTGGCTGACTACGTGATTGTTATGGGATATGACGAACACTATGCGGGAGGAGAAGCCGGCTCCGTATCCTCTATTCCCTATGTGAGGGAGGGCATTGAGAATACCCTGAAAGAGGTTCCCAAGGAAAAGGTCATCAATGCGGTCCCCTTCTATACCAGAGTGTGGACTGTAAATGAGGGAAAGACGTCTTCCAAGGCATATGGCATATCAGATGCCAGGCAGTGGGTGGAGGAAAACCAGGTGGAGCTTACCTGGGATAAGCTGCTGGGGCAGTATTACGGCGAGACTGTGAGCGGAAGCGGACAGCAGTATATATGGATGGAAGAGGAGGATTCCATGAAGCTTAAGATTGACCTGATTAAGGAGTTTGACCTGGCAGGAGTTGCCTGCTGGAAGCTGGGATTTGAGCCAGCGGATATATGGGATATTGTGTCAGGGGTTAAATAGACAATATGGGTGACGCCGGAGGAAGGAAATGAGACGAAGAAAAAGGGTAACGGGAATCATGACAGCAATCTTAATGGCTGGAGTCATGGCAGGGTGCAGCGTACAGGCTGGAAAGCAGGTGGAGCCCACCACTGGAAAACAGCAGACAAAGGAAACGGTTCAGGAGACAGTTCAGGAAACAGAGCTGCAAAAGCCCACCCATCCTGCGCCTTCGCAGATACAGCCTTTTCCTGATGTAGAAAAGGAGACAAAGGCAGAGCCTCTGATTGGAGGAAAACGCATTATCCTTATGACAGATATACATTATCTGGCAGAATCCCTGACGGACCGGGGAAATATGTTTCAGTCTATGGTAGAGCACGGCGATGGAAAACTGACCAATTATGTATGGGAGATCACAGACGCCGCACTGGAGGAAATTAAGCTGCTGAGTCCGGATGCCCTGATTATCAGCGGAGACTTAAGTCTTCAGGGGGAAAAGAAGAGCCATGAAGAACTGGCGAAAAAGCTGGATGAGGTGGAGAAAGCCGGTATCACGGTTTTGGTTATACCGGGCAACCATGATATTAACAACCCAAGCGCCTCCGTGTATTCCGGGGGAGACCGGTACCCGGCGGAACCTACCGCACCGGAGGATTTTGAGCGCATATATAAGGAATTCGGATACTCGGAGGCCAGCAGCAGGGATGCCAATTCCCTCAGTTACACCTATGACCTGGGACCGTCTATGCGCCTGCTCATGCTGGATACCTGCCAGTATGAACCCCGCAACAAGGTAGGGGGAATGATAAAGACAGAGACCTATGAGTGGATAAAGGAACAGCTTAAGCAGGCGGCCCGTGACAGCGTGATTCTTCTTCCGGTTGCCCATCACAACCTGCTGGAGGAGAGCAAGGTATATGCGGATGATTGTACCATCGAGCACAGTGAGGAGCTTATTCAGATGCTGGAAGGGGAGAATATCCCGCTGTTTCTCAGCGGACACCTGCATGTGCAGCACTTCATGAGAAATAATGACATCGGTATCTATGAGGTGGTCACCAGCTCCCTGTCCACGCCTCCCTGCCAGTACGGCGTGCTGGATTACATGGAAGATGAGACATTTTATTACTATTCACGCAAGGTGGATATGGAGAAATGGGCCAGGAAAAACAAGAGCACGGATGAGAACCTGCTGAACTTCGACACATACAGTCCGCCTGTTTTAAAGAGGATATTCTATAATCAGGCCTATGACGCCATGAAGAACTCTGCGGAGGAGGAGACGGGCAGCGTATTTGTGAAGCTGACAGAATCAGAGAAACAGCAGATGGCAAAGGTATACGGCGACATCAATGCCGCGTGTTACGCAGGCAGGGCATATGAGGTGGTGAAGGAGGCAGTAAAGCAGCCCGGATACGCCATGTGGAAGGAGTACTGCTATCCCGCCATCCTGTATGAATACCTGGAATACATCATAGAAGATGCGGTACGGGATTATAACGTTCTGAGCATGGAGTAAAAACAGGTTCATTTTCATCAGGCGGGTGAATATACTGGAATAAAGGTTATCAGGGAGCGCCCATTGATGAAGCATTCAGCATGGCAGACAGTGATGGGGATTCTGCTGCTTTGTATCGTGGCATTGATATCATGGCAGGCAGGAACATTGGTGGCTGTCCATAATCAGGCAGCGGAGGCAGACAAGGCAAGGCCGGTGGTGGTCATAGACGCCGGACACGGAGGCAGCGATCCGGGTAAGGTAGGGATAAATGGTCAGCTGGAAAAGGATATTAATCTGAAGATAACAGAGCAGCTGAAAGCATATCTTGAGGCCTCCGATGTAGAGGTGATCCTTACCAGGGATTCGGACCAGGGGCTTTACAGCTCCGGAGACAGTCATAAAAAGATGGCAGATATGAGAAAACGGTGCGAAATCATAAATGAGGCAGTGCCGGATTTGGTGGTCAGCATCCACCAGAACAGTTACCATGAGGAGTATGTATCCGGAGGCCAGGTTTTTTATTATAAGACATCAGAGAAGGGAAAGTATCTGGCGGAAATTTTGCAGAAGCGCTTTGATTATGTGCTGGGCGAGGCCAACAAGAGGATGGCCAAGGCCAATGACAACTATTATCTCCTGCTTCATGTGAAGGAGCCTATTGTCATAGTGGAATGCGGATTCCTGAGTAATGGAAAGGAAGCCAAACGCCTGGAAGATGAGGAATATCAGGACAGAATGGCCTGGACCATACACATGGGAATCATGGAATACCTTAATACGGTCAAACAGAAGAGGTAGAAGCCGGGGGCTGGCCCGGCAATTAGATATAAGATATGAAAATGGGAAGGCTGACCCGCGTGAGGGCGCCTTCCCATTGTTGTATTTAGGCTTTAAATATGAAGAAAACAAAAGGCCGGAGAACTGGCAGAGCAGTCCTCCGGCTGGAAATAAAAAAAGCGCGAGACGGGATTCGAACTTTAAAAGGGAAATAAACATTGCAGGAAGGAGGATTACATGTCCTGCCTTGCCGTGTATTCAAAAAAGGTATTCAAATGAAAGGTAAGGTATTTATTATGAGAAAAAAAGTCGAAATGTCCCGTTTGTCCCTTCATATTCCAACTGCGTTATATCGGCGTATTGATGAGGATTCTAGGCGTTATGACATTACTAAGACAGCGCTTATCCAGACTATGATAGTTAATTACTATCGGTCTGTTGATTCTTCGTCTTTTGGAAAAACGCCTGATTGTAACACGTAGTTCTTTTGGCTCCGGCCTGGCCAGGAATCACCTGCAGGTGGAAATGTGTTACAATAATGTCTTATAGTCACGCCATAATGTAACTGGCGATTGCGAAAAACTAGCCGTGTGTCAAGGGGCAAGGCCCCCGCCCTTTGGGGGCCGAGACGCCGTAGGGCAACCCTTGACGCACAACGGAACACGCTATAATGTTGGCAAGAGGACGTTAGGCCGCAGGCCTGCTTAACGTCCTCTTGACTACTATTAGGCGTGTCGCGGGCTTCTTTATAATTAATTTTGTTTTTTATTCATTGATTTTTTTTAATGTTTCTTCTATTTTTT
Organism: Enterocloster bolteae; assembly: GCF_002234575.2. Lineage (NCBI taxonomy): Bacteria > Bacillati > Bacillota > Clostridia > Lachnospirales > Lachnospiraceae > Enterocloster > Enterocloster bolteae. The sequence goes on along the minus strand of NZ_CP022464.2, from coordinate 6,043,811 downwards.
CTTCGTCTAGTATTTCTTTGTTGCCTTCTTTTTTTAGAAATTTTCCTAATTCTGATATAATTAAAGTTCTTATTTCATTTTCCTGGTATGTTTTTGGTTCTCCGTATCTTGTTTTTATTTTTAGCTTTTTTCCGTCTACAATTTCTTCTTCATATACTTCCATTATGTCGCTTGGTTGTACTCCTAAGTGTATACAAATTTTGTCTATAGTGTCTGTTGATATGTTTTGTCCTTTACTTAATTTGGCTAAGGTTGGGGACGATATTATTTTTAATAAATCTGTTTTTTTCATGTTTCTTATTTCTAATAATGCAAATAGTTTACCGTAATCAATCATTTTTGCTTTCCCTCCTTTAAATTAGTCTAGTCTTTTTTTTTATTAATGTCAATTAATATTTTTTTAGCTTTGTATTGACTTTTATATTAGTTAGTGCTAATATTATTAATGTAACTTAATAATATATTAAATATAGTTAATCCGTGTAACATTTATGAGGAGGTATTTACATGTCAAAGAATTACATATCATCCGATACGGAGGAATGGGTATTTTCCTTGTACTCTCATATGCCAAAGGAGGAGTTTACAAAAGATTTACAGGCTCTTTGCTCTGCCCGCAGGGTATATCTTCAAAATGAATTGGCTGATTCGTTCGTCTTTGGGTATCTGGATTCGGTCTATGAGGTAATGCGTGATGTTCTCACATGTAAGGCTTTAGGCTGATTAAGCGGTTGCGGGGGCAACCGGCCCGGGCTACGCCGGCCGGTGCCCCGCTATGGGGATTTGTGCTTTATGGAAATTTTCATTTTAAAGATAACCTGTGATTGTTGTAAGAAGGCTTCCCTGCAACGTGAATATTGTGCCCGCCGTGTATCGGTCCGGCTCAGTGACAGGGATTTTTATAAGTATGCAGTGTTGGAACATGGTTGGCGTAAGTCTCTTGTCGGTTGGACTTGTCCGGATTGCCAGGCACGAGCAACCAGTAATCAACCCGGATTGTCAGGTACGGGCAACAGTAAGCAACCCGGATTACCAGACGCAAGCAACAAGTAAGGAGGTACAGTATGGTCATTAAAGGCTGTAAGACTATTAAGGAATATAAAGCATTGCGGGAACATTTTGTTGACCTATGGTATCAGACGAACTTTGACAGTGGTACAACCTACTATGATATTGTGGGTAATTATGTAAAGGTTGTTGATTACACTGGTGATTCTGTCAAGGTCCCATTATCGGAGATTCCGGGTTACCACTAGCCGTTGAGGATTTGTCTGGATTGCCGGCCACAAGAAACTAAGCAACCATTAGCGCAGGTGTCGAACCTGCTCGCCCCCGTATAGTAAGACGGGGGTAGTATTTCAAGTAAGGAGATAACAAACTATGAACATTATGCCTAACGAAGTTCAGAAAAATGGTTTACGGATATGCGCTGATTGGATTTCTTTTACAATTCCGTCTTGGGAAGGTTCTACAGGTGCCCTTATGGCTATGTCCTTGCTTGGATATTCCCATACAGATTTCCAGCGTATGCCCCGTGGTGCACAAGGTTATAAATCCATGTTCAGACAGTCCTTGTATGGTATTTCTATTCTGTTTGATGGAAAAAAGGATATGGGAATCCATGTGAATATCCCCGGAAAAGCTATACACGATTGCCTTTTACATTTTTCCAGAAAATATAGTTCTGTTACTCCTTTTGGCTCTGTTGCCTATGAGGTTGATAGCTTTGACGTCAGTTTCTATTCATCCGTGCTTCGTGATTTACTGCGTAAAATTCAGGAAAAAGGACATCTGACCCGTTTTGATATTGCCATTGATGATATCGGCGCTAATTATTATTCATTGCCTGCCCTGGATAAGAAACTTGCAAACAATGAGTATGTTTCTAAATTCCGTGGCCATGAATCAAAGATTTCTTATCATACCGGCAATGAACTTAAGGGGTATACTATTTATTTGGGTAGCCGTCATAGTGATATTATGTTACGGGTATATGATAAGCAGTTGGAACAAAATTCCAGACGTGTTAATGATTCGGATGCCCTGATTGAATGTCCCTGGATTAGGTGGGAATTGGAGTTAAAGGATGATTATGCCTCCAGGGCCGCAAAGTTTCTTGTGGATGGTGAGCTTTTAAATACGGTTGCATGCGGTATCCTGTCTAATTATGTCCGCTTCATTACTTTGGATGCTACACGTAAGGGAAATTGTTCCCTTGATTCTGTTTGGGAATCCTTCATTGATGGTGTCTCAAAGTTATCTTTATACAAGGCTCCTGCCCCGAAAACAATTGATGATAAAAGGAACTGGCTGTTCCGTTGCGTTTCCAGGGTTTTTACAACGGTTGTTGCATCTGATGGTTATGATTTAGGTGTTGTCCATGATATGTTAAGGATTGGCGAACATAGGCTTTCTGGTAGTGATATCGCCTTGATTAATCAAGCCTGTTTTGGCTGATTGATATACGTCTATATATATTATATTTCTGTTGCTGGTGAGGTGTTTTTCTGGTATGGTATTAAATGGCAGGGCATTAAAGAATATGCGTAAATATAAAATGGAGATGGTCTTGGAAGTCCATCCTTATGCCATTACTGAGCTTGCCGGGAAAAGACGCCGTTGTCAGACTTATGTAAAGGATGGTGATTCAAGGCGGTTGATTTGTTCCGCTGATAAAGACGGTCTGTTTGAAAAGCTTTATGACTTCTATTTTGTCCATAATGGTACTTCATCCATGACCATGGATAAGCTTTTTCAGGAATGGCTTGTTTATAAGGAGGCCGTCACTGATAGCCTGAAAACAATCCGTAGGCATGAGCAGCATTGGAACAAATATTTTGCCCATCTTAAATCTAAAAAGGTCGCTTCTTATGACCGTCTGGAACTTCAAAAAGAATGCAATCAGTTAGTGAAAACTAACAATCTATCTTCTAGGGAATGGCAAAATATTAAAACGATTCTTTCGGGCATGTTCTATTATGCAAGTGAAAAGCATTATATACAGGATGATATCATGCGTGATGTTAAGATAACTGTCAAGTTCCGGCAGGTAAATAAAAAGACAGGAAAAACAGAAACTTTCCTTACGGATGAGTTAGATACCCTCATTAGGTATCTGAATGCGGAATTTGCACGCACCCATGATATGGCTATCCTTGCTGTAAGGTTCAACTTCTTTGTCGGTTGCCGTGTGGGGGAACTTGTTGCTTTGAAATGGTGTGATTTCCTTGACATTCAGCATCTGCATGTTTGCCGTGAGGAAATAAAGGAATCCGTGCATGATGGTGATAAATGGAAAGATGTTTATACCGTTGTTGAACATACTAAAACACACACTGACCGTATTATCCCGCTTATGCCGGGTGCAATCCGTATTTTGAATGATATCCGCCTTAAGATGGCTCCTGGTTCCTCTGATGATGATTTTATCTTCATGCGTGATGGTTCCCGTATTACTTCAAGGCAGATAAACTATGTTCTTGAGAAAGCTTGTAAGAAGATAGGGATACCTGTTAAGAGGTCCCATAAGATACGGAAAACTGTTGCAAGTCGCTTAAGTGCTGGGAATGTTCCTCTTGATTCTATCCGTGAAATGCTGGGACATTCAAACTTAAGTACTACTTTGGGCTATATTTACAATCCATTATCCGAGAAAGAAACCTATGCTTTAATGTCAAAAGCACTCTAATTGTATTCAAGTGTATTCAAATTTGATATACGGCAATAGAAAAAACCCTGATAAAATCAGGATTCCCTCATGTCAAGAAAGCGCGAGACGGGATTCGAACCCGCGGCCCCCACCTTGGCAAGGTGGTGCTCCACCCCTGAGCCACTCGCGCATGAAAATATGTTATTACTTTGACGTGGTATAGTCTATCATATTTTCTCTGATAAATCAAGAGGTTTTTTATCTGTTGGATTAAATTTGTTGGTTTAAAATGTTTCTGAAATATTTTTGAGATATTTCCCCAAACCATCCGGAAAAGCACATTGTACAGCCTTTGCTTTTTCGGATGGTTTCCCGGCATAAGTTTTTATTTCTGGGCTGTTTCGATCCTGCTGCAGGTGGCTCCTTCTATGAAGGAGGCTTCAATGATTTTGGATACAGGATTTTCCGGCGGGTTGACCACCAGCTCAAACAATTCAAGGGATATTTCACGCAGATTCTGCTGGACAGTGGTTATCTGGGGCTGATGGAGATTGCTGATCACATTATCAAATCCCACAATGGACATGTCTGCGGGAATCTTTAATCCCAGGGAATATGCGGCGTTCAAAGCTCCTAAGGCAATGATGTCGTTACAGCAGATGATTGCCGTAGGGGCGGCTGGAAGGGAGAGGAAGTAATTAAGAGCCTGGCTTCCGGCCTGAAGAGTCAGCTGGGGATTTTTGTCGTAAATATATTCCTGGATAATGGGGAGTCCCTTTCCTGTCATTGTTTCTATGTAGCCATTCTGTCTGGAAATAACAGAATCCATGGGTGTTTTACAGCCGACAAAGGCAATTTTTCTGTGCCCAAGGTTGTAGAGGTAGTCCACAATTGGCTGCATCATCTGTCTGTTATTAGAACGTACGCTGGAGAACTTGCCGTGGGTTTTTCGGTCCAGGAATGCAATTGGAATATGAATCTTGCAGGCTTCGAAGATATCGGAATCAACACCCTCTGTCAGGATGATGCCGGCACATCGGTTAGCCAGGCAGAAGTAAAGATACTTCTTTTCAAGCTCCGGGCTGCTTCCTGTATCACAAATAAGGAGCATATAGTTGTGTTCCAGACATATCTGGTTCAGTTCTTTAATCAGGCTGATGAAAAAAGGGTTCTCCATGTCATATATAAACACGGCAATGGTATTGCTTGTCTTGGAAAAGATTTTCTTGACAGGCTGGTTTGGGATATAGTTATATTCCTCAATTACTTTTTGTACTTTCTTTCTGACCTTTTCAGATGTCATTTCTGGATTATTGATAACCCGGGATACAGTTGCAGTAGAGACTCCCGCCAGTTTGGCAATATCCCTGATTCCGATGTATCCGCTATTTTCCGGACGCCCTTCCTTGTTCATACGATTTCTCCTCCTGGTCCTGAAAGGGTGAAACTTGTTTCATGAAAAGAAAAAATAAGTTTCATCCGACCATATCATATTATAGTTTAAATAAAATTAAATGTAAATACGTAAAAATGTAACAGTTTTACTTTGCGCATCAAACGATTGTAGTGTGCAGCATGGATGGACAAGGAAAAATCGCTAAAAAAGAGAAAAAACAATGAATTAATATGAAAAATGCACAAATATATTATTGACAAGAATGAGATAAAGTGCTATATTGAAAATGTAACAAGTTACATACACGAAGTGAATGTGAGGGGTGGAACATGAATACAAGAACGGAAAGGTTGAGAAAACGGTTATTTGATACAGACCCGCGTATTTGTCCGGAGCGGTGTATCTATTTTACGGAGTCCATGAAGGAGACAGAGGGAAAACCAAATGCTTTGAGGCGGTCCCAGGCATTTTATGATGTGCTGAGCCGTATGACGGTCTATGTGAATGCAGATGAGCTGATTGTGGGAAACCAGGCACAGTGGCCTAAAGCCTCCCCGATCTATCCGGAGTACTCCACAGACTGGCTGGAAGCGGAGTTAAATGGTACACCTTTTTTCCCGGATAAAAGACCGGGTGATAAATTTTACTATACCCAGGAAGATAAAGACAAAATATTAGAATGTGTGGATTACTGGAAGGGAAAGTCCTTATATGAAAATCTGAGAAAGACCCTTCCCGAGAAAATCAACCAGGCCTGGGATGCCAATGTGATAGATGATACATGGGTGTCTGCAGCGGGCCTGGGCAATGTAATTGTAGATTATAAAGGCGTGGTAGATAAAGGCTTATCCGATGTCATGAGACGGATAGAGAATAAGCTTAAGAGGCTGGACCCCAGAGAACCGGGCAATACACGAAAAAGATGGTTTCTTGAAGCGGCCCTTCAGGGCAATCAGGCCGTGGTGATGTTTTCGGGCCGTATTGCTGACTGCTGCAAAGAGCAGGCAGAGCAGGAAAAGGATGAGACACGCAGAAGGGAACTTCTTAAGCTGGAGGACATATGCAGGAATGTTCCGCTGAATCCGGCCAGGACCTTCCATGAGGCGGTTCAGTCCATCTACATGATTCTGCTGGCAGTCCATCTGGAATCCAATGGGCATGCTATCTCACTGGGGCGTTTTGACCAGTATGTGAATCCTTATTATAAGAGGGATTTGGAGGAAGGCAGAATCACAAGAGAAGAGGCCCTGGAGATAGTCGAGTGCTTCTTCATCAAATGCAATGAACTTAATAAGCTCAGGAGCTGGCCGGATACAGAATTTTTCCTGGGATACCAGATGTTCATTAATCTTGCCATTGCGGGCCAGACAGTGGATGGGAAGGATGCAACCAATGAAGTTTCCCATCTGTGTGTGGAAGCATGTGAAAATGTCAGACTCTTTACCCCGTCCGTATCCATTAAGTGGTTCGAGGGAACCAGTGATGGGTTCATGATGAAGGCGTTAAAGGCTGCGCAAAGGCATCAGGGCGGGCAGCCGGCATTTTACAATGATAAGGCATTTATCAGGACGCTTAAGAATATGGGAATTGCCGAGGAAGACCGGGTGGACTGGGTTCCGGACGGATGTATCGAGGCATCCATTCCTGGAAAATGGGATTTTGCGGCCAAAGGCCCATGGCTGAATGTGGAAAAGGTACTTGAAATCACTCTCCACGGCGGCACGGATCCTAAGACCGGATACCATTTTGTGGATTTGGAGAAACGTGCAGAGGACTGCGGCAGTGTAAGGGAGCTGATGGAATTATATAAACAGACCCTGGATTATTTTATGGGACTGCAGGTGGAAACGGAACATATCAATGATGAAATTCATATACAGCAGGACATCAACGCATTCCGTTCATCCCTGGTATATGACTGTATAGAGAGGGCCATGGACCTTGTAGAGGGCGGTTCCGTGTACTCAGCAGACGGCGGGCCTACTGCGGGTACCATCAGCGCAGGGGATTCCCTGGCAGCATTGGACGAAATTGTATTTAATCAGAAGCTTCTGACCATGGAGCAGGTGCTTCATGCCATGAGCACCAATTATGAGGATATGGAGACAGTGCCTGCCGGACCGGAAATCAGGGCCATACTGTTAAACAAGGCACCTAAGTTTGGAAATGATGACGAGAGAGCTGACAAGTGGGTAGTTGAACTGGAGGACTATATTGGCTCCAGCTACAGGTATAAATACAGAAGTTCCAAGTATGGAAAAGGGCCGGTGCCCTGCTGTTACTCCTACAGCCAGAGTCCTGTGACAGGTAACATTGCTTTTGGGAAGAGCATTGGAGCCACGCCGGACGGACGCAAGGCCGGACAGCCGGTGAATAATGGAATTTCCCCTGCCAATGGCTCGGAGAAAAAAGGCGCCACGGCCGCCTGCAATTCAGTCATGAAACTGCCCAGCATATGGTTCCAGAAAGGGGCGATATTCAACATGCGCCTGTCCAAAGGAGCGCTGGATACGGATGAGAATAAAGAGAAGGTAATTGCCATGATTAAGGTGCTGTTTGAAAACTACGGACAGCAGATCCAGTTTAATGTGGTGGATAACAAGGTGTTCAAGAAGGCAATGGAGCATCCGGATGAATATAAGGATTTGATGGTCAGAGTTTCGGGTTATAGTGCACTGTTTACATCGCTGTCCCCGGAGTGCCAGATGGATGTAATAAACAGGGCGGAGCTGGAATTATAGCTAAAGTACCGCAATGCGGTGTATGAGCCGGCGGATGACGAACAGGGGGAATCACAGACATGGGGGTTTGCAATGTATTTAATATAGAACGGTTCGCAACAGAGGATGGCCGCGGTATCCGCACCGTTATATTTTTAAAGGGCTGTTCCCTGCGTTGCAGATGGTGTGCAAACCCCGAATCCCAGAGAGCGGGGACCGAGGTTCTGGTTAAGACAAATGTCTGCATCAACTGTGCAAGATGCAGCGTTCTGTGTCCGGAAAAAGCCATAAGCTACATGGAAGGTTATGGCTTTATTACGGACCAGAGCAAGTGCAGGCAATGCGGTGTGTGCATCAGGGAGTGTTATGCGGACGCCAGGGAGATGATGGGGAGAAAATACAACGAGGAAGAGCTTCTGACTGAGATACTGAAGGACCGTCAATATTATGGGATGTCCGGCGGCGGCGTTACGTTCAGCGGAGGAGAACCGCTGTATTACAGTGAAATCATAGGAGCTGTCGGAGAGCAGATGCACCGGAGAGGTTATAATACCCTGGTTGAAACATGCGGGCATGTCCCCCAAAAGGCATTGGAAGACATAAACGGGCATGTTGACTCTATATATTATGACTTCAAACAGATCGATCCTGATAAGCATAAGGAGCTTACGGGCGTGGACAATACCTTGATACTCAGCAATCTGGAATGGCTGTGCGGTCATTACAGCGGGGAACTGTCGGTCAGATATCCTTATATTCCGGGATGCAATGATGATGAGGCGTCCATCAATGGTTTTTTTGAGTACATAAAGAGTTTGGATCATATCTCTGAGATTGTATTTCTACCCTATCACAGGCTGGGGCTGCCGAAGTATCAGGGGTTAGGACGTGCATATGAGATGGGGAATATGCCGTCCCTTAAGAAAGCAGACTTGTTATTCCTGGTACAGCGGGCAGAAAAATACGGTCTGAAAATAAAAATTCAATAAGAGAGGGGCAGGGGTGTTGATGAAGCGGAATATGGTAGCGTTTGACTGCGGTAATTCATCATGCAGGGTTATTCTGGGGGTGTATGACGGAGAACAGATAACCACGGAGGTCATTTCCCAGATACCAAATTACATGGTCAGGGTACATCAGTATTTTTACTGGGATATACTGATGATTTACCAAAAACTGTTAGAGGGATTGAAAGAGGCGGTAAAGCGGGCCGGAACCATCCATTCAATCGGGATCTGTACATGGGGCGTGGATTTTGCGCTGTTTGACAATCAGGGACTTATGATTCAGAATCCATTGTCATACAGGAACAGCATAGGGGCAGAGGTTCTGGAACAGATGTCAGATGAGCAGAGAACATATCTGTTCAGGCAGACGGGTATCCTTTGCGATAAAATTAATTCGGTTAATATGATTAAGGGAATGATGGAAAAAATGCAGTCCATGTTTTCCCATGGACATAAGCTTCTCATGATTCCGGATATCTTAAACTATCTCTTTACAGGCTGTATGGTGAATGAGCCCAGCGAATTGTCAACGACCCAGCTGATGGATGCCAGAAAAAGGGAACTCAGTGAAGAAGCATTGAAAACAATGGAAATACCATCCGGCCTGTTTGCGCCTATTGGGAGACACGGTACTGCCATTGGCACGCTTCACTCCAATGTAAAGGAAATTCTGGGCATATCGTATGATGTACCGGTTATTTGTGTGCCGTCCCATGATACGGCTGCCGCGGTCCTGGCCATTCCGGCAGAGGAGGAAGAATTTTTGTTTGTCAGCACAGGGACCTGGGCGCTTATCGGCATGGAGTTAGAGGAACCAATCGTGAACGAAGAGGTGAGAAAAAGATGCCTGACCAACGAGATAGGGGCATTTGATAATATCACCCTGCTGCGGAACAGTGCGGGTATGTTCATTATCCAACGCATTAAGGAGGAATATGAAGGGGAACATGGGGCCATAGGCTGGGAGGAGCTTAACAGCCTTGGAGACTGCCATGAGGGGGCGGCTCCGCTGTTTCCTGTCAACGATTCCAGATTTTTCAATCCCGTACATATGTCTGATGAGATATGGAATTATCTTGTTAAGACCGGTCAGGCTTCCGGAGAAAAAGACTGGGGTACAATCATATGCAGCTTTCAAAACTCCATGGCGCTGAGCTTTGCCTCGGTGATACAGGGTCTGGAGGAAATCAGCGGAAAGAAAAAAGACACTGTCTATATGGTAGGCGGCGGCTCGCGGAATGTGAGGCTGTGTCAGATGACAGCAGATGCAACAGGCAAGAAGGTAGTGACAGGGGGCAAGGAGAGTACGTCCCTGGGAAATCTGGGCGCACAGCTTAAGTACTTTAAGCCTGAGATGACAGTGGGGGAAATCAGGCGCCTATTGGGAACAGGCATTGAGAGTGCGGCTTATTGCTGTGGCAAAGATTCCGGCGAGGCATTGAAACGGTATCAAAAACTAGAAGGGTAAGGGGGCCTGTCCATGGACGGATGTATATTGAGGATGTGCGGGATTAACAAAAGTTTTTTTGGTGTTCCTGTACTGAAAAATGCGCAGCTTGAGGTGCTTCCCGGTGAGGTTCACGTTCTTTTGGGAGAAAATGGAGCGGGTAAATCCACGTTAATTAAAATTCTGTCCGGTGCATACGGACGGGAAGGCGGGGACATACAGCTTGACGGCAGGGAGCTGGCGCCTATGACGCCGAAGGAGGCTTTGGACGCCGGTATCAGCGTGATTTACCAGGAATTTAATCTTGTACCGGATTTGCCTGTATATGAAAATATATTCATTGGAAAGGAATACGGCCAGGGGCTTCTTGTGGACCATAAGCGTGCCATAAAAGAGGCAGAGGGGTACATGAAGCGGGTCGGTCTGGAGGTAAGTCCCAAGACACTGGTCCGTGAGCTGAGTGTGGCCCAGAAACAGCTGGTTGAGATAGCCAAGGCCATATCCAATCATGTAAAGGTCCTGGTTCTGGATGAACCCACAGCGGCCATTACGGATAAAGAGACAAACATGCTTTTTGGAATTATCCGTGAACTTCAAAAAGAAAAAATCGGAATTGTATACATTTCCCACCGCATGAGCGAGTTGTTCGAGATTGGAGACAGGTGCACGGTCATGCGTGACGGTGAGTATATAGGAACCGTAAAATTATCCGAAACCACAGAGGACCAGCTGACAAAGATGATGGTGGGACGCACAGTCAGCTTTGAAAAGATTGCCAATGAAGCAGTTGACATGAATCAGGTTGTATTAAAGGTTGAGAAGCTGAGATACAAGGAGTTTTTAAAGGACATATCATTTGAGCTGCACAAGGGCGAAATACTGGGATTTGCCGGATTAGTGGGAGCGGGCAGGACAGAAGTGGCAAAATGCATGATAGGCGCTTACAGAAAAGATGGGGGAACTGTTACGTATAAGGGTGAAACATTGTCCAACAGCCTGTCCAGGAATATTGAAAAGGGAATCGTCTATCTGAGCGAGGACAGGAAGGACGAGGGACTTGTGCTCATGCACTCTGTCATGGATAATATAGCGTTGCCTAACTTAAAACAGCTTGCCAAACCGTTTATCCGCAAAAAGGAGATGGCGGATCGCGCAAAGGATTACATCAAAAGCCTGCGGATTAAAACCCATACACATCTTACGGAAGCCAAGAACCTGTCCGGAGGAAACCAGCAGAAGGTGGTTATTGCAAAGTGGCTGTATTCCAATGCGGATGTATATATATTTGACGAACCCACAAGGGGAATTGATGTAGGGGCGCGTGACGAAATATACAATATTATGTATGACCTGGTCAATCAGGGGGCCTCTATCATAATGATATCCTCCGATCTTGTGGAAGTACTTAAGATGTGCGACCGGGTTGCGGTTATGAGGGAAGGCGTCCTGGAGGCTATATTGGACAACAGTCCGGATTTGACGCAGGAAACCATATTAAAATATGCGATGCAGGGAGGATTATAGGTATGGAGAGCTACAAAGAGGGTGTTAAGGCAAAACTGCCGGCCTTGACTTTATATCTGGGACTGGTTGTTATTTTTATTGTATTTGCTGTAATCTGCAGCATGATGGGAAAGAATTTTCTGACCCTTAATAACATGTTCAATATCATAACCCAGGCCAGCATTATTTCCATCATTGCAATCGGCGCCTCCCTTGTCATTGTCACAGGCGGTATTGATTTGAGCGTTGGGTCTATTGTGGGATTTGTGGGTATATTTGGAGGACTGATTCTGAAGGCTGGTATGCCCTTGATTGCCATGGGGATTTTGTGTATCGCGGCCGGCGCTGCCTTTGGCCTGGTCAATGGCTGTCTGGTCAGCTACGGAAAGGTACCGCCCTTCATTGTGACGCTGGGAGCCATGCAGATCGCCAGGGGATTGGCGCTTCTGATTAACGGAGGACAGCCCATATCCAGCTTCCCTAAGGGGCTGGGCAGTCTGATGGCTTCAAAGGTGCTGGGGACGGTTCCTGTCTCCGTCATATATGTATTTGTGTTCTACGCAGTGATTATTTTTGTCATGGCATATACAAAGTTCGGCAGGCACGTCTATGCCGCAGGCGGCAATATCTGCGCCGCCAGGCTTTCAGGAATCAATGTAAACCGAACCGTGCTTATGGTATATGTTTTAAGCGGCATATTTGCAGCCATTGGAGGCATCATGCTTTTGTCACGCCTTACATATGCAGACCCGAATGCCGGATCTGGTTATGAGATGAATGCCATCGCTTCCGCGGTTATCGGATGAATCTCTTTATCAGGCGGAAAGGGGAAGATCGGAAATACACTGGTGGGAGCCATTATTCTCAGTACTCTGACCTGCGGACTCCAGATCATGAATGTTGCCACCTATTACCAGACCATTGTCACAGGCATCGTCATTATAGCCGCGGTGTTTGCGGATAAGAAGAAAGAACGCCAGAGTGAGTAGGAAAGCTAAATACATTAAGTATTTGCAAATAAAGGAGGAAATTGATTATGAAGCGAAACATGACGGCAGCAGTGATGGCATTGGCAATGAGCACGGTTATGTCGGCGGCGGCACTTAGCGGATGCGGAAGTACCCCGAAGGAGACTGTGCCGGAGACGGCCAAGGAACAGCAGACAGATGCCCAGACCGCGGATGCAACTGGGGAAAGCGGGAAGGACGAAGAAAGCAGCGCAGAAGCGGCATCGGGTAACTATGGAGATAAGACCATTGGATTTGTGGGGATGACTTTAAACAACGAATACCATATTACCCTGGCTAACGGCGCTAAAGTAGAAGCAGAGGCAAAGGGGGTCAAGATTGAGGTCCAGGCCGGAGACCAGCATGCCAGCGCTGATGCGCAGCTTGGCATTATTGAGAATATGATTGCCAACAAGGTGGACGGAATCCTGCTGGTTCCCAGTTCTTCCGACGGTTTGGAATCCGCCCTTACAAAATGTAAGGAAGCAGGCATTCCTATCATCAATCTGGATACAAAGCTGACGGATGAGAGCCTTGCCAATGTAGGCCTGGATATTCCGTTTTACGGAACCAACAATTATGAAGGCGCCAAACTGGCAGGCGAATATGTGGCGAAAAACTTTGAGAAGGGAACAAAGACAGCCATACTCAAAGGGATTGAAGGACAGACCAATGCAGCGGACCGTTACAATGGATTCATAGAAGGCGCCGGGGACACGGTAACTGTTGTGGCTGAACAGACGGCAAACTGGGAAGTGGACCAGGGATATACAGCTGCCCAGAACATCATAAGCGCTAATCCGGATGTTGAACTTTTCTTCTGCTGCAACGACAATATGGGTATCGGAGCCTTAAGAGCCATCAAGGAAGCCAATATGCAGGAACAGATTCAGATTATCGGATTTGATGCGGTAAGCGAAGCCCTGAACCTGGTGGAAAACGGAGAGTTTCTGGCAACTGTGGCACAGTATCCGGCTGAAATGGGAAAATTGGGCGTGGACAATATGCTGAAAATATTTGACGGCGGTGAGGCGGAATCCTATATTGACACCGGAACGGAAGTTATTACAAAGGACAATGTAGGAGAGTTCAAGGATTACCTAAAGACTTTTGAGTAGGAACAGGGCTGGAGTTTTGAGACGGATTTTTCATATGGGAATCAAACATACTTCAGGCCATAAAAAATAAGGGCTGCCTGCCGGCAGCAGAATGAGAGGCAGAAATGGACTTTAAAAAATGCATTGTAGAGAGCGGTAAAAAGCTGGAGAATTCAGGTCTTACTGTAGAAACGTGGGGAAATATCAGTATCCGCGATCCTGAGACCGGACTGGTATACTTAACGCCCAGCGCCATGAAATACAGTACCATTGTGGAAGACGATGTAGTGGTCTGCAGGCTGGATGGAACAATCGTGGAGGGTCACAGAAAACCAACTATTGAGACAGGGCTGCACCTGGCTATATACAGAAACAGAGAAGAGGTAAACGCAGTCATCCATACCCATCCTATGTATTCCATGGTATACGCTACGCAGGGAAAGGATATTCCCCTGATAATAGATGAGGCGGCCCAGGCCATGGGAGATACCTGTAAATGTACACAGTATGCACTGCCTGGTTCTGAAGAACTGGCAGACCAATGTGAAAAGGCGTTGGGAAAGGAAGCCAACTCCTGCCTTCTGCATTCCCACGGAGCAGTCTGTGTGGGTGAGAATATGGACGCAGCGTTTAAGGTAGCAACAGTCCTGGAAGCAACAGCCAGAATTCTTTACATGATTGAAGCCACGGGCGGAAAACCGGCAGGGATATCACCTGAAAATGTAGCGGTGATGAAGGATTTTGCCAAAAATCATTATGGCCAGGGGAAATAGCGGGTTATAAGAGAGAATCAGAACATAAAAGGCAGCAGTGTATTGCGCTGCTGCCTTTTGTTTTGCCGTGGATATAAGGTGAACAAAACAAAAAAAGCCTCTTCAAGGCTTTTTCTCATTTTACAGAGCAGGTGATGGGAATCGAACCCACGTATCTAGCTTGGAAGGCTAGTGTTCTACCATTGAACTACACCTGCGTAATGACCGCTTCGCTATGTGGTCAGTGCCCAAAGTCGGAATCGAACCAACGACACGAGGATTTTCAGTCCTCTGCTCTACCAACTGAGCTATCTGGGCATTTGTCTATGGGAACAATCAGGAATCATCAGTAATTATCCTTACAAGCTCTGTTCCATCAGCGACATCAACAATTTTACAAGATTTCTCCAATATTGTCAAGATGAAATTTGAGTAAAATAACCTTAATTCGCCGTAATTTGTTTTTGTCATACCCACAGATATAAAAATCCGCCTTCATTCCTGCGTATTTGAGTAAACAAAAAGACATGGACAGTATGCCATGTCTTTAAGAATATCCTGTTACACATACTCCTTACGCCCGCTGGCATCCGCAATGCCTTCCTCTTCCCTGTATTTGGCAACGGTCCGGCGGGAGATGGATATGCCGCGTTCTGCCAGCTTTTCACCCAGAAGGCGGTCGCTGTAAGGCTTCTTTTTGTTTTCTTCCTCTATGATTTCCCGAAGCACACGCTTGATGTCTGCGGCAGTCACGGACTGGGTACCGCTTTCGCTGCTGCTGCTTTCCTGGACAGCCACACTGCGCGAGAAGAAAAAGTTCATGGGGTATACACCCCAGGAGCACTGAAGGTATTTCTTGCTGACAGCTCTGCTGACTGTGGATTCGTGGATGTCCAGTTCCTGGGCGATATCTGCCAGCCTTAAGGGATTCAGGTGGGCAGGTCCGAAGGTGAAGAACTCCTCCTGGTGTTCAAGAATGGCCCGAGATACCTGCATCAGCGTCTTTCCGCGCTGGGTTACACACTGTTTGACCCACTCGGCCTGCCGGATTTTATTGCCCAGATACTCCTTGAGTTCAGAGGATTCAGGATTCTGGTTCATCTGGCGGTAGTAGCTGTTAAGCTCAATGGTGGGATACATGGATTCATTCAGCAGGATGTCAAAATGGTCCTTGAACTTTACAATGGTCACATCCGGGATGATGTAGCGGAGCTGGTCCCTGCTGCTGAAGGATACACCCGGTTTGGGATTCAGGGATTTAATAATCTGACAGTAACCCGCAGTTTCAGTGGGAGAGAGGCGCAGCTTCCTGGCAATGGCCGGAATCTGGTTTTTGGCAACCATTTCCAGGCAGTTGTCGATGATGGATTCCAGTACCGGGGTCAGTATGTCCCTGCGTTCCAGCTGCAGTTTCAGGCATTCCTCCAGTGTACGTGCGCAGACGCCGGATGGGTCCAGGGCCTGGAGATCAGACAGGAGATCTTCCACTATCTCAGTATCGGTCCCAAAGTAGGAGGCAATTGTCTCTGTGCTCTCTTCCAGGTAGCCCTTGTTGTCAAGACATTCCAGCATGAACTTGATGATTTCCGTTTCCTGGTCCGTGAAGTTTTCCGTGATGAGCTGGGACCACAGATAGTCCTGAAGAGTCTCGCCGTCGTCCGTGTTAATGTTCCAGCTGGATTTAAAGTCGTAGTCATCATCATTATTCTGGCGCTGGTACAGATAGTAATTCTCCTCATTGAAAGAATTAAGCCATTCCTGCTGTTCAATGGACTCGCGCTGCTCTTCAGCAGTGGGGGGCTCCACAATGTCGATTACCGGGTTTTCCAATGCCAGTTCATTGATATAAGTATTCAGCTCCTGGGAGGTCATCTGAAGAATCTCAGCTGACTGAATCATCCGCTGTGACAAAGTCTGGGTTTGCTTTACCTGTAATTTTAGGTCCATAACACTTCCTTCTTTCGTGATATCTCATAATGCATCAGAGCGTGTTTAAAAATTGTGTTCCGCCAGATGGCGGGCAGGCGGTTTCAAACAGGCTCCGGAGAGGTGATGATTGCGCCGGGCAGTATGAGGCAGAAACATGTTTCCGGTCTGCCCTGGAAAATTTTAATGAAATAATTATAACACAGATGGCCTTTTGGTACAATGATGCACTTGGACATTTAAAGAGGCGGAAAGAAAGCTTCTGCGTGTAATCAGAAGCTAAGTGCACCCGTGCAGCTGGCTCCGCAAATCAGCCTTTAAAATCCTGTGGAGGCATGTTATAATATCGCCATGGTCCAGACCGCGGGGAAATGGCTGGGATCAGGCAGATGCCGGCGTCCTGTAATGCATTTTCAGGCACCCTGCGGACGGAAGAATGAATTCAGGAAGGAAAATATTTCATGTTATTTAGTTCCATGATATTTTTATGGCTGTTCCTGCCCTTTGTGCTGGTCGTAAATCTGTTGCTGCCCATCCGGCTAAGCAACTTCTTTCTGCTGGCAATGAGTTTTATTTTCTATGCATGGGGAGAGCAGGAGTATATATGGCTTCTCCTTTTGTCCCTGGCTGTGAATTATGCAGGTGCTTTGGGCATAGAGGCTGTGCGGGGCAGCAGGCCGGCGGCTGGGGAAGCTGCTGGAGCGGCAGGGGTTACGGCAGGGACTGCCGTCAGTACAGACAGCCAGACGGCTTCCGGTGCCGGCAAGCACACTCTCTTTACCCCGGATAAGCTGCTCCTTGTGCTGCTGGTGGCGGTGAACCTGGGTTTTTTAGGGTATTTTAAATACTTTGATTTCCTGACCGGCCTGGTCAATAAGCTGACGGGGGGCACTGTGGCGGAGCCAAAGAACCTGCTGCTGCCGGTGGGCATCTCATTTTACACATTTCAGATGATATCGTATGTGGCGGATGTGTACCGGGGGACCACAGGGGCCGAGAGGAACCTGCTGAACCTGGGACTTTACATGTCCTTTTTTCCTAAGATGATACAGGGACCCATCGAGCGCTATCAGAGTATGGGTGCGCGCATCAGAAACCGCCATGTGACGCCGGAACTGTTTGCATGCGGAGCAAGGCGCTTTATCTACGGACTGGGAAAAAAGGTTATACTTGCCAACCAGTTCGGAAGCGTGGTGGACAAGGTTCTGGCCAATCCCATGGACCAGATTAGCGGAGGTTTGGGATGGTATGTGGGAATCCTGTATACACTGCAGATTTATTTTGATTTTTCCGGTTATTCCGATATGGCGGTGGGCCTTGGTAAAATGCTGGGCTTTGAGCTGACGGAGAACTTTAATTATCCATATCTGGCCAGGTCCGTGGGAGAGTTCTGGCGCAGATGGCATATATCTCTCTCCAGCTGGTTCAAGGACTACCTTTACATTCCTCTTGGCGGAAGCAGGAAGGGGACATTTGTTACCTGCCGTAATCTGATGATCGTATTTATCTGTACCGGATTCTGGCATGGCGCGGGCCTGTCCTTTATTGCGTGGGGAATGTATTACGGCTGCCTGCAGGTGGCGGAACGGCTGTTTTTAAAGCGGCGGCTGGAGTGTCTGCCAGCGGCGGTCAGTTATATTTATATGTTTTTTGTTACCGTGGTGGGATGGACCATGTTCCGGGCGGATTCGTTGACCCGGGGACTTATGCTGCTTAAGCAGATGTTTCTTCTGCGCCCGGGGATTTATGATACGGCCATGTATATGAGCCATAAGACCATAGTCTATATGGTGATAGGGATTGTGCTGTGCGGTCCGTTTCAGGCCCTGGTTCCCTGTTTTAAGAAACATATGCAGGACGGCAGAAGCATTTACCTGTCTGAAAGCCTGGGACTTATACTGCTGTTTGCATACTCGATTGTGATGGCTGTGGGCAGCACTTATAATCCGTTTATCTATTTCCGGTTTTAGAGAGGAGGCAGCAGGTGAGACAACGCATAAAAGCATATATATTTGCAGGCATGTTCCTGGGGATGATGATACTGCCCGGACTCCTGTTCATACCTCTTAAGGATTATGTGGACACGGAGAATTACGAGAACCGGGTTTACCAGGAAAAGCCGGTTCTTAATTTCAGGAATCTTTCTGCAGCGGACCTTAAATCCTATCCGGGGCAGTATGACGCCTACTTTAATGACCATCTGGCCTTTAAGAATCCCATTGTGGCCTTTGGGAAATTGGCGGACATTCATGTGTTTGGGGAAGTCACGTCCGATGCCGTTCTTATGGGAAAGGACGGATGGATGTTCTATAAGCTGAAAGGGGAAATGGAGGACAGCATTGCGGACTACCAGGGAACCAATCATTACAGTGTTGATGAGATGGAACGGTTTGGGGCGCTGCTTAAGCAGGCGGAGGAAAATCTGGCCTCCAGAGGGATAAAGCTGGTTTTCTATATGGTTCCCAATAAGGAGCAGGTATACAGCGAGTTTATGCCCTCATCCGTGAAGGTGGTTCAGGAACAGTCCAAGGCGGATTTGCTGTACGAATATCTGAAAGAGAATACGGACTGTGATGTGTACTACCCCCTGGATGAGTTCAGAAAGGCCAAGGATGACTGGTGCCAGATATACAGGAAGTATGATACTCATTGGAATGATATGGGGGCATTTATGGCATCCCAGATGGTGATACAGGACATAGACGGGGAGCCGTTCGGACCGGAGTCATACCGCTCTTATGATATTGAAAACAGAGGAACCTTCAGCGGGGACCTGGCAACCATGCTGAATCTTCAGAAGTATTATGACGATGACCCATTCCTTAAAGTGTCAGGCTACAGGGAGGATGTGTCCTTTGAAATGGATTACCAGAATGAACATGAGACCATCACCCACTACTCCTCAGACGCAGAGGAAAAAGCAGAAAGAATCCTTATTTGCAGGGACTCCTTCGGGGTACACATGGCTGAGTACTTTGCCAGGAACTACCCGGATGTGACGCTGATGGATTACCGGACAGAGGACTGCGGGGCGGCTGCCCTTGAGATTCAGCCGGACGCAGTGGTGATTGAGGTGGCGGAACGGTATACGGATTACATGTTCGGACTGCTGGAACGTCTGGGTACCATCGGAAGCGGGGATGGGATTCTGAAAGAGGCAACTGCGGACTGAAACAGGCGGAATGAAAAATACGGCAGCGAATCGGATGAGTGTTCACCGGATTTCGCTGCCGCTGTTTTATATTAGATTTGATTTTAATCGCTGTATAAGACATGGTAAAAAACGCTGTTCCACGGGAAAATTGTGCCGAAGCCTACCCGGCCAGAAATCCTTTTCCGATGATTTCGCTGGAGTTGGATATCAGCATGAAGGCCGTGGGTTCAATGGTGCGGATATAGTTGCGCAGCTTTAATGCCTGGCTGCGTTTCATGGTGGTCATGATTACGGTCTTTTCATGATGGGTAAAGGCTCCCTGCGCATGGTATACCGTGGCGCTGCGGTGCAGCGTGTTGATGATATAGTCGCAAATCGGATCCGGGTCGTCACAGATAATATTAAAGCATTTGCACAGATTCAGATTCTCAATCACATCGTCGATGACCAGGGATTTGGCCGCCAGGCCGATGGTGGAGAACAGTCCTGTCTCAGGCCCGAAGATGAAGAATGAGGAGGCCACGGCCGCCACATCCACCAGCATGAGAACGGTTCCTATGTTAAGGCTGGTATATTTCTTAAGTATCATGGCGATGATATCTGTACCGCCGCTGGAAGCGCCCAGATTAAAGAGGATGGCTGTGCCCACTGCCGGCAGGAAGATGGCGAACAGCAGCTCCAGCAAAGGCTCTGTTGTCAGCGGCCTGCTTAAAGGACAGACACGTTCCAGCAGGGACAGGCTGATGGACATGACCATACTTGCATAAACGGTCTTTATTCCAAAACCCTTACCCAGGAAAATGAACCCTAAAACCAGCAGTGAGGTGTTCACAATAAATGTGAAATCACTGGCAGACCAACGGCTGATTTCGCTTACTACAGTGGAAAAGCCTGTGACGCCTCCGAATGCAAAATGATTGGGGAACTTGAAAAAGTAGATTCCAACCACCATAATCCAGATGCTTACTGTAATGATGCCATATTCGGCGGCAGTGCGCCAAAATGGACTTTTGATATCGCTCATAATCCCTGCTTCCCTTACCTGATCCGGATGACGGATATGCGGGAAGTTTACCCCCTTTGCGGCATGAATGCCACGTATTCATTGTTGTTCCAACCATATAATAGGATGAAACGACTACAAGTGCAATCACATTTTTTGTTGAAACAGCCACAAGTATATAACTGTAGCCGGGAAAGTGTTGTGAATAAAGGAGAATACAGTATTTGGGGTATATGTGGTGCAAAAACAGCTTGTAACCACTATATATATGGTTTATAATGGTGAGCGTGACATCTGGAAATGGTATGCTTGGATGTCAGGAATTAGATAAGGACAGGAACCGGCAGGAGAAAAGTAAGAGGAAGCCGGAGAAAATGAGATAAGGTGAGATAAGGAGAGCAAAAGGACATCATGGCGGATACGAAAGTAGAGATAGATTTGGACTATAAAGGGCTGGAACAATGTCTGGAAGAAATCGGAAGGGATTTTCAGGGGGAGGGATATGGACTGGATCGTCTGCTTGAGAGATACCGCTCCTTCCGCAAGCCGGGAATGGGGCCGGCTGAGGGAATGGAAGCCCTGATTCGGTCCGCGGCGGAACTGACTTCCAAGGAAACACCCCTGTGGGAATTTGCAGCGGCCAGGCTGCGGTACTGCGGTTTTGCCTGTGAGGTGGAGGAACAGCTTAAGGGACTGGGAATTAAGGGACTGTATGAAAAGATTTCATATCTGACGGAACAGGGGTTATATGGTGATTATATCCTGAAGCATTACAGCCGGGAGGAGATAGAAGAGGCGGAAGGATTTCTTGATGATGAGAGAAATAAGCTCTTTACCTATGCGGGACTGGATTTGCTGCTTAAGCGGTATGTGATCCAGGACCACAGCCATCATCCGTTAGAGACGCCCCAGGAAATGTATCTGGGCATTTCCCTGCACCTGGCCATGAAGGAAAGTAAGGATTGCAGGATGCAATGGGTGCGCCGGTTTTATGATATGCTCAGCCGTATGCAGGTTACCATGGCCACCCCAACCCTGTCCAATGCCAGGAAACCGTACCATCAGCTTTCCAGTTGTTTTATTGACACTGTGCCGGATAGCCTGGAAGGAATTTACAGAAGCGTGGACAACTTTGCACAGGTCAGTAAATTTGGCGGGGGCATGGGCTTGTATTTCGGAAAGGTCAGAGCAACGGGAAGCAGGATTCGGGGATTTGAGGGGGCTGCCGGAGGCGTGATCCGCTGGATTAAGCTGGTGAACGATACGGCTGTGGCAGTGGACCAGCTGGGGATGCGCCAGGGCGCTGCCGCGGTTTATCTGGACGCCTGGCACAAGGATCTGCCGGAGTTTCTTCAGCTTCGTACTAATAACGGGGATGACCGTATGAAGGCCCACGACATTTTCCCGGCCGTGTGTTTTCCTGATTTATTCTGGAAGATGGCTGAGGAGAATCTGGACCAGGACTGGCATCTGATGTGCCCTCATGAGATCCGGACCGTCAAGGGATACTGCCTGGAGGACTGCTATGGGGAGCTGTGGGAGGAACGGTATCTGGACTGCGTGGGAGATGACAGGATATCCAAGCGCACTGTGCTGTTAAAGGATGTGGTACGCCTGATTATCAAGTCCGCGGTGGAGACAGGCACACCATTTATCTTTAACCGGGATACGGTAAACCGGGCCAACCCCAACAGCCACCGGGGCATTATATACTGTTCCAACCTGTGCACCGAGATTGCCCAGAACATGTCTCCTATAGAAAGTGTGTCAACTCAGGTGCTGGAGGTTAATGGGGAGACCGCGGTGGTCCAGACCACACGGCCGGGAGATTTTGTTGTCTGTAATCTGGCCAGCCTCTGTCTGGGGGCGATTGATGTGGATGATCCGGATGAAGTGGAGTATATTGCCGCCAGTGCTGTGAGGGCATTGGATAATGTAATTGACCTGAATTTTTATCCCCTGGCCTACGCCGGAATTACCAATCAGAATTACAGAGGAATCGGTCTGGGAGTCAGCGGTTACCATCATATGCTGGCAAAGCACGGCATACGGTGGGAGAGCGAGGAACATCTGGTCTTTGCGGACCAGGTGTTTGAGCGGATTCATTACGCGGCTGTCAGGGCCAGCGCCAATCTGGCGGCTGAGAAGGGATGCTACCGGTATTTTGAGGGAAGCGAATGGCAGACAGGGGCATACTTTGAGAAGCGGGGGCTTGTGAGCAGGGAATGGAAAGAGCTGGCAGAACAGGTGGCAGAGCACGGAATGCGCAATGCCTATCTCCTGGCTGTGGCGCCTACCAGCAGCACCAGCATACTCTCCGGTACAACGGCAGGCCTGGATCCTGTGATGAAGCGGTTTTATCTGGAAGAGAAAAAGAACGCCATCCTTCCCAGGGTGGCCCCGGATCTGACACCCAGGACCTTCTGGCTGTATAAAAGCGGATACACCATGGATCAGACCTGGACGGTGCGGGCCGCAGGCGTGCGCCAGAGGCATATTGACCAGGCCCAGAGCGTGAATCTGTACATTACTAACGATTATACCATGCGGCAGCTGCTGAACCTCTATATACTGGCCTGGGAGAGCGGCGTAAAGACCCTCTACTATGTGCGCAGCAAGTCTTTGGAGGTGGAGGAGTGCGAGAGCTGTTCCAGTTAAGCTGCTGTTGAAAGGTATAGAAAGGCATGTAAGAAAGGATTTTTGATATGAGTATATTGTCAGCCAAGCCCCTGTTTAACCCTCAGGGCGATACGGATAAGAACAGCCGGAGGATGATAGGCGGAAATACCACCAATCTCAACGACTTTAATAATATGAAATACACCTGGGCCAGCAGCTGGTACCGCCAGGCCATGAATAATTTCTGGATTCCGGAGGAAATCAACCTCAGCGCGGATTTAAAGGATTATAAGAACCTGACGGCTGCGGAGCGCACTGCCTATGATAAGATACTGAGCTTTCTGGTGTTCTTAGATTCCATCCAGACAGCAAACCTGCCCTGTATTGCCCAGTATATCACAGCCAATGAGGTGAATCTGTGCCTTACCATACAGGGATTTCAGGAGGCGGTGCACAGCCAGAGCTACAGCTATATGCTGGATTCCATCTGCAGTCCGGTGGAGCGGGACAGAATATTGTACCAGTGGAAGGAGGATGAACACCTTCTGCGCCGTAATACATTTATAGGAAATCTGTATAATGAATTCCAGGAGAAGAAGGATGATGTGACCCTTCTCAGGGTCATCATGGCCAACTATATCCTGGAGGGCATTTATTTTTACAGCGGGTTCATGTTTTTTTATAACCTGGGAAGGGGCGGCAAGATGCCCGGAAGCGTCCAGGAAATCCGGTATATCAACCGGGATGAGAATACCCATTTGTGGTTATTCCGCAGCATGATTGCCGAACTCAGGAAAGAGGAACCGCAGTTATTCACGCCTAAGATGGTAGATATGCTCAGGTCCATGCTGGAGGAGGGCGTGGCTCAGGAAATCCAGTGGGGATGCTATGTGATTGGCGATGATGTTCCGGGTCTGACCAGAGAAATGGTTACGGACTACATACGGTATCTGGGAAACCTGCGCTGGAGCGGGCTGGGCTTCGGCACCTTGTACGAGGGGTATGACGAGGAGCCGCAGTCCATGAAATGGGTGAACCAGTATTCCAATGCAAATATGGTGAAAACAGACTTTTTTGAGGCAAAGAGCACGGCTTATGCAAAAAGCGCTGCCATTGTTGATGATTTATAGATAAGGGGGTATAATGGGGCAGGGATACCGGCATGGGAAGCAGTGTCAGATGCAGTGTCAGACGCAGGAACAGATGCAGGAGCAGACGCCTGGTATCCGATTATATGATTGACAGGAGGAGCGATAACGTGACAGCAGAAGAGGGGGACCGCAGGACCTGGGAGCTGGCAGGACAGCTGGTACAGATTGACAGTTCTGATCCGGGAGCCTATGAGGGCCAAATTGAACAGTGGATATATGAATGGTTTACAAAAGAGATAGAGGAAAAGGCAGGAGCGCTTAAGAACCAAATTGAACTGGTCCAAAGAGAAGTGATGCCGGGCCGTTTTAATCTTATGGCCCGCATACCGGGAAAAGAACAAGCTCCGGCGCCTGCCCTTGTGTACATATGCCATATGGATACGGTGATGCTGGGGGAGGGATGGGAGGAAGAGACTCCTGCCCTGGGAGCAGTGGTAAAGGAAGGCCGCCTGTACGGAAGAGGTGCCTGTGACATGAAGTCAGGCCTGGCCTGCGCCATGTCTGCATTTTCAGATATGGTGGAATTGACCGGAAGCACAGGGGAGCTTCCGGCGCGTCCCTTTGTATTCATAGGAACCGTGGATGAGGAAGATTTTATGCGGGGAGTGGAAAGCGCTATCCGCGACGGCTGGGTAGACAGGGAAGACTGGATACTGGATACGGAACCAACGGACGGCCAGATTCAGGTAGCCCATAAGGGCCGGACCTGGTTTGAACTGACCATACAGGGAATCACAGCCCATGCCAGTAATCCATGGAAGGGCGCTGACGCCATTGCCGCCATGGCAGAGGCAGTCAGCCATATTCGGAAGGCCATCGGCAGCTGTCCGCCCCATGAGGATCTGGGCATGTCTACGGTGACCTTTGGGCAGATCACAGGGGGATACCGTCCCTATGTTGTGCCGGATTCCTGTAAGGTATGGATTGACATGCGTCTGGTGCCGCCTACGGATACAGCGGCAGCGAAGAATATAGTAGAGGAAGCTGTAAAGGCGGCAGAAGCTGAGATTGCAGGGGTCAGGGGCAGTTACCTCATTACGGGTGACCGTCCTTATGTGGAAAAGGACAGCAGTTCCCGGCTTCTGGCCAGCCTTAAGTCTGTCTGCGACCGTGTGACGGGAGAGGACACACCTATCGGTTCTTTTAACGGCTATACGGATACGGCGGTTATCGCAGGAACCCTGGGCAACTGCAACTGCATGTCTTATGGTCCCGGCAGCCTGGAACTGGCCCATAAGCCCAATGAGTATGTGCCCTATGAGGATGTGTGCCGCTGCAGGCGTGTTCTGACTGAGCTGGCACGGCAGGAGACATTCTTTCCCTTTGCCTTTTAAAGTCAAATGTGCTATAGTGTAACCAGTTTAAATTAAAGGAGAAGCTAAGGATGAAAAATACTGCATTGGTAATCATGGCTGCCGGTATCGGAAGCCGCTTTGGAGGCGGCATCAAGCAGCTGGAGCCCGTGGGACCCAACGGCGAGATTATCATGGATTATTCAATCCACGATGCCATGGAAGCGGGATTTAATAAGGTAATATTCATTATCAGGAGAGATCTTGAAAAAGATTTTAAGGAAATCATAGGACACAGAATAGAGAAACTCCTTCCGGTGGAGTACGCATACCAGGAACTGGAGGACCTTCCGGCCGGTTATGAAGTGACGCCCGGGAGGACCAAACCATGGGGAACAGGCCAGGCAGTCCTTTCTGTGAAGGGTATGGTAGACGGACCGTTCCTTGTGATTAATGCAGATGATTATTACGGACGGGAAGGATTTCGCAGGATTCACGATTACATGGCAGAGCATATGGACTCACAGTCTGAGCTCTATGATATCTGCATGGGAGGTTTTGTGCTGTCCAACACCCTCAGCGATAACGGTACAGTGACCAGAGGCGTGTGCCAGGTAGATGAGGAAGGTTATCTGACAAACGTGACAGAGACTTATAATATCCAGATGAAGGAAGATGGGCTCCATGCCACGGATGAGAGCGGCGCGCCTGTAACCATCAGCCCGTCCCAGCCGGTTTCCATGAATATGTGGGGGCTTCCGGCCAGCTTTGTCCAGGAGCTGGAGAAGGGATTCCCGGTATTTTTGGACAATCTGAAAGAGGGTGATATTAAATCAGAATACCTTCTTCCTAAAATCATAGACAATCTGGTACAGAATAAGAAGGCGAGAGTGACCGTCCTTGACACCCCGGATAAATGGTTTGGCGTTACCTACAGGGAAGATAAACAGGCCGTGGCGGACGCTATCAGAGGGCTGATCCAATCAGGGGTATATAAGGAGAAGCTGTTTTAATTAAGAGGATACTACGGACTGAAGACATAAGCAGTATATAATAAAAAACTGCCCGGCCGGAACTGCCCCAAAGGTTCTGGCCCGGCCATGATATGGCAGACAGGCAGACAGGGACATGCGGATACTGTCAATCCGTGTGTCCTTTTTTCATGCATAATTTCAAATACCCAAGCCTATACTATAAAAACAGCCCACTTAAGCCGGGCGATGATTATAACATGTTTGGGTGGACAACTTAGCTATGAAATTATGGAAAACATTTAACGTACAAAAACGGGAAGACATATCTTATTATAATACATCAGAAGGTTTTGAAACAGAGGGCTTTGCCATGCACCTGGACCGGCTTATCAGAGAGGAGATGGCAGCCAAGGGAAAGGACGGAATCATGTTCCTGTGTATCGGCACAGACCGGTCTACCGGAGACAGCCTGGGCCCTCTGGTGGGACATATGCTCCGCAGCCGGCGGCTTAAGGGAGCCGCGGTCATCGGAACACTTGACAAGCCGGTCCATGCCATGAATCTGGATTTGTACGCCAGGTATATACGGCTTCACTATCCTGACTATGTGGTGGTTGCCATTGATGCTTCGGTGGGAAGCCTGGACCATGTGGGATACGCGACCCTGGGGCGGGGAGCGCTTCAGCCGGGACTGGGAGTGTCCAAGGAACTGCAGGCCGTGGGTGACATAGCCATAACCGGAATCGTAGGCGGAGTGGGCAGCCGGGATCCGGTCATGCTCCAGAGCGTGCGCCTGTCCATGGTGATGAAAATGGCGGACTGTATTTGCGAAAGCATTTTTCTTGTCGAACGATTATGGGAAAATGCTGCCATAATATGACAAATTCTGCGCCGGGAATCTGCTATGCTTGTTTGGATTAAAAACAGCGGGGTGATTCTATGGGAGAATTATATGAACCCTTCCCTAAGCTGCCGAAGAATTTCCGGCAGATAGGTGAGAGGGACCAGGTTTTAAAATTATATCTGGAAGATTATGTAAATACTTATTTAAAACGCCTCCAGCCGGCAAAGGGGGCTGATTTGCGTGTGGGTCTGCTTTTGGGAAGCAGGGAGACCCATGAGGACATACCCTTTGTTTTTGTGGATGGAGCCCTGGAAATGGATTCAGTTACCGAGGAAGGCGGAAAAGTGGCCTTCACCGAGGATGCCTGGAAAAAGGCCTACCAGGATGTGGAGCAGATGTTTCCCAAACGCACGGTCCAGGGATGGTTTCTCTGCGCAGGACCCGGCTGTACCTTAAGCCCTCTGACTTATTGGAAGCAGCACAGTCAGTATTTTACGGGAAAGAACCAGCTCATGTATCTGAACTGCGGTCTGGAGGGCGAGGAAGCTGTTTACATAACATCCTCTGACGGATTTTACAAGTTGAGAGGATACAGCATATATTATGAGCGCAATCAGATGATGCAGGATTACATGATACTGCGCAAGGATGTGCCAAGGGCAGAAACAGGAGTGGATGATAAGGTCATCCAGAACTTTAAGCAGAAAATGGACGAGCGAAGGGTGGAGGCAGGACGCCACCGGAGCACGGTGGGAGTTTTGTCGGGTCTGTGCAGCGTCCTGGCTGTGACGGTACTGGCAGGCGGCGTGGCCATGTTCAATAATTATCAGAAATTGCACCAGATGGAAAGTGTGATTGCGTCCGTGGTGCCGGAAGGAAATATAAAGGACGGCCTGATGGCGTTTACAGGTAAGGGCGGAACAGAAAATCCTTCCGGAAAGGGCTGGTCCGCTGCGGACGAGCCTGATTATGTGATTGAGGAGGCATCGGGAAAGGTATATCCCACTACGGCCCCGTCACCGGAGAATGGAGACGAAAAGCCTTCCAGGGTGACACCGGAAACACTGGCACCGTCAAATAGCGGCCAGACAGGCGGGACAGGCCAGGGAAGCGGCCAGACGGCGGCAGCGGATCAGGGAAGCGGCCAGTCAGCGGCATCAGGCCAGGGAAGCGGCCAGACGGCGGCATCGGACCGGGGAAGCGGTCAGACAGCGGCACCGGACCAGGGAAGCGGCCAGACTGCGGCATCGGGCCAGGGAAGCGGTCAGACAGCAGCGGCCGGTCAGGGAAGCGGCCAGTCAGCAGCATCAGGTCAGAGCAGCAGCCAGAAGGGCGGGACGGGCCAGGAAAATGGCCAGACATCCGGCAAGGGTGAGTCCCAGACTGATTCAGCCCAGAAGAAAAATGAACAGACGGAGTCCGGTAATAGCCAGGCGGCAGCCCAGACAAAAGCTCCGGCCGATGATTCCACTCTGCCGCCAACCGGAGGAAGAGGGGAAGCTGATGACCAGACTGTGTCTTCTGCCAGCTACAAGGTGTATACCGTGGCGGATGGGGAGACATTGTACGGAATCTGCTTTAAGCTGTATCATAATCTGCAGCATATAGATGAAATCTGCAGGGTTAATTCCCTGACAGATGAAAACAGCATATTTGCAGGTCAAAAGCTTTTGATTCCATAAGTATATGCCTGGAAACTTCTGGCGGAAAAAGATAATGCGTTTTATCCAAAATTGTTGTATACTATTGCATATACGCAAAAGACGAATTTTGGGAGAACGCAGGATGGGCAGTACCAATTCTATGAGCCGTGAAAATAAAAAAAAGCAGCTGAAGCGTCAAATCGTACCTTCCGGCAGTCCCTTCCAGGAAGAGGAGGACAGCCGGGAAATCGTTCACAAGGCGCACCAGCGTGTAGTCAGGAAGCGCCTGATTATTCTGGCTGTGCTTGTTGCCCTGGCAGCCATAGCAGCCCTGGTGCTGTTCCGCTATGAACGTTATCATACCTTTACGGATTACCAGACAGTATGGGAGCGGGACCTGGTGGCTGAAGCCCAGGAAGCCGCGGCCCAGGGTGAAGGGAGCTTCTGCGGGTACAGGGATTTCGGGGACGGAGTCCTCAAATATACCAAGGATGGAGCTACCTATCTGGACGCCAAGGGCAAGGTGGTATGGGTGCAGAGCTATGAGATGAGAACCCCCGTGGTATCGGTCAACGGCGATTTTGTGGCCATTGGGGACCAGCAGGGCAACAGCATCTACATATGCGATAAGAACGGGACCCAGGGCCAGGCCACCACGCTGCTGCCCATATTGAGGGTTACAGTGTCCGCCAAGGGCGTGGTGGCTGCCCTTCAGGAGGATTCCAAGGCCAGCTATATCTATTTATATAAAAGAGATGGAAGCCCTCTGGACATCATGGTAAAGTCTCTGCTGTCAGGGGATGGGTATCCGGTGGACTTAAGTCTTTCGCCAAATGGCACGCAGCTCATCACATCCTATATGTATCTGGATCAGGGTGTGATAAAATGCAAGATTGTATTTTATAATTTCGGACTGGGTAAAAATGATCCCAACCGCGTAGTGGGTATATTCTTTCCCAAGGACCTGGGAGATGCCATGGCGGGCAGGGTCAGGTTTCTGGATGAAAGCCATTCCGTCATATTTACGGATAAGGGAATACAGTTCTTTTCAACCAGAGTGGAGACATCGCCGGAGCTGGTGAGCCAGATTCCCATAGAGGAGAATATAAGGAGCATTACATATGCTCAGGATAAGGTTGGCATTGTTACAGATAATGTGGAAGGCGGCGATCCTTACAAACTGAGAATTTATGACAGGGAAGGAAGCCCTGTTTTTGAAAAGACCTTTAACTACCAGTATACCGGATTTGATATTGACGGTGATTTGGTTCTTTTGTATAATGACAGTTCCTGCAAGGTTTACAACATGACAGGTACGGAGAAATATAACGGAACATTTGATTTTACGGTCAGCAAGGTATCAGCAGGAAGGTTCCCGGGAACGCTTCTTGTCATGGGACCTCAGAAAATGACGGAAATAAAGCTGCAGTAATGCAGGAATAAAAGTGAAAGGAAGTATAGATACCATGGGGATGAAATGTATCGGAGTAGATGTCGGAGGAACTTCGGTAAAAATCGGACTTTTTGAGATTACGGGAGAGCTTTTGGACAAGTGGGAAGTAAAGACCCGTAAGGAGGAAGGCGGAACGCATATCCTTCCTGATGTGGCCCGGTCCATCCGTGCCAGGATGGAGGAAAGAGGGCTGAGTCTCAAGACGGACCTTGTAGGTATCGGGCTGGGAGTCCCCGGACCGGTGATGCCGGATGGATTTGTGGAGGTATGTGTTAACCTGGGATGGCGCCGGATGAATCCCCAGGAAGAACTCAGCCGCCTGCTGGACGGAGTCACTGTAAAGAGCGGAAATGACGCCAACGTGGCTGCCCTGGGAGAGATGTGGCAGGGCGGAGGCAAGGGATATAAGGATTTGGTCATGATTACCCTGGGAACCGGTGTGGGTGGCGGTGTCATCATTGATGAGAAAATCATTGCCGGTCGTCACGGTCTGGGCGGTGAAATTGGCCACATTCACGTAAGAGATGAGGAATGGGAGCACTGCAACTGCGGAGGAGTGGGCTGTGTGGAGCAGATTTGTTCGGCCACAGGCATAGCCAGGGAGGCCAGAAGGAAGATGGAAGCCAGCGATAAGCCATCTGCCCTGCGGGAATATGGCGCGGATGTCACGGCCAAGGATGTGCTGGACGCAGCCAAGGCAGGGGATGAGCTGGCCAATGAAGTGATGGATGTGGTGGGACGCTACCTGGGACTGGCCTTATCCATGGCGGTCATGATTGTTGACCCGGAAATTTTCGTTATAGGCGGAGGCGTATCCAAGGCAGGACAGTTCCTGATCGATGTTATCCAAAAGCATTATGATTATTTTACCCCCATATCCGAGTACAAGGGTAAGCTGGGACTTGCCACCCTGGGAAATGACGCAGGCATATACGGGGCCGCAAGGCTGGTACTGTAGGGCTGGTATTGTAAGGCCGGTATTGTAGGGCCGGTACTGTATGGCTAAAGCTGCAAGGGCTTATCAAGGTATACACACATTTAGCAAATTAATAAGGAGCAGGCACCTTTGTTTCAATGTGCCTGCTCCTTGTTTGTATAATTTGTCTGATAAATGAACTTTTTCCAAGAGGTACGTATCTTTTGCCTGTAAATACCCGGTCAGTTACATTCCGGGAATCCAGCTACATTCCGGGAATCCAGCTACATTCCGGGAATCCATACGCCGGACGCATCAACCCAGAAGTTATCAGGTGTACGTGTATTGGCATACATGGCTCCGGTGGAAGGATCCAGGTAATAGCTCTTACCGTCCAGTTCAATCCATCCTGTGGCCATATATCCCTCTGCGTCAAAATAGTACCACTGGCCGTTAATCTGCTGCCAGCTGGAAACCGGATAGGAGCCGTCTGCATTGCTGTACCACCAGCGGCCGTCCGCTGCTGTCTGCCAGGTGCCTGCCGCTGGCTGGGAATTGTCCGAGACAGTATTGCCCAGGGCAGCGATATCTGCTTCGCTTACTGTCCATGAGCCGGATGTGTTCCAGCTGCTCTTGGCGCTGTTGCTGGACTTTACGGAGCGGACCTTGAACTGATAGGTGCCGGGTGCCGTAATCTGCTCCCTGAAATCATAGGAGGTATTATAGATGTCCTTGATTTCGCCTATGGCAGCTCCATTTTTAATCAGCTGGGTCTGATAATATTTGGCGCTTGAAACCTCGTTCCAGGAAACGTTACCATTGTGGGCGGAATCCCACTGAAGGTTGGAGGGGGCAGCAGCTGCGCTGGTATCCGCATCCTTGTCAAATACGAGCTGGACCGTAAGGATAAGAGTGGCGTTGCTGTCCTGACGTTTAGCGTTTACGAATTTAATCTTATCAAAGCGGTATTTGCTGGAGGAGCCTAAGGTCAGCTTAAAGTTGCTGGATGATGTATTGGAAAAATAGTATTCCTCCTCATCCTCCACCCCCAGGATGATGTCTACCTGAGGCGGTTTGGAACTGCTCCAGGTGTCTCCATCATCATTGGTGACCTCCCAGGAGTCTACATAATAAAGACCGGTATTGTCTCCGGTAGCAGTGACCTCCACATCTCCTCCATCACGTCCGGTGCGTATGTCGGAGTCAATGGTGAGGTAAATCTTGCCTACCTTTTTCTTGCTTGCCGCCATGGCTGCAGGAGCCAGGACGGAAGAAATAAGGGAAGCAACTAACAATGCGGTGCCCACTTTTTTCCATGTAATCATGTCTGCCTGTCCTTTCTTTTTAAATCATTTTGGAATGAATTATACATTTCACCATAATATAACTATATCACAATTTCCTGGTAAATATCTTACGATATTATAAAACATTTGTATACTGGG
Source organism: Enterocloster bolteae (assembly GCF_002234575.2). Classification (NCBI taxonomy): domain Bacteria; kingdom Bacillati; phylum Bacillota; class Clostridia; order Lachnospirales; family Lachnospiraceae; genus Enterocloster; species Enterocloster bolteae. The sequence continues at coordinate 6,010,813 of NZ_CP022464.2, read as the reverse complement.
AAACATTCCCATAAGCTCCTGAAATCCGGTGTTACAGACATTTCCTAAAGGTTAGTGGAACGGGGCAGTGAAAAAATAAACTCTGTTCCCACGCCTTCCGTGCTGACCACGTCAATGTTCTCGCCGTGTGCCTGTATGATTTCCTTTACAATGGACAGGCCCAGTCCGGTGCCCTTCTTATCCTTGCCGCGGGACAGGTCCGTCTTGTAAAAACGTTCCCAGATTTTCTTTAAACTGTCCTTGGGTATGCCGATACCTGTATCCTTGACCGACACAAATATTTTTTCATACCGCCCCGATGCCTGGATGTAGATGGTGGAATCGTGATGGCTGAACTTGATGGCATTGTCAATAAGGTTGTACATGACCTGCTGTATTTTTCCAAGGTCGGCAAAGACCATCTGGATGTCGTCTGAGAAGGTAAGATCAAAGCTTACATTTTTGGACTCGCAGGTGCCTTCAAAGGAGGCTGCCGTATCCTTTATGACACGGTTGATATCAAAATTGGTCCTGGAGAGGTAGCCCCTGGCATCCAGGGAGTTAAGGGTAAGCATGCTCTCTGTCAGCTTGTGAAGGCGTTCTGTCTCGGATATGACTCTGGACAGGTACTTTTCATACATTTCAGCCGGTATGGTGCCGTCCAGAATGGCTTCCAGATATCCCTTGATGGAAGTCAGGGGAGAGCGGAAGTCATGGGATACATTGGCAATGAAATTCTTCTGGTATTCCTCCATCTTATTCAGCTCATCGGACATGTAATTCAGGGTGTCGGAGAGGTAACCCATCTCGTCGTGGGTCTTGACATCAATCCGGTAATCCAGATTTCCGGCCGCATATTCATTGGCACCCACTGTAATCTTGCGAAGGGGCAGGTACACGGTCTGGGTAAATACCAGAAGAATAATAAGGGACAGGCCGAACAGGACAGCGGATGTGATGTAAAGGATGCTCAGGATGCCGTTCTGGGACTGGTTGATTTCGCTGATGGGAAGGTGAATCAGCACATAACCGTAGGTGTTGTAATTCCCTGTGATGGGTGCCGACACGCTGAGTACGTTCCCGCTGAACATCCCATAGTAATCCCCTATGGTATAGGACCGGTTTCCGATGGATGCCGGGTCAAAGCCGTTTATGGAGGACTGGACCCTGGAACCGCCCAGGCTGTCCATAACCACGGTGCCCTGTCGGTTGACCACCCATATCTCAGCTCTCAGATAGTGGGACAGCGCCCGTATTTGGGTGGAAACCTCCTCGGAATCCAGCCGTTTCCCCTGATACATGGTGCTGCATGACGAGGCGATGATATTTGCCTCGTCATACAGCGCGTCCGCCTTGCTCTGGACCAGATAGTCACGGGTCATTTTTGATGAAAATGTGGCAATGGCGATAAAACCCAGCAGACCGAAAATCAGATATCCCAGTATAAATTTGGAATAAAGAGAACGGGTCATCGTTTCACCTCGAATTTATAGCCGATTCCCCAGACCGTGGTGATGGCCCAGCTGTTGTGATCCTTTATCTTTTCCCGCAGACGTTTGATATGTACATCCACGGTGCGGGTATCCCCGATGTATTCATAACCCCAGATATGGTCCAGAAGCTGTTCCCTGGTAAATACCTGGTTGGGGGAAGCCGCCAGAAAATACAGAAGCTCCAGCTCCTTTGGCGGCATTTCCACGGAGTGGCCCATATAGATTACGGAATAATTGGTAAGGTTCACAATCAGGTCCGGGTACTCCACGTACTCGCCCTGCTGTTCAGTGGACGATGGAGCCGGGGCCGGTGCTGCCTGGTAACGGCGCAGCACTGCCTTGACGCGGGCCACCAGTTCCTTGGAGTCAAAGGGTTTAATCATATAATCATCTGCCCCCAGCTCCAGCCCCAGTACCTTGTCGAAAATCTCTCCCTTTGCGGACAGCATGATGACCGGTACCTGGGAGGAAGCGCGCAGCTCCCTGCAGACCTGATAACCGTCTATACCGGGGAGCATCAGGTCCAGCAGTACCAGGTTGGGCTTGAATTCCGGAAATACCTTAAGGGCTTCCTCGCCGTCCCCCACAATCATTGTCTCATAACACTCTTTCATCAGGTAGAGGGAGATTAATTCTGCAATATTTGCATCATCATCCACAATCAGAATCCTCTGCTTCTCTGCCATGCTATAGTTCCTCCTTGCTGCTGATTTCTACTTAAATGTCACAACGGTTACGCCTGAATCGCCTTCTCCAAACTGGCCCAGGCGGAATTCCTTTACATATTTGAGCTGGCGCAGGCGCTTGTGCACCGCGTTCTTAAGGGCTCCGGTTCCACGGCCATGGACCACGCGCACTGTCTGGAGATGGGCCAGATAGGCGTCGTCCAGATATTTTTCCATGGCAGGCACTGCCTCGTCCACAGTCATGCCTATGAGGTTGACCTCAGCGGACACAGTGGAGGATTTGGACATCTTAATCTGGCTGCTGCCGCTTCCCTTACCTCTGGCGGCCTTTCCGCCATAGCTTATGGAACTTCCGTCTCCCAGTGTGGCGCTTATGTCCTTTTCATTAAGAAGCTCTAAATCCCGGATATTCACCAGGGAACGGAGAATGCCCATCTGGACATATAAATCGCCTCTGGCATTGGGCAGGGTGCTTACGGTGCCTTTCAGGTTCATGGACAGCACTTTGACACCGTCCCCTATTTTCAGTTTCTTGGGCGAGATGGGCTGGCTGGGTCCCTTTGGTTTCACGGTCAGCTTTTCATCTGTTTTCTTTAACTGGTCCCTGAGCCTGGCGCGTTCTGCTTCCAGTTCCTTGCCCACGCCTGAGCTGGCAGCCAGCTTGTTAATCTGCTTGATGGTCTGGTCCGCGGTTTCTTTGGCCTCCCGCAGGATGCGCTGGGCTTCCTCGGTGGCATTTTTAAGAATCTTGTCCTTGCGCTCGTCCAGGCGCTCTTCCTTCTGGGTCAAACGGTTTTTTAAGGAGGCAATTTCATCCTTATAGGCGTTGATTTCAGCCTGTTCCTTCTCAATGGTCAGCCTGCTGGATTCCAGGCTGGTTAACAGATCCTCAAAGGACTCATCCTTGGCCTCCAGATGGGATTTTGCGTCGTCAATGATATATCCGGGCAGCCCCAGCTTCTGGGAAATGGCAAAGGCATTGCTCTTGCCGGGAATACCGATGAGTAACCGGTAAGTGGGCTGCAGGGTTTCCACATTGAATTCGCAGCATGCATTTTCCACTCCGGGCGTGCTGAGGGCAAATACCTTCAGTTCGCTGTAATGGGTGGTGGCCATGGTGCGGCACTTCATGTTGTGCAGGAAGGAGAGGATGGCAATGGCCAGGGCCGCTCCCTCTGTAGGATCCGTACCCGCGCCCAGCTCGTCAAAAAGACAGAGGGACCGGGAATCGGCTTCATTTAAAATGCGCACAATATTAGTCATATGGGCGGAAAAGGTACTTAAGCTCTGTTCAATGCTCTGTTCATCCCCGATGTCCGCGAATACCTGGTCAAATATAGCCAGCTCCGATCCCTCCCACGCAGGGATGTGAAGCCCGGACTGCCCCATAAGGGTAAACAGGCCCACTGTTTTTAAGGAAACAGTCTTGCCGCCTGTATTTGGGCCGGTGACGATTAGCAGGTCAAACTCCCTGCCCAGCCATACGTTGATAGGTACAACGGCCTGGGGATTCAAAAGGGGATGGCGTCCGTCCTTGATATGGATATAGCCTTTGTCATTGAACACAGGGGCGCTGCACTTGTAATGGCGGGCCAGGCCTGCCTTGGCAAAAATAAAGTCCAGCTGCGCCAAAAGCTCCATGTCCATGCGAAGCTCCTCTGTACAGGGCGCTGCCTGATTGCTCAGGGAGGCTAAAACCGCTTCGATTTCCTTTTGCTCCTGTATCTCCAGTTCCCGCATCTCATTGTTCAGCCGGATAATGGCCATGGGCTCAATGAAAAGGGTGGAACCAGTGGCTGACTGGTCGTGGACCATTCCAGATACCTGGTTTTTGTATTCTGACTTTACCGGAAGGCAGTAACGTCCGTCCCTCATGGTGATAACTGCGTCCTGAAGATAGGAGCGGTTGGAGTTGAGGATGGAGTTTAACTGGGTGTGGATGCGGTCAGCTGTCACCTTCATGGAACGGCGCACATGGGATAATCCCGGACTGGCATCATCCGCAACCTCGTCCTCAGAGAGGATGCAGCGTTTGATTTCATTGTTCAGAGGGGTCAGCGGCTCCAGTCCCGCAAACAGGGGTTCCAGGGAGTCGAAGTCATCCTGGGGTTCGCCGGTTCCCCTTGCGTCATCTTCCCCGTCATGGCGTCCGTAGGCCTTGGCTCTGGCTGCCACGGTCAGGAGGGAGCTTATGGAGAGCAGTTCGGGTATGCTTAAGGAACTGCCGATATCCAGGCGTTTCAGGGAATCTCCGATATCCCTGATACCTGAAAATGACACGGAACCTTTGAGACGGATCCGTGTCACTGCATCCGTAGTCTGTGCCTGCCAGGTGCGCACTTCTTCCAAATCAGAGGAAGGAGAGAGGTTCTGGCAGAGGGCCTTTCCGAGAGGAGAAGCCGCATATTCTGTGAGCTGGTTTATGATTTTATCATATTCTAAAGTTTTTAACGCTTTCTGATTCATTGATTTCACCTGTGATTTCCGTAAAAATGCTGGATTTAAAAGGACTTTTTCCCAAAAGCCGACATTTAAATTATACCATAAAAAACGATATTTACTATCTTTTTTACTATCTTTTCATATATAAAATCTTGCATAATACTGGGAAGAAACGTATAATAGAGGGTAAGAGTCTTCGCAAGGAGGAGTACTATGGCGGATAAACGTGCTGACCAGCATAGAGATTTAGACCGGCAGGACCAGACTCCGGACAAGTCCCATCGCTTTATTAATGAGAAGATTGTCCGGCAGCCAATGACCAGACGGCAGATTGCCCGGAAAATCCTGTTGACCATTTTTTGTGCCGTTCTGTTTGGCGTGTTGTCGGCCATTTGTTTTGTTGTGAGCAGACCTGTGGCTGAAAGGATTTTAGGTCAGGAGACTCCTGAGGAGAGCAGCCAGATTACCATACCAAAGGATGAGCCGGAAACCACGGCTCCTGCGGCGGCAGAGACTGAGCCCACAGAACCGGCCATGACCGAGGCAGTGGATGAGATGGTACGCTCTGAGATGGAGAAGTACCGTTATTCCATTGATGATTTGAATAAACTGTACAGTAATCTTCGCACCATTGCCAGTGACGCGGATGACAGTCTGGTGGTGGTCCATTCCATTCAGCATGAGAAGGACTGGTTTGACAATCCCATCGAGACATCAGGACAGTTCTCCGGAGTGGTCATAGCCAGGACCCGCACTGAGATACTGATTCTCACGCCGGACAAGGCTGTGGAGGCAGCTGATTCCATTGAGGTAGCGTTTCCGGACGGAACCATGATGGCCGGAATCGTGAAGCAGAGCGATACCATTATGGGACTGTCTGTGGTAAGCGTGGACGCGGGCCAGATGGACAGCGAGCAGTTTAAGAAGGTGGAGGCCATCAAGCTGGGCAACTCTTACGGGGTAAAGCAGGGCGACATGGTGGTGGCTATCGGCGCGCCGGCGGGTATTGTCCATTCCAGCGATTATGGAAATATATCCTATGTGGTGCGCAATGTCCATACGGTGGACGGCAGCTCCAGGGTGTTCTATACCAGCGCCAGCGGAGACGCGGAGGCGGGAACATTTCTCCTGAATACTTCGGGTGAGCTCATCGGGTGGGTCACGGACAAATACGACGAGGATGGAGTGTGCAGGATGACCACAGTGGTGGCCATATCTGACTATAAAGGTATACTGGAAATGATGAGCAACGGTATCCCGGCCCCGTATTTCGGCATCAAGGGCCAGGAAGTGAGCCAGGCCATGGCGGACAGCGGAATGCCTTCCGGTATTTATGTGATATCGGCAGTGACAGACGGCCCTGCATACAACGCAGGCATACAGCCAGGGGATATCATCACATGGATGAACGGCGAGAAGGTGGGAAGCCTGAAGGATTTCCAGAACCAGGTGGAAAGCCTGCACGCAGGAGATAAGATTAAGGTGGCGGTCCTGAGAAACGGCAAGGATGAATATACGGAAATTGAGTTTTCGGTGACGGTTGGCGCCAGGTAGCGGCTGGGCTTTTGAAAGGAATTGGAGCCGGGCAGAGATGACAGCCGGAGAGTTTGATACCCGGCGGCGGCAGTGAAAAGGCGGCAGTGGACAGGTGGCAGTTTGCGCCAGGTAATGTAAGAAGTCAGGCAAAGGGGCCAGGCAGTGTTAACCGCCTGGCTGCGTTGCTGTCAGGGAGTGGAATGAATGGAACTGATGGCGGTATGAATGGCGGTATGAATTGCCAGGCGTATAGACAGGGTAATCATTGGGTTTTAAAAGTGGGTTTTTCAAGTGGGTTTTAAAAGTGGATTTATAAAATAGGTTTATAAAATAGAAAGAAGAGGAAAATTGAACATGAGATATATCGACACCTTCAGGGAAGGTATGCACATTGCAGATGTATACCTGTGTAAGAACAAGCAGATTGCCCTCACGAAGAATGGCAAGGAATACGGCAATCTGGTAATGCAGGACAAGACAGGTACCATTGACGCCAAAATATGGGATTTGGGTTCTCCCGGAGTCGGGGAATTTGAGACCATGGATTACGTTCATGTGGAGGCGGATGTGACCCTGTTCCAGAGCTCCTTTCAGCTGAATGTACGCCGGATACGCAGGGCGCAGGAGGGAGAGTATGTGGAGGCAGATTACCTGCCGGTGTCAAAGAAGGATATAAAGAAAATGTACGAGGAGCTGCTGGGATACATAAGAAGTGTGAAGAATCCCTATCTTCAGAAGCTGCTGAGCGGCTATTTTGTGGAGAACGCGGCATTTGCAAAGGCGTTCCAGTTCCATTCCGCGGCTAAAACCGTGCATCACGGATTCGTTGGCGGCCTGCTGGAACACACGCTCAGTGTGACAAAGCTGTGTGATTACTATGCCGGATATTATCCGATGATTAACCGTGATTTGCTGCTGACAGCAGCTATCTTCCACGATGTTGGTAAGACCAGGGAACTTTCACGCTTCCCGGAGAATGATTATACCGACGATGGACAGCTTCTGGGCCACATTATCATCGGTACTGAGATGGTGGGTGAAAGCATCCGCTCTATACCGGGATTCCCGGAGAAGCTGGCTACAGAGCTTAAACACTGTATTCTGGCCCATCACGGGGAATTAGAGTACGGCTCCCCCAAGAAGCCGGCGCTTTTGGAGGCATTGGCCCTCAACTTTGCCGATAATACGGATGCCAAGATGGAGACCATGATAGAGGCGCTGCAGTCCGGCGGGGAGAATAAAGGATGGCTGGGATACAACAGGCTGCTGGAGTCTAATATCAGAAAGACAACGGAATAGGCGTTAAGGTTGGATAATATAGAGAAATAACAGGACCGAATATATAAGGCTGAAAACATTTAGTTTGGGTACGGGATTGCAGGATGTGTCCTTGACCAGTGTGTTTTCGGCCTTTTGTGATAATGGGGGCGGGGATGGGATAGCGGGATGGTGGGATGAGATAGCGGGATGATGGGATGGGATAGTGGGATGGTGGGATGGGATAGCGGGATGGTGGGATGGGATAGCGGGACGATGAGATAAAATAATGGGTTGAAGAAATCGAGAGCAATAATAGAGCATAATAACAGTTTGAATACAGGACAGGTGAAATGGTATGGAAAAGAATCAGGAATTTATTGTTACAATAGAGGATATGAATGATGACGGAGCAGGTGTGGGAAAAGTGGATGGCTATATCTGGTTTGTCAAGGATGCTGTGATTGGCGACGTGGTGCGGGCAAAGGCCATGAAGATGAAGAAATCTTATGGATTTGCCAGGCTCATGGAAGTTCTGGAACCGTCAGCCTCTCGTGTCATTCCGTCATGCCCGGTAGCAAGGCAATGCGGAGGCTGTCAGCTTCAGGCCATGAGTTATGAAGAACAGCTGAAATTTAAAGAGCGGAAGGTGATGAATAATCTGATTCGTATAGGCAAATTTGCTGAGGATGAGATTCATATGCTTCCTATTATGGGGATGGAGGAGCCCTGGAGATACAGGAACAAGGCCCAGTTCCCTTTTGGAAAAGATAAGGACGGAAATGTAATTGCCGGATTCTATGCAGGGCGGACACATGCCATTGTTGAAGCAGAGGACTGCCTGTTGGGAGTTGAGGAGAATAGGGAGATTCTGGATATTGTAAAGCGGTTCATGAAGGAAATGAAGATAGAGCCCTATGATGAGCTCTCACATAAGGGATTGGTGAGGCATGTCCTGATTCGGAAGGGATTTAAGACAGGCGAAATTATGGTTTGTCTGGTGATAAATGGAAACAAGCTTCCCAGTAAAGAGCGGCTGGTGGAGATGCTGACCGGTGGGGATGGGGTTAAAGGCATGACCAGTATTTCCTATAGCGTGAATCAGGAAAAAACGAATGTAATAATGGGGAAGGAGATTGTGAACCTTTATGGACCTGGATATATTACAGATTACATAGGAAATGTGAAATATCAGATATCGCCGCTTTCATTCTACCAGGTAAATCCTGTACAGACAGAACGGCTTTATGGGACAGCGCTGGAGTATGCCGGACTTACGGGAAATGAGATTGTTTGGGATTTGTATTGCGGAATCGGCACTATTTCATTATTCCTGGCTCAGAAGGCTCAGAAAGTGTATGGTGTGGAGATTGTGTCCCAGGCCATAAAGGATGCCAGGAGGAATGCAGAAATAAACGGCATTCATAATGCAGAGTTTTTTGTGGGAAAGGCCGAGGAAGTACTGCCGGAGCAGTTTGAAAAGAAGCATGTCCATGCGGATGTGATTGTGGTAGACCCGCCTAGAAAAGGGTGTGATGCGGTTTGTCTGGATACTATACTCAAAATGAGGCCGGAACGGGTGGTTTATGTCAGCTGTGACTCAGCTACGCTGGCCAGGGATTTGAGGTACTTGGCAGATGGGGGGTATGTGGTGGAGAGAGGGAAGTGTTGTGATATGTTTCCGGGGACGGTGCACGTCGAAACCGTCGTGGAACTATCACGTAAAACCAATGGTTAATAGGCCTATTTGCTCTTGTTTTGGTTGCCCTGCCTACCATTTGCCTACGCTTTTTTGAGTGGTAGGCAAGGTTGCTATGATATAGCATCTGCCAGGATTACAATGGCATCGTTCTGCATTTTCTCTGTGTTAAACACATAACGGTCCATGGTGGTCTTGATGTCCTTGTGGCCCAGACGCTCCATGACGGTCTTGGGCTGGGCGCCATTCTCCGCCAACAATGTGCCGTGAGTATGACGTAGACAATGGCTGTGGAACAGAGGATTTCCCAATTCTTCATGGATGACCTTGGCACAGTACTTGAAAGAGTATGGCGTCAACAGCTCGCCGTTTTCTTTGGCGCTTATTGGCATTATTTCCTTGCCAACAATTTTGACGTTGGAAGGAGCCTGAAAGATTAAGCCATCGTCCATTTGATACGTCTTTGTAAAATACTGGCCGTACCGGAGCATGTTTTTTTTGCGATTATGGATTTCTGTTTTCAGGATTTTTTCATATTCCGGGAGTATTTTTATAGTCCGGACAGAGTCATATTTTGGTGGCCGGTAATACCACTTTCCGCCTTCGTTGGTAAGTTGGTGCTGGATGGTTATGGTGTGGCGCTCGAAATCTACGTCATGCAGCAAGTCAATGCCGTAAGCCTCTCCCAGGCGCGTGCCACAATGGTATCCGGTCATGAGCGGTACGTAAAAATTACTATCCGGTCCAAAACGCTCAATGATGGCCGCAAAGTCCTCTTTGACACAGATATATTCTGTGTGTGCCTTGGCCTCATCAGACATAACTATCTTCGGTATTCTGGCATAATCGCAGGGGTTGTACTTGATGTATTTACAGGGGTATACTGCGTATCCCAGGGCACCGGATAGACAGGATAAGGTATTTTTAACCATACTCCTGGAATAGCCTTGACGCTTCATTCCGTCAATCCATTTTTGGATAACATCTGTCTCCAATGATGCCAGCCGGTATTTTCCGAATGCCGGTTTTAGATGTACGCGGATTTTCTTTTCATAATCCTTTTGTGTATTGTAACTGAGATTGGTTTTGACATAATTATCATACCAATAATCCAGATAATCAGATACGCTGATGTCCGAAGGGGTAAACCTGCGGCCAGCAGAGTCATATTCAGCCTTAGCTTGGGTGCCGGCAGTGATGGCCTCGGCCTTGGTGCGGTATCCACCATGGCTGATAGGGTTGCGTTTTCCATTGATTTTGGCTCCCTCAAAGGACCATTCCCATGTTGAGCCGCGTTTCCTTGTTCTTAGCTGTCCCATATATCATTCCTCCTTGTGCTGTTGCGATATCGCAACAAAATTTGGGTATAAAAAATACGCCCCTTGTCAGGACGCTCCAGGAATGATATAATCCAATTGTCTGTGTTGGATTATCTTTCTGGGGTAGCCTGGTAAGAGAAATCTATGTGAAAAGCTCTGGGAGTTGCAACTCCTGGGGCTTTTTGTATTCAAAGCTCGATATCAATTCCAGCTTCTTCTGCTATTTGCATGAGTTCTTGAAAGTTTTCTGTATTATTATATTTCATTTCTTGATATGACTTAAAACTTTTTGGTTGCAATAGAGATATGAAATCACATATTTGGCAGTATTCAAGATAGTCAGTAGCATAACGTTCTTCAAGTATCCTTTGTTTTGAGAACTGCTTATAATTCTCCTTTTCTTCGTCAGTTCTATCATCAATAAAAGGACGATTATTATATTCAATTATATTATCAAGACTACAATATTTTGGCCGACTGATTCCTTCTATGAATGGGAAAAATATTAATCCAGAATTGTATACTTCATTTGTCATGGCAGGAAATCGTTTATCCTTACCAGATATACTATATATGCGCTTTCGATACTTAGCGCATATTTCATCACAGTTAGGTGCATCATCTGCCTCAACTAAGTCTGTTGCTTGCTGATGAATTGAACCTAAAGTTTTTTGTAGTACAGTTTCATGCATTGAAGAAAAATCATATCCGACAAAATAGTTATCTTCTATAAAGGCTTTCTCTTTCTTAGCTTCTTCATATCTGCCGACACGTGCAAGTTCTAAAACAATATCCATGTAATCTTTCTTTTTCCAATGGATAGGTGATTGGCTCATAATTTGGTTTGCTTTTCGTAAGCAGACTATAGAATGGTCAAATAGACCATTCTTACTCAAATTACCAGCTTTCCGTTTTAGAACATAATCTAAAGAATGAGAAATATTTGGAAATCCACATAACTTTTTATAATTAGGAATAGGGATATTGCTTATATCCAATGTGCTTTCTAAGTCAAAAGTCAATCCATCGGATACCAAATATCGCGCTTCATATTGATTGCAATGTTCCGCTGGTAGTATTTTTACAAGTAAACCGTTTTCAAAGTATACAGTAATAATTTCCATAGTGTGTTTATTTCGTAATAATTACGCATTCATGGCACCTAGTACTCTGTTTTCAAGTGATAGTAAATCATTAAATGGATATGGTTCCTGGCTGGCCTTAGCATCGCATATAGGACAGATACAGTCACCAGGTCGGTTATAAAAAGTTCGTCCACAGTAGAAACATTCGGTCTCAGCACAAATAAACTTTTTAGACTCGGATTTATAAAAGTAGCTATACATTTCCCAATCAACCGGATACATTTTATGTGTGGCTCTACGATACCATCTGCGGTAAGCGGCAAAGGCATTATGAGCAGCTTCGTCCGACAATCCGAAATGTCTATGCACATCCCAAGCACTTTCACAATGGCAATAATGGATTACCATACTGGGAGCCAATACGTAGCTTGCAAAACAATTGGCCTCTTTCTCATAATAGTCTGCCTTGTACGGATGCTCAAGCACTATATGCCCCAACTCATGGGCCAGTGAGAAGATAATCCTATCTAATGGCTTTTCCTCATTGTAAGCAACTGTCCTGCTAAATGGTTCAGTGTATGCCTCGTCAGAACAGGAAGCACATAATTCATATACTTCTGGATTCTTTTCTTTCAATTCGCTGTATGTATAGACATGATATCCATACTTTTTTATGGCTGAAATACAGTCAAATGGAAATTTCTTAAAATCACAAAAGATATATGTTTCTAGTACTTTTTTCAGTATAAAATCGTGATTCAATCAAATCAGTCCTCATTATTTATTTCAGACAGTAGTTTGATTAGACGCATTTTCTGTTCAACAGACATCTGCTTACCATTTCTTGCCACAAGGCGTTCCACATCCGCATAAGTGGGTTCTGGCTTTGTTGTTTTTTTGTCATTAGCCATTTTCTCTAAATCATCCATGGTGATGCCAAGTCCATGACATATAGCCATTACATTATCAACCGTTGCTTTACCAACACCATTTTTCATTATCCCATATAGTGTGGTATATGGGATAGCACACTTTGCCGAAAATGATTTAAGGCTATAGCCTTGTTCCTTGATTAAACGTTCTAAAATTTTAGCTTTTTCCATAGTCGCAACCTCTTTTTCTAAGTAATTCCATTATATATCCGGAATCGTATTTTGTAAATATAAAATATTCGATTTACCGAATAAATTCGTCAAAAGGAATATTTGACATTGACAAAATACTGAATAAAGAATATAATCGGGTTATCCAATTCGGAATTCGGAATTAACAGGAGGTGAAAAAATGTACAGAAATTTTTTGACGGCTATGAAGGACGAAGGTGTCACTTTTGCTCAAATAGGTAGCCTGCTTGGATGCAGATATCAGACCGTAAGTGATACGGTAAACGGCGAAACCAAAAAGGGCTTCTATCATGAGGATGCGGTAATGATTAGGAACGTCCTATTTCCAAAGTACGATTTAGATTATCTGTTTCAGAGAGAAAAATAGTGTGTAAACAAACACATGTTCGATGAAAGCAACTATACCACTATCACATGCGTGTGTCAATGGGAAAAGAAAGGAGGATGTGGAAAATGGTAGAACCATACAAACCGTTGTACACGGTGGAGGAAACAGCAACCGTACTTATGACGAACACGGATACCGTGTATAGCCTGATTAGGAAAGGGAGCCTGCGAGCATTAAAACTGGGGAGGATAAAGATTCGAGGAAGCGATTTGGAGCAATTCATTGAAGATTACCCAGTATTCCAAGGGGAGGGACAAACATAATGACAAAAGTAACTGAGTTAGCCATCCGCGCCAGAGCAGCGGCCCAGTATCCCGGCTGGCGTTTAGACATCACTGGTCCAGGAACAGCGGTGATGACCAATATCATGGGGCACAGGCGTATGGTGACCTTCCGACAGTGCAGGAGGCGCCGAGATGGCCCAATCATGAGGGCAGCTAAGTGGATTGTACCGGCGGTTATCTGGCTGCTGGGGATGTGGATGGTAGCTATCGTGGTCATGGCGGCGGCCATGGGCGTGAGGATTTGAAGGAAGGTGAAATGATTGAGAAAAAAGATGGTCAAGAAGCTGACAGCGTTGGATTGCATAAAGGAATCTGGGTGCCAAGACTTTGAAACGGCATTCCCAAGAGTCACCGGCTATATAAGCGAGTGCGCTAAATATGATCCGGATGCATTGTACACAGCAACGGAAGTGGCGGAGCTGATGGAATATCTATTTGAGCTCCGAAGGAGAAAAAAGGACCCCAGACGGGTGGAGCCGTCCAAAGTCCAGGTAACTAAAAAATATTTACAACCTTAGTATAAGAGAGAAAGGAGGAAAAATCAATGCCAGATTTGAAATACAACATCATCCAGACTCTGGCTGTGCTTCCTGCGGTCGGGAAATGGCACAAGGAGCTGAACCTGATTGAGTGGGGAGACCGGAAAGCCAAGTACGACATCCGGGGATGGAATAAGGACCGGTCAGAGATGACAAAAGGAATCACACTGTCAAAAGAAGAGATGGAATACCTAAAAGAAAGTATAGGAGGAATTGAGATATGACAATCACAGCCGTATTTGAAAGTTTAGAGGAGATGCAGGAGTTTGCGGGTAAGTTAAACGGAGGTAGCATCCAGGGAGCCGTGCAGGAATTTATAAAGGGGGAAGATATATATAGGACATCCGAAACCAAACAGCAAACATGCATGCAGGATGAAATATCAGAAGACAGAGAAACGCCTGCGGATGAGGATGCCGATGAACCCATGGAACCAACGACAGAACAGAAGGATGAGGGACCAGGATATACCCTGGTACAGGTCCGGGAGAAGCTGTCAGAGCTGCAGAAGGCAGGGAAGCGTGCAAAGGTACAGGAACTGATAGCCGGGTTTGGTGTGAAGAAACTGACGGAAGTCCCTGAGGACAGGTATACAGAGCTTATGCAGAAGGCGGGTGAGCTGTAATGCCGGATACACATGCAAGGCTGAGTGCAAGCAGTGCTAAGCGGTGGATGTCCTGCCCTCCCTCCGTAAGATTGGAAGAGCAGTTCCCTGATAGCGGCAGCGAGTACGCTGCAGAAGGAACCCTGGCCCACAGTCTGGCAGAGACTATTCTTCGCTATAACAATAGTGAAATCAGCAAGAAGGCATTTTCTACCCGGTTTAATAAAATCAAGGCCGACCCGATGTACAACAGGGAGATGCAGGATTACATAGAAGACTACACCCAGCGTGTCTGGGAGATTGCCAATGAGGTGAAAGCCGCCTGCCCGGATGCCCGGGTACTGTTCGAGCAGCGTCTGGATGTCTCTGAGTATGTCCCGGATGGGTTTGGGACGGGGGATGTTGTAATTGTAGCGGATGATATGGTCAACATCATTGACCTGAAATATGGCAAGGGTGTGGGGGTATCTGCAAAGGACAACCCGCAGCTCAGGCTATATGGCCTTGGTGCTTACCTGGAACATTCCATGCTGTATGACATCCGCAGGATACAGATGACCATTATCCAGCCTCGCCTGGAAAACATCTCCGTGGAGGAGCTGACAGCGGAGGAGCTGTTAGACTGGGCGGAACGAGAGGTACGGCCGAAGGCGGCGCAGGCTTATGCCGGGGAAGGGGAGTTCAAGGTAGGAGACCACTGCCGGTTCTGCAAGGCCAGAGTCACCTGCAGGGTCCGTGCAGAGTATAACCTGGAACTGACGAAGCTGGATTTCGTTGACCCGGCTCTCCTCACTGACGAGGAAATAGGAGAAGTACTCAGGAGGGCTGACGAGCTTGACCACTGGGTGAAGGACGTCACAGGATTTGCCCTGGCAGAAGCCCTTAAGGGAACGAAATATGAAGGCTGGAAGCTGGTGGAAGGCACCAGCCGCCGGAGGTATACCGACCAGGATGCAATTGCTATGCGTCTGACAACAGAGGGCTGGGAAGAGGACGAAATTTACAAGCCGCAGGAGCTTATAGGCATTACGGAGATGACAAAACTGATTGGAAAGAAGAAATTCGAGGAGCTGCTGTCCGGCCTGGTCATTAAGCCGGAAGGGAAACCGACCCTCGCACCGGAATCGGACAAACGACCGGAACTGAATAGAGTAGCCGAAGCAAAGCAGGACTTTGACAATAAAATGGACGAATAAAAAGGAGATTGAATATTATGAGTGAAGAAAGAAAAGTAACTAAGGTAACCACAGGAACCGTGAGATTTTCATACTTACATGTATTTGAACCATGGGCGGCCCAGGAAGGGCAGGAGAAGCGTTACTCCGTCTGCCTGCTGATTCCCAAGTCTGATAAAAAGACATTGAGTAAGATTAAGGAAGCCATTGAGGCGGCCAAGAAGGAAGGCGCCGCCAACAAGTTCAAGGGTAAGACCGCCGGTCTTAAGCTCCCGCTGCGTGACGGTGACGAGGAACGTGCGGATGATTACCCGGAATACACAGGGATGTATTTCATGAATGCGAACAGCAACCGTAAGCCCATCCTTCTGGACCAGGACAACAATGAGATACTTGACCAGACCGAGATGTACAGCGGCTGCTGGGGACAGGCCTCTATCAATTTCTTTCCCTTCAACAGCAATGGTAACAAGGGTATCGCCGTAGGTTTGAACGCCCTTAAGAAGAAAAGGGACGATGAGCCGCTTGGAGGGACCATCACGGTGGATTCCGCAATCAGTGACTTTGAGGACAGCGACGACGGATTTGATGATGACCTGTTAGGATGATGACTTATGACAATGAATGTGGACATAGAAACCTATTCCAGCATTGATATTAGGGAGGCAGGGGTGTATGCATATGCATCCGCCCCTGACTTCGAGATACTATTGATAGGATACCGGTATGACGGGCAGGACGTGAAGGTGATTGACCTGACGGACCCGTTGGCGGACCCGGAACGGGATTTCCCAGACTTTTGGGAAGGCCTGTACAGTCCGGATGTAATCAAGACGGCATATAATGCCAACTTTGAAAGGACCTGCCTTGCCTCCTGGCTGGGCAGGCCGATGCCCCCGGAGCAGTGGCGGTGCACGGCAGTACATGCGGCTACCCTGGGCCTTCCAGGGACACTGGGAGGGGTGGGAGAAGCCCTGGGGCTTCCGGAGGATAAGCAGAAGGATAAGATAGGTAAAAGCCTGATACAGTACTTCTGTAAGCCCTGTAAGCCGACCAAGACCAATGGAATGCGTAGCAGAAACCTCCCGGAACACGCCCCGGATAAATGGCAGTTGTTTATTGAGTACAACAGGCAGGATGTAGTCGCCGAGGCAACCATCCGCGAAAAGCTGCAGATATACCCAGTCGCCAGGCAGGAGCAGGAATTGTGGAACCTGGACCAGCACATCAATGACCATGGTGTACGTCTGGATATGGATCTGGCAGATAAGATAATCCAGTATGACGGGATTTACCAGGAGCGACTCAAGCAGGAGGCAAGGAAACTCACGGGACTTAATAATCCGAACAGTTTGCCCCAATTGAAGATGTGGTTTTTTATGACATACGGGCTTGATGTTCCCAGTATCACCAAGGACAGCATACCAGTGATTGAGGCACAGCTGAAGGAATTGAAAACCACACATGATGTCCTTCCAGGACTGAGGATGCTGCAAATACGGAAGGAACTGGGAAAGACATCTGTTAAGAAATACCAGGCCATGAGGCATGCAGTCTGCCCAGATGGATACCTGAGGGGAATCCTGCAGTTCTATGGAGCCAATCGGACCGGGCGTTGGGCCGGGCGCATCGTGCAGGTACACAACTTGCCTCAGAACAAAATACCTGATCTGGACCTGGCAAGGGACCTTGTGAAGCAGGAGGACTTTGACACCCTGGAACTGCTGTTTGAAGGGATACCGTTTGTGTTCTCACAGCTTATACGAACTGCCTTTATCCCGTCAGAAGGATACCGGTTCGTGGTCAGCGACTTTTCTGCCATTGAGGCCAGGGTGATTGCATGGCTGGCAGATGAGAAGTGGCGCCTGAATGTGTTCAGGACCCACGGAAAGATATACGAGGCCTCCGCTGCCCAGATGTTCCATGTGCCGATTGAGAACATCAAGAAGGGAAGCCGGCTGAGGCAGCAGGGAAAGGTGGCTGAGCTTGCCCTGGGGTATGGCGGGGGCTTTGGTGCCATGAAAGCCATGGATAAGGCGGGCACCATTCCAGATGACGAGATACCCATGATTATAGCAAACTGGCGTAAGGCCAGCCCGAACATATGCAAGTTATGGCGGAATGCGGAGGCAGCCGCCCGTGCAGCCATAGAAGAACGGAGGACCATAAAACTGAAACACGGCCTGAGTTTTTCCTATATTAACAGGATACTATTCATTGGACTGCCATCCGGAAGGAAACTGGCATATTATGACACCCGGATAGAGGATGACGAGAAAGGAAAGAGCGTCATAACATACGCAGGTGTGGACCAGGAAACAAAGAAATGGGGACGCCTTAAGACCTGGGGCGGAAAGCTTGTGGAGAATATCGTACAGGCCACGGCAAGAGACTGCCTGGCAGTGACCATGGAACGTGTTTCTGGTGCAGGATATCAGATTGTTATGCATGTACATGATGAAATTATCGTGGATGTGCCGGAAACGGACATAGATGCCCTGGAGAAGATAACAGCCATCATGGCACAGCCAGTACCATGGGCGCAGGAGCTGCCCTTGCGCGGGGATGGTTATGAAACCCCATTTTATAAGAAGGATTAAAGGAGGGATACAGGATGCAAGTCTCCAGCATTGCGGATTACAGGATGGCAGTTAAGCACGACGGGACAATCACCCTGGCAACAGGGCGGAGCCGCATGGAAAAGAACTGGAAGAATAAGAGCTATTCCTGGTCCCAGCTATTGAAACATCTGGAAACACCCGTCAGGACCCATGAGACACTGGCGGAGTACATGAAGATGCCAAAGGATGAACAGGACCGTATCAAGGACGTGGGTGGGTTTGTTGGAGGGGCTCTGAAAGGCGGGAGACGTAAGGCAGATACGGTAGATAGTCGGCAGTTGATTACATTGGATGCAGATTACGCCCCAGCGGGCCTCATGGAGGATATAGCACTTTTAGCTTATTATGCCTATGCCATGTACACTACTCATAAGCACAGTCCGGAAAAACCGCGTCTGAGGTTCGTGATACCAATGGACCGTCCGGTCACAGCGGATGAATACGAGGCCATAGCCAGGAAACTGGCTGAAGAGATAGGAATTGATTATTTCGATGATACAACATACCAGCCTTCCCGGCTGATGTACTGGCCATCCGCGGCGGCAGATGGGGAATATTTGTTCCATTATGAGGACCTGCCATGGTTGTCTGCAGATAACATCCTGAGACGTTACCCTGACTGGACGGATACCAGTTACTGGCCAGAGAGCAGCCGGGCAAAGGAATCCAGGGTTAAACAAGCTAAGAAGCAGGGTGACCCAACGGAAAAGGCGGGACTGATTGGTGCATTCTGCCGAACTTATGACGTGGAGGATGCCATTGCAGCCTTTCTGCCGGAGGTATACGTCAAATGTGACCTGCCGGAAAGATATACCTATGCTGAGGGCTCCACAGCCTCTGGGCTTGTTATATACGAGGACGGAAGGTTTGCATATAGTAACCATTCAACCGACCCGGCCTGTGGGAAGCTCTGTAATGCGTTTGACCTGGTTCGTATCCATAAGTACGGAATACAGGATGAAGATGCGGCGCCGGGGACTCCTACGACGAAACTGCCATCCTACAAGGCAATGATGGAACTGGTGCAAAGGGATAAGGAGACAACCCTGACAGTCGCCAGGGAACGTGCGGAGCTGGCCAGGGAGGACTTCGCTGACACATGCGATACGGAAGAGGATGATTCCTGGAAAGGCAGGCTGTCAAAGGATAAGAAAGGCCTGGAGCCCAGCTTAAACAACCTTCTGCTTATCATGAGATATGACCAGGGCCTAAAAGGCATCCGGTTCAATCAGATGGCGGATAACTTAGAGATCAAGGGGCCTGTGCCCTGGAAGAGCCAGTCCCGTTTCTGGCGGGATGCAGATGACGCACAATTGGAAGCATATTTAAGCATGACTTACACGGAATTTCCAAAAGCAAAAATACTGACAGCAATCACAAAGGCAGCCGATGACCGGAGTTACCACCCTGTAAGAGAGTATCTGGACGGCCTTCCTGAGTGGGATGGCATACCGCGTGTGGACACGCTTCTGATTGATTACCTTGGCGCGGATGATACGGAGTACGTGCGGTCTGTCACCAGAAAGACCCTGTGTGCGGCGGTGCACCGGGTGAAATATCCCGGGTGTAAATTTGATACGGTGCTGGTACTCTGCGGGCCGCAGGGAATCGGAAAAAGCACACTGATATCCCGTCTGGGAGGACAGTGGTTCTCTGATTCCCTCAACTTGGCCGATACCAGGGATAAGACAGCAGCAGAAAAGCTGCAGGGATACTGGATTATAGAAATAGGCGAGATGGCCGGGATTGGAAGCGCAGGAGTGAAAACCTTAAGAGGATTCATAACCACGCAGGATGACCGTTACAGGGCCTCCTATGGGCGGCGTGTGAGTTCCCATCCGCGGCAGTGCATTCTGATTGGAACTACCAACTCAGAGGAAGGTTACCTGAATGACGTGGAAGGCGGCAGGAGGTTTTGGCCCGTGAGGGTGCCCTGCATCGGCGCGAAGCGTGTCTGGGATATGACACAGGAGGAAGTAAGCCAGATATGGGCGGAGGTGCTGTATCATGTGGCGCAGGGTGAGAAGCTGATACTGTCGGGCGGCGCTGCGGATGAAGCGGTGAAACAGCAGAAAGAAGCCATGATAACGGATCCGCGTGAGGAGAAGGTACGGATGTATCTTGATACGTTGTTACCAGAAGATTGGTACAATCGGGACCTGGATAAACGCCGGGACTTCCTATATGGGACCGAGTGCCCGGAACCGGAGGCGGTCCTGCGAAGGGACTTCGTAAGTTGTCAGGAGATATGGTGCGAGTGCTTCGGGAACAGTCTTAAGAATATGGAGCCGAAGGATACCTATACAATCAAAAAGATTTTAGCTAGGTTACCGAATTGGGAAAACAGTAATGAACGGAAATATATCGGAGGAGAATATGGTCGCCAAAGGGGGTATAAAAGAGTTTTTTAGATGGGACAACCTACGGGACAACCCACGGGACAACCACGGGACAACCTCTAAAAATGGGACAACCTCAAAAAAATTTAGGCGGGACAACAAAAAAGCTGTCCCAAGGGTTGTCCCGCCAGTTGTCCCACTGAAAACCATTATAAATTAAGGGAAAAATGCAGTACGCGGGACAACGGGACAACTTCTCTATATAGAGCTGTAATAATAAAGAATATAGTGTAATTACACGCGAAACCGCGTTTACACACGTCATATACGCGCGTGCGCGCGGAGTGTGTCCCAGGAAGGAGTGAGGTTGAAATGTTGGAAAAGGATATAGAGGATTGGCTGAATAAACAGATTGAGAAGATGGGGGGCCTGGCATTCAAGTTCGTGTCTCCTGGTAACCCAGGTGTGCCAGACCGCATTTATATCCTGCCAGATGGCAGGGTGTGGTTCGTGGAACTGAAACAGCAGCTGGGGAAGGTGGCCAGGATCCAGAAATGGCAAAGGGAACGCCTCATCAGGCTGGGATGCAACTACCGGCTGGTGAAGGGGATGGACGATGCTAGGGCCTACGTAGGGGAGATGAGGGATGCATTACGAACCGCATGATTACCAAAAGTATGCAACTGAGAAGATCATAGAGCTTCCAGCCTGCGCCCTTTTTATGGAGATGGGTTTAGGCAAGACAGTAAGTACTCTTACGGCCATTGACGAACTCATATACGACCGTTTTGAGGTTGAGAAGGTTCTGGTGATTGCGCCCTACCGGGTTGCAGATGACACCTGGACTACTGAAACAGAAAAATGGGACCACCTGAAGCACCTAAGGGTGTCAAAGGTCCTTGGAACATCCGGTGAAAGAATAGCAGCACTGGAAGCAGATGCGGACATTTATGTCATAAACCGTGAAAATGTAACTTGGTTAGTGAACCTTACGGGGAAAGAATGGCCGTTCGAGATGATTGTGGTGGATGAGCTGTCATCGTTTAAGTCCAACAGTGCGAAGCGGTTCAAGAGCCTGCGTATAGTACGTCCCCTGGCAAGACGGTTTGTGGGGCTGACAGGGACACCGGCGCCCAACGGCCTGCTGGACCTGTGGCCCCAGGTGTACCTGATTGACCGGGGGGAGCGGCTGGGAAAGACATACACCGGATATAAAGACCGGTATTTTCTTCCGGACAGGAGGAACGGGTTCGTGGTATATTCCTGGACACCAAAGGAGGGTGCTAAGGAGGCCATAGAGCAGAAACTGTCTGACATCTGCATATCCATGAAGGCTGATGATTACTTAAACCTGCCGGCACAGATTGTCAATGACGTATACGTAAGCATGGACAGGCATGAGATGCGGAAGTACAGGGAGCTGGAAAAAGAGAAGCTTCTGGAGCTTGATGGTAAGGAAATCACAGCCCTATCCGCGGCGGCTGTATGGGGGAAACTTTTGCAGCTGGCCAATGGGGCAGCCTATGACGGTGAAGGGAATGTCATCCCCCTTCATGACAGAAAACTGGATGCACTTGCGGAAATCTTGGAAGCATCCGGAGGTCATCCGGTCCTGGTGTTCTACAACTTCCGCCATGATTATGACCGGTTGATGGGAAGGTTCAAGGGCTACAATCCCAGGACCCTTAAATCACAACAGGATATCCGCGACTGGAACGAAGGAAGGATTCCGTTGCTTCTGGCCCAGCCGGCCAGCATGGGGCATGGGCTGAACATACAGGCAGGTGGACATATCATCGTATGGTTTGGATTGAACCCCAGCCTGGAGCTGTACCTGCAGGCCAATGCCAGGCTGCATCGTCAGGGGCAGACGGAAGCGGTCATCATACACCGCTTGATAACGAAGGGCACGGTGGACGAGGATGTGGTAAAGAAGCTGTGGGTAAAGGACGAGACCCAGGATGGCCTTATGGAGTCCCTTAAGGCGAGGATAAGGAGAATAAAGGATGGTAATTAGATTCAACATCCCAAACGGGAAGATGGAGATAAACTTAGAGACTTTCTTCCAGGAGGCCAGAAGGCCACAGATACGTAAAATGCTTAAGTGGGTAAGAGCTTCCTGGCCGGATGAGGAGAACGCCAGGGAAATCAGGGAATGGCTTACGGACAGACGGCAGGATGAGACGGACCGGGCTAAAGCCTTTGCGAAGAAGTATGTGGACTGCCGTACGGAGCTGGCAGAACTGCAGGAGATGTATGAGCGGATGCAGAGCCCCTGTTATGCCGTGTACACCAGGAACAAGGAAAAGCTGACCAATGCAAAGAAGGATGTAAGCCGCTACAAGGCAAAGACCGTTCGGTATAAAAGAGAGATGGGCGAACACCGGAAGCTGGCCGAACGGTATGAAGGCATACTGAAGGATGTGGATAAGTTGTTATCATAATCGTTATTTGAGTGATTAAGGAAGGAGGCCGGGCTATCCGGATGAAAGCTGCAGCGGCCCCTTGAACGCATGGAATTATTTTTAGGAGATTGCCTGGACATTCTTCCGGGTATACAAGATAAATCCATAGATATGATTTTTACAGATTTACCCTATGGGACAACCCGCAATGGCTGGGATTGCGTGATTGACCTTAAACGGTTGTGGGAGCATTACAGCCGGATTATTAAAAACAATGGGTGTATAGCTCTTTGGGCACAGTCCCCATTTGATAAAGTGCTCGCCTGCAGTAATCTGAAAATGTACAGGTATGAATGGATTATTGAAAAAACAAAGGGTACTGGACATCTGAATGCCGCTAAAATGCCGATGAAGTGCCATGAAAATGTACTGATATTTTATAAGCATCTGCCTACTTATAATCCGCAGATAACAACCGGACATAGTCCAGTACACAGCTATACCAAGCATGTAAGCGATGGCAGCAATTATGGTAAGACACGAACTGGCATATCAGGAGGAGGGAGCACAGAGCGTTATCCTCGCGATGTTTTACGGTTTAAATGGGATACACAGCGTGAGAGGCTGCATCCGACCCAAAAACCATTAGAGGCATGTAAGTATTTTATCCGTACATACACCAATTCTGGGGATACGGTTTTAGATAGCTGCATGGGGAGCAATACAACAGGTGTGGCCTGCCAGGAGCTGGGCCGGAAGTACATAGGGATAGAAAAAGATACTGTAAACTATCGCATTGCCCTTGATAGGGTAGATTAGGATTTTCAGAGGGAGATAACAATATGGAAAAAGTGAAGCCGTGTCCATTCTGCGGAAATGAGTTCCCAACAATAACAAAATGCTACGGGAACATATACAGAGTAGTTTGTCCACAGTGTCAAACTTACTTTGGATGTGACTGCACCGCGGGGCATGATGAAAGTAAAGAGAAAACAATTGAACGGTGGAATAATCGTGTAAGTTAAAATTTCCGGGAGAACCGGAGGAAGGAAAGATTATGACGGTCAGAGATGCAATTGAAGGATTTGAGATAGATAATGCGCTTTTGACAGGAAAAGAAGATGGAACTGTAGAGCGTAATATCATGGCAATAGAAGCGCTTGAGTCAATGGATAACTATAGATGGATACCAGTGGAAGAACGGCTACCAGAAACCAGTGGAGTCATGCGGGAAGATGAAAAACTCTTGATTTTATTGCCTGATGGTATGAGGACGGTATCGTTTTATATCAGTACATCATCAGGACGGAAAATATTTTTTGATGGATGGGATACTTATAATCCGGTTGCCTGGATGCCATTACCAGATAATCAAAACTGACATTTTCGATACGAAGGGAGATTAAATGATGTGGAAGATTATATTTACATACCCCGATGGTGTTAAGGTGAAACTGACTAACAGTTCCATTCCGATGGATAAGCGTCTTGCTAACAAGTATTATGATATCTACGGCTATAACTCTGATGGCGGGATATTCCAACAGTATCCAAAGAAAAAGTACAGGCCTATGGCTATGGCCACTGTGGTGGACATCCTGAACGCTGGTGGAAATTTAGAGAAGGAGATACTGATTGATGCGGATGATTAGGAGGTACCTGATTGAAGTATTTTTTAAAAGATGAAAAAAATCATTACTTTGAGCTCCCGGAGCAACTGGAGGATATTATAAGTAGTATAGATGACGATGAACTTACGAATTACGCAAGGAGGGAATTTGCACCACTGGAGTTGACTGCCTGTGTTGATTTGATACTCCCGGCAGTTGAGTTATTTACAGTACTATGTGGGTGTTGTACTATAGCGCAGATGACATCTAATAACTGGAGACGCATGCACGGAATACCAATGAGGCGGAGGAGGCGGGCATGAGAAAGAAAGGCAGTAAGCAGTCCAAGATCAGCCGCATCGACCGCAGCAAGGCCCTGGCCGCCCAAGCGGACGAAGCAATCAAGGAGCGCATCCGGACGGCGCCGGCCTACATGTACACCAGCCTGTGCCCGGTTCCGGAGCTGCGCCGGCCGCCGAAGGGAGTGATTGTACGTGGCATCAAGACCTGTGTACTATGACTTGTATGATTGTGGCCAATATGACGGCCGGTACAGAGCAGCGGAGCTGATGGTAATGCTGGGCATCCGGCACCGGCAGCAGATAGAGCATTACAGTGATGTGGGTATCCTGTACCAAAAGCGATATACCTTTGTGAGGGTGGAGGATGGGAACGCGTCAGAACTGGCCTATGAATGGGACAGGGTGACACAAGTATTGAAGGGATGCGGGCACGATTTGGGCAGGATACCGATTGTGGTATCTAGGGATAAGCGGAAGAGGAGGTGATGCCGGTGGATAAGGAGGTGCTGATACAGTATTGCGAGATGAAAGAGGAGATAAAGGACATAAGGCGACGGATTCAGAAGCTGGACAGGTTCCTGGAGGAGCCGCACCAGGTATCAGATACGGTGAAGGGTACAAGGCGGGATGGGACGATAGGAAGCATTAAGGTCACGGGATACCCCGTGCCGGAGCATTACCGGAAGCAGCGGCTGAGGGAGCGGTACAGGCTGCTCCTGGAACGTAAGGAGGCGGAACTGCTGGAGCTGACCTGCCAGGCGGAGGAATATATACAGGGCATACCAAAGAGCGAGGTGCGGACCATGTTCCGTCTGTATTACATAGATGGCCTGCCTTGGTGGAAGGTGGCACAGGCCATGAACCGGATGTTCCCAAAGAGGCGGGTTAAGTTTACGGAGGACAGCTGCCGGGTAAGAAATAATAGATTTTTTGAAGAAATTTAAAAATGTTCGGCCATGTTCGCTTGAAAAGTGCTAATATGCTATCATGCGGAAGCCAGAGGGTGGAAGCATCCTCCCCCATTTAAGCAACGGCCGCCAGGTGTCACACCCTGGTGGCTGACTCGCTGGCATTGCGACTGCGGCACAAGGTACCGCTGAATATGTCAGCATGGCGTACTGGCGCATCGGGTATCCAGATGCTGGGTACTTAGATGCAGGTACGCATTGTTGCGAGGTAGAGCAGTCTGGCAGCTCGCCGGGCCCATAACCCGGAGGCCGCAGGTTCAAATCCTGCCCCCGCTATTCAGACAGATATTACAGAGCCTTGATTTTTTCCTTCGGATTAGTCCCTATTTTAATTAGTAGGGACTAATTTTTTTTTCTTTATAAAATGAATAAAAAGATTTATTATGTGTAAACTAATAATAAAAAGGTTAAAAGTATGATAAATGAAAATGATGTAAAAAAAGAATATACTATGTATCTTTTCCACATAATGCTTGCTGAAGAATTTCCTACGTATATTATGTCATATGAAGAATTTAGAGATTCATATATTGAAGATGCCTGTACTCCATGATATTATATTAATAATATGCAGGGGGAGGTATTTTGAATGAATGAAAATATGCTAAGAATGGCTCTTGTAATAAATACAAGTCATGATAATTTTATAAAGAATTTATCCAATATTTTGCTATATCTTTTATATAATGATGGAAGTCCAAACCAATATACAGCAGATGAATTGAAGGATTTGGTAGAAAAAACTATACATTTACAATTTACAGTTAACGAAATAGAAAGTGCACTCAAAAATTGTGAATCAGACAGATTGATATTTAAGTATAATGATAAGTACACCTTAGATGAATTGGGATGTAAAAAGGTTACAAGGAATAGTAACAATGATATAAAAAGACTGATTGACAAATATTTGTTAGTCTATCAAATTGAAGGTTACGGTCATGAAGATTTATTTCAATTAATTTGTAATTATTTGTATAATCTCTTAGATAGTAATTATAAAAGATTTATTGCATCTTCTCGATATAGAAAAACGGGCTATGTTAGAGATTCAAAATGAGGATAGTGGTTATACAAATGAACAAAGGCGAATTATTAATGACTTTTTAGATTGGGATGACAAAGAGAAAAACGAAATTCTTTTTAGATTAATAGCATTCAGCGTGGACTATTGTAGATTAACTACTAAAAAAAATATAAATTCTTTTACAGCGTTGCTAAAAGGCAAAAAGTTTTACATTGATGCAAATGTTATTTATCGTTTAATGGGAATAAATAATGAGTCACGTAGAAAGGCTATGAAGGAATTCGTAGAAAAATGTAGAGAAACAGGTATAGAATTACTATATACAAATGTTACATATAAAGAGTTGACAGAAACATTTGTGTATTACGTTGATAAAATCAAACAAGTTTTACAGGTAACTAATGCATCGCCTACAAAAATAAAGAAATTATATGATGTTAAAGATGATAATGGATTTTATGATATATATTATAAGTGGGCTGGAGAAAATAAATCTTACGGTAAATGGAATGATTTTCTATATTATCTAAAGGGACAACTCCGAGATACTATTGCGTCTTTCAGAAAAGTAACAATACAGAATAGTCAAGTTTTTGATAAAGAAAAATTTGAGATTCTTGTAGATGATCTCGAATGTTTTAAACGTAATAGTAGTAACAGTAATCGTCGAAGCATTAATAGGGTAAATGTAGAGTACGACATTAATAATATTTTACATCTCTTGGATGAAAGAAAAAAGAATGGAAAAAATGCATGGGAAATTAATGAGTATATGATTTCCGCAGATCATGGATTAGTTGAATGGGCGGATAGAATGTTTCTGGGGGAAGTTCCATATGTGGTCCTTCCAAGTATTTGGTATTCATTACTCTTGAAATTAACTGGTCGTACAGAAGATGATTATAAGGCTTATGTAGAGTTTATGAAATTAAGATATACTCAAACTATAAACTATACTCCAGAAGAGATTATATACGATATTACCCAGTTAACAGAAAAGGGAGAAATTCAAGATCGTGTTATTGATATTTTAACAGACGAAAATTTATTAATAACAAAGGATAACGAACAACTAGAGATACAGGAAAAGGTTAGGATTGCGTATGATAAAGCTGTTGATGAAATAAGAAAAAATGAATATAATGATGGATATAGTCTTGGAAATGTAGAGGGATATCGAAGCGGAAAAGAGGATGCAGAAAAATTTTCTTATGAAAAGGGAAAACGAGTTGCCACGCTCGAGATAAAAAAAGATGCATTGCTGCGGCAAATTGCTGACAAAGCGAAGAAAAAGAAAAGAATAAACTATATTATTATTGGAATAGGTACTATATTTATATTAGCGGTTGTATTTTTAGTTTGCAAGTGGGTGTGGCATGATTTGTCCCCTGATAAAGTTGATCAATTTGATTTAATAATTACAATACTGTCGTGTGCATTAGGAGGGACGGTGTGGATGATGATTAAATATTTTTTATGTGTAGATTTGAAAGTTTTAGAAGATAGGGAGCGTAATAAGGTGATTGATGAATTAGATGATATCGAAAGGAATCTTAAAGAATTAAAATGAGTAAAACACTTGGAGTGTCAAAAGGGGCCATCTTCGGGAGGCTCCTATTCCATACCCCAAAACAAACAAAGGAAAGGCAGCCTAATCGGCCGCCTCATCCTCCGAAATAAAATTGTTTATGAATTTTTTAATTTCAGTTGTGGGAGTAGTTCCCATTATGTCGCATTTGGCCTTGAATGCATCCAGGACCTCTGGTTTCAAGTCAAGAGGAAAACGGACATACTTAGTGCGTAGATGCTTTTGCTGAGATGTATATTTCTTATCTTCAGACATGTAGGGCCTCCTAATATTTGATAAATTGGATGGTACTGCTGATTATTAAATACAAAAGTATTATAATTACCAGCAGTTTTGATGCTAAAAGGATACTGCCTAATATTGGCTTCTTTTTGAGCATTGTTATCATGAAAGACTTGTGGTATAATATTGTTGGAAGGAAAGGGGCTCGCGCCCCAAACCCTAAACGATTTTGGTAAGTGCTTCAATCACCAGTAGGATGATGTATGCTTTTACCAGTAGCTCAATGAGTTGGTCGCACAACTTGTTGAGCTTTTTGATTTTCTTTGGTAAGTCTTTCATGTGTTCACCTCCTTTCTATGATTTAATTATAGCATATACGTACGTATATGTCAAGCAAAATATGTACATTTATAAGTTTTTGCATCTGCGGATACCTGCAGGTGCTTTTATTATGCCATGACAAGAGGTGGTGATTATGCCAAGACCCAGGAGCCCTAACAGGGACAAAGCGCTGCAGCTATGGCTGGACAGTGGGCGGAAACGCCAGTTGAAAGACATAGCTGCCGAGCTGCAGGTATCAGAAGAACAGATTCGTAAATGGAAAAATCAAGACAAGTGGGATAAAGTAACGTTACCAAATGCGAAAGGTAACGTTACTAATCATAAAGGAGCTCCTGCGGGTAATCAAAATGCTGTTGGCCATGGGGCTCCAAAACAGAATAAGAACGCAGAAAAATACGGTTTCTTTAGCAAGTACTTGCCTGAGGAGACCGTTTCCATTATCCAGGAGATGCCCACGGACCCGCTGGACATCCTATGGGACCAGGTGCAGATAGCCTATGCCGCCATTATCCGGGCGCAGTCCATCATGTATGTGAGGGACCAGAAGGATGTAACCATCACTAAGATAGGCCATAAGGATGGGGAGACGGTCACAGAGGAGCGCTGGGAGGTACAGCAGGCCTGGGACAAGCAGGGAAATTTCCTGCAGGCGCAGGCCAGAGCCCAGAAAACGCTGGAGGGTCTTATCAAACAGTATGATGAGCTCCTGCATAAAAACTGGGAGCTGGCCAGTGAGGAGCAGAAGGCGCGGATTGCACAGCTCCGGGCGCAGACGGATAAGCTAACCGGGAACAACCAGGAGCTGGAGGACATGGAGGAGATAGAGGGGGATATCTATGGCAGCGGTAAATAGGTTTGTCAGGAAAAAGACCATCCCGTTTAACTTTTCCGAAAAGCACAAGGATTATATACGCAGGTGCGAAGCCTGTATGTATAACGTGGCGGAAGGTGCGGTCCGTGCCGGCAAGACAGTGGATAACGTGTTTGCCTTCGCCCATGAATTAAAAACCACACCAGACCGGATCCACCTGGCCACTGGATCCACGATGGCCAACGCCAAGCTTAACATCGGTGACGCCAATGGCTATGGCCTTGAATGGATATTCCGTGGTCAATGCCACTGGGGGAAGTATAAAGACAATGAGGCTCTGTATATCAAGGGACCGGATACCCGGTGGAAGCAGAAGATTATCATATTTGCGGGAGCTGCCAAAGAAGACAGCTATAAAAAGATTCGTGGTAACTCCTACGGCATGTGGATTGCAACTGAGATTAACCTGCATCATGACAATACCATCAAGGAGGCATTCAACCGTCAGCTGGCAGCCCAGCGCCTGAAGGTGTTCTGGGACCTGAATCCGGATAACCCAAGAGCACCCATCTATGCGGAGTATATAGACAAGTATCAAAGGCAGGCAGATGCAGGGGACTTCCCGGGCGGATACAACTATATGCACTGCACCATCTACGACAACATCAACATCACCCCAGAGCGTCTGCGGGAGGTAGAAAGCCGGTATGATAAGAACAGTATCTGGTACCTCCGGGACATCAAGGGAATGCGCGTGGTGGCCAACGGCCTTATCTATCGCCGGTTTGCTGATGATACGAGTACCAAGCAGTACACGTTCCGCCTGACAGATAAACCTAAAGACATCATGGAAATTATTCTGGGGATTGATTTTGGCGGCAGTGGTTCCGGCCATGCCTTCACGGCCACAGCCATCACCAGGGGATACCATAACGTGGTTGTCCTGGCATCAGAATGGATTGGCTGCAAGGACGAGAAGGGGAATCAGATAGAGATTGACCCAGAAATGCTGGGGACCATGTTCTGTAACTTCTGCCAGAAGATTATCAGCAGGTACGGGTACATTACAACAGTGTATGCAGACAGCGCAGAGCAGACGCTGATAGCTGGCATCCGGAGCAGCTTGCGTAAACATGGACTTGGATGGGTACGTGTAGAAAATGCACTGAAGACTGAAATTAATGACAGGATTAACGCCACCGCCATACTGATGGCACAGGGGCGTTTTTATTATGTCCAGGGAGAGTGTCAGAGCCTTGTGGATGCCCTGAGCACAGCCGTGTGGGACCCAAAGGAATTGACGAAGAATGTCCGGTTAGATGATGGCACAAGCGATATTGACAGCCTGGACAGCTTTGAGTATACGTTTGAACGGCAGATTAGCAGGCTCATAAAGTATGGATAGGAGGTGAGGGGACGATGAGATTCACAAAGATGCTGGACTTAATCACGAATGTCCTGAATAAGGATGCGGACACGCAGGTGGATGTGTGCCTGACATCCCAGATGGCGAACCAGATAGAGTTGTGGACCCGGATGTATGAGAACCGGTCCCCCTGGGTGAATAACAAGGACGTGCTCAGTGCGAACTTAGCGCCGGCCATTGCCTCAGAGATTGCGCGCCTGGTGACGTTGGAGCTTAAATCTGAGGTGACAGGTGGAACGGCGGCGGATTACCTAAATGAGCAATATCAGCGTAAGGTGATCAAGGATTTGCGCCGGTATGTCGAATACGGATGTGCTAAAGGCGGCCTGGTGATGAAGCCGTACATTACCCAGCAGGGTATTGAAGTACAGTTTGTACAGGCTGATTGTTTCTTCCCGTTGTCTTTCGATAGTTCCGGTCGGATTACGCAGTGTGTATTCACAGAGCAGTTCCGGAAGGGTCAGAAGATATATACCAGGCTGGAGGTACACACGCTGCAGGGAAAACGGGTACATATTACCAACCGTGCATTTGTGGCCACAAATGATTACAGCCTTGGCAGCGAAGTGGTGGTCAGCTCCATAGACAGGTGGTCGGAGCTGGTTCCGGAGCTGCTACTTGAGGGGGCAGACCGGTTGCTGTTTGGGTACTTTAAGGTACCGTTGGCCAATGCGGACGATTCCGACAGCCCACTGGGCGTATCTGTGTTTTCCAGGGCCGTGGACCTGATCCGGGAGGCAGACAGGCGCTATTCCAACATCTGCTGGGAGTATGAGGGGACACAGCTGGCTGTCCATATTGCCACCTCCCTGCTAAAGTACAACCAGGACCGAGACAAGTTTGAGTATCCGGGAGGTAAGGAACGGTTATACCGAAACGTGGAATACAATACGGGCGCCGCGGATAAGCCTTTCATTGACACCTTCAGCCCAGAAATAAGGGACACAGCCTTGTTTAACGGATTTAATAACCAGCTGAAGCTGGTGGAGTTCAACTGTAACCTGGCCTATGGCACCCTGTCAGACCCACAGAGCGTGGATAAGACAGCCACTGAGATTAAGACCAGCAAGCAGCGCTCTTATGTGATGGTATCGGACACCCAAATGGCTCTGCAGGATGCCTTGGAAGACCTGGTGTATGCTATGAGTTTCTGGTCGGCATTATATGGATTGGTTCCGGCCGGTAATGATTGCGAAGTGTCATCTGACTGGGATGACAGTGTGATGGTTGACGCAGAGACTGAGCGGGAGCAGGATCGCAAGGATGTAGCGATGGGAGTTATGAGATTAGAAGAGTATCGGGCTAAGTATTATGGGGAAACACTGGAAGAGGCGGTCAAGAATCTGCCGGAACCGGCAATGACAGAAGAATAGGCGGTGATGTGATTGACACCAGAGGAGCTGGAGAAGCTGCCCAAACCATTGGAGCGCACCATGACGGCTCTGGAGCTGTCCATCATGGATGAGATTATACAGCGCATCAAGGAGGCTGCACGGGTTACTCCGGTCATTGACTGGCTGTTGGTGAGGATGGATGCCATTGGAGCAGGCCGGGTGCGAATTAAACAGCTGATAGGTGAGGGCATCAGAAAGGCGGGCCTTCAGGTGGATGACATCTATGAACAGGCGGTCAAGTCTGACTGCATCCGCAACAAGGCAATCTATGAGGCTGCTGGCAAGGGCTACCAGCCCTATGAGGGCAACCAATGGCTGCAGCAGATTGTGGATGCTGCCAGGAGACAGACCAAGGACAGCCTGCGGCCACTGGAAAACATCACTCAGACAACGGGCTTCAACGTGCCGATGGGCGGCAGCAAGAAGGTATTCACGCCACTATCAGAATACCTGGAGCGCAGCCTGGACAAGGCCATGCTGGGAATCACCACCGGCGCCAGGACATACAGCCAGGCTATCGGTGAGGTGATTGACGAGATGACGGCCAGCGGCATCCGGACGGTGGATTATGCATCTGGAAAGTCTGACCGGATTGAGGTGGCAGCAAGGCGCGCGGTGATGACGGGCGTGGCCCAGATGACAGATAAGGTCAACGAGAAGAACATGGAGGCACTGCAGACAGACTACTGCGAGGTGGACTGGCACATGGGGGCCAGAAATACTGGGACAGGCTATCAGAACCACCAGAGCTGGCAGGGGAAGGTCTATAGCAGTGAGGAGATGCGGACCGTTTGCGGAAAAGGGCAGATGCTTGGCTTTGGAGGAATTAACTGTTATCACATCGCCTTTGCCTTTATACCGGGCATAAGCAAGCGCAAATACACGGATGAGTGGCTGGCAGAGCAGAACCAGAAGGAAAATGAGAAAAAGGTATATAAAGGCCGGGAATATGACACCTATGCGGCGTTGCAGCATCAGCGCCGCCTGGAGCGTACCATCCGAAAGCAGAAACAGGATGTGGAACTCCTGGAAAAGGCCGGAGCAGACAAGGAAGATGTCACGGCGGCTAGATGCCGGTTGCGGCTGACCAATAAGACCTATCTGGATTTTTCAAAAGAAATGGGGCTACGGCAGCAACGGGAACGGCTGAGGGTATCAAAAGATATAGTTGCGGTGGCTGCCAAAGCTGATATAATAAAAGAGATAAGACTTCCAAATGAAGCCTTGAACGCAAAAAATATTACCCCAGATATAGTCGATGAAATTCAATCAGGAATAGATGAAATGAAACGGGAATATGACCTTCGGATTGACCGAGCGTTAGTGCAGGATGTGAGTGACAGATTCCCAGACACCCCATACCTGACAAGGGTAGTTGATAATCATGGGTCAAGGGAAGTTGAGTTCGTAATCAATAAAGGCTATAATTTCTCTGATTTTAGAAGGATTGTGAAGGCTGGTTATGAGACTGGTTATTTTGCCGGCCGCACCATCAAGGACCATGCTATCCATGAAATGACCCACGTAATGGCAGGCCAACAATTTAAAACTATTTCTGGATACAATGCCTTCAAAGAGCGATTGGAAAGTCAATATGTTCCAGGAGTATCCGGATATTCGGATGCCATGAAGGATGGATTTGAAACCCTGGCCGAAGCATTTGTAAAAATGAGAAATAATGAAGCTGTTCCGGATGAAGCTAAACAATTAGTTATAAAACATATTGAAAGGTGGCGAAAGCAGTGATTGTGATTCCTATATGCCTTAAATGTGAATACTGTGAAAAGGGTATGAAATGCAGAGTATATCCACAAGGCATACCGAGAGAAATTGTATTAGCTCAAAAGCCGCCGGAGGATATATGTAAGGATTATAAATATAAATGGGAGAACGAAGCATCTGACTAGTCAGGTGCTTTTATTATGTTTAAAAATCGGTCAGATGATAAGACCTAAAACAGTTAGCCGTTGGTGAATGGTTACACACCTACAAATAACCTAAGGACGGGCAGGAAAGGAAAAGAAGATGAAGACAGAGGATTTACAGGCAAAGGGGTTAACCCAGGAACAGATTGATTATGTCATGGCTGAATATGGCAAAGACATCAATGGGATTAAGCAGGAGAGGGACACATACAAAACCCAGCTTTGCACGGCGCAGGCTACCCTTAAGAGCTTTGAAGGCGTCAACATATCGGAGCTCCAGGGGAAGATACAGACCCTAACTACAGACCTGGCCAATAAAGACGCTGAGTATCAGAAGCAGCTGGCGGAGCGGGATTTTAACGATCTGCTGAAGACTACCGCAGAAGGGTTTAAGCCCAGGGACATCAAGGCAGTTATGCCCTTCTTGGATGTGGAGAAGCTGAAGGGGAGCAAGAACCAGGAATCAGATATCAAGGCTGCTTTGGAAGCTGTTAAGAAGGATAAGGGCTATCTGTTTCAGGACGTCGGTATTCCCCGGGTGGTTGCGCCTACTCCTGGGCCAGGTGGTGAGAAAACAGATGACACAAGGACACAAGCAAATAATGCCTTAAGAAGTATCTTGGGCAGAGAATAAGGAGGATTTAGATTATGCCAGTAAATATTACAAGCAGGGCCGACGCGGAGGCCATTATCCGTGAGCAGGTTATTTCAACCATTTTCCAGGACGCGCCAAAGCAGTCCACTTTCATGTCCCTGGCACGGAAGCTGCCGAACATGACAAGCAACCAGACACGAATGAGAGTACTTGACTTCCTTCCCACCGCATATTGGGTGGACGGTGATACCGGCATGAAACAGACCACCAGGCAAGCCTGGGATAATGTATTCATTGAGGCCGCAGAGCTGGCAGTCATTGTGCCGATTCCGGAGGCAGTGCTGGATGATGCGGAGTTTGATATTTTCGGTGAGATCACACCGAGGGTCAATGAGGCAATTGGACAGCGCGTGGATAGCGCCATCATCTTTGGCGTGAACCGCCCGCGTAACTGGCAGAATGACATTATCACGCTGGCCAGACAGGCGGGAAACAATGTGGCTGTGGGATCCAGTCCGGATTATTATAATCTGCTTCTGGGCGAAGGCGGTGTCATCTCCAAGGTGGAGGAAGATGGCTACATGGCTACCGGAGCCCTGGCCGCCATGACCATGAGGGCAAAGCTGAGGGGCATCCGGTCAACTGATGGCAGTCTCATCTTTAAGTCCGACATGCAGGGGTCCACAAATTATGCATTGGATGGGGCACCGATGTATTTCCCGCAGAACGGAGCGTATGACAGCACTATTGCACAGCTGATTGTCGGTGATTTCAAACAGGCGGTGTATTCCATCCGTCAGGACGTGACGGTGAAGATTCTTGACCAGGGTGTGATTCAGGACCCGGTAACGAAGGAAATTGAGTACAACCTGGCCCAGCAGGACATGGTGGCGCTGCGAATTGTATTTCGTATGGGCTGGGCACTGCCGAACCCGGCAACCCGGATGGATGAAGACCGTTTAGGGTGTCCATTCGCTTACCTGGAGCCTACAAGCCCGGTTACAACCCAGAAGGTGACCTTTACAGTTAAAGACAACGCCGAGACACCAGCAGCCATTGATGGGGCAATTGTGGATGTGAATGGTTCCAGGGTTAAAACGGACGTGTCCGGTGTGGCAGAGTTTAACCTGCGGGCAGGGACATACCCCGCGAAGATTAAGAAATCAGGATACGGCCAGATTACCGAGACGGTGACTGTGGCAGCTGAGGCAGTGACAAAGGATGTAACCTTGATTAAGCAGTAAGGAGGCTGGGCGCGATGCGGGCATACACTGACGAAACGTACTATATCAACGATTACCTGAAGGGGAGGAAGCCGGTCATCACAGCTGGCTTCCTTTTTTACGCACGTTCTGCCAGCCAGGTCATTGACCGGTATACATTCAACCGCTTGAAAGGTGTGTCAGATGTTCCCGAGGAAGTACAGATGTGCTGCTGTGAACTGTCGGAATCCGAATACCATAGGGAGAAGCAGCAGAAGGAATCCGGAGGGAAGACGTCGGAGAAGATTGGCACATATTCAGTCGGTTTTGCCAGTGCCCAGGAATCTGCTACGGCAATCAGCAGGGAACAGCGCAGCATTGTTATGAAATGGCTGGCTCATACCGGTCTGTGTTATCAGGGGGTGTGATATGTATATCAATGCGGATGTAACGCTGTACTTGTACAGCAAGAATGGGAAGACTGAGATGTACACCAGGATACCCATAGAGGGTGTGTACTGGGAGGACGTGAGGCAGTCCACCTATCTTAAGACTGGCCAGCGGGAGGGCACATCTGTCCTTCTGGTCATCCCTATGGAAAGCCTGGCTGGGACCATAAAACTGACCCAGGGCAAGGACCTGGCTGTCAAGGGTATCATTGAGGATGAGGTAGACTGCAGCAGCCAGGAGGCCATGTCAAAGTCCCTGGCGGCCCTTAAGACGGCCCATAGATTCCTGACGGTGACCACAGTAGATGAAAGGCTGTATGGCAGCGAGTCAGTACAACATTATGAGTTGGCCTGCAAGTAGGAGGTAAGACTGTGAAGGTGGAGCTTAAGATGCTGCCTTCTGAGGCTGTGTTGCAGAACCATGGACTGCAGGAAGGCGGATCAGTACAGAAACTGGTG
Source organism: Enterocloster bolteae (assembly GCF_002234575.2). Taxonomy (NCBI): domain Bacteria; kingdom Bacillati; phylum Bacillota; class Clostridia; order Lachnospirales; family Lachnospiraceae; genus Enterocloster; species Enterocloster bolteae. Next base: position 5,973,518 of record NZ_CP022464.2, on the reverse strand, counting down.
GACAATGAAACTATGCGGTATATGAGCGCTTACATGCCGCGCAGGCAGGCGGGGGAACTGGAGCATATGATGGTCATGGCCACGGTGATTGGATCCGGCCAGATTGACATACCTGGACCATATGCCAATTATCTGCATGAGGGTATCCTGTATGTATCCCCGACAACGGGCAGCGCCTGGGCAAAGAAAAACGAGATAAAAGTCCCCACAGACCGGGAGTTGACTTATGCTGGCGCTCCCATGCGTGGTAAAAAGTGGTTTGAGCGGATGAAGGCAGACCACAAGGACGACATACTACAGGCGGCCCAGGCCCTGGTAAATAGAGGAGGGAAGGTATGACAATCATAGATTTTATGCGCCAGAAACTGACGGAGTATCCCAAAATATCGGAGTTTCTGGTTGACGGAGATATCCATGTGGATTTCACGGAGCCAGGCTCCAGTTATGGCCTGTCCAGCACTGGGGACAGCCTGGTCAAGGAGGACATGCTGGGGAACCAGACGCGGCGCCACAACTTTGCTATGTATGCAGTGGCCCCATCCTTCACGGATTACTGCCGGCTGGCCAACAGCAATTTCCTTCTGGAACTGGGATACTGGCTGGAACAGCTGCCGGAGGAGGATGGGCTTAGTGCCAATATTGGCAACCAGGAGATGGAGGCCAGGTTTATAAAAGCCATCACATCCAATGCAATGGCCATGCAGCCCATGGGTGAGACTGTTAATGATGGAATCCTGTACCAGATACAAATACAGGTGACCTACCAAATAGAAAGCGAGGAATAACCATGCGTAAAATGAACTTACAGCTGTTTGCGGAATCAATTCCCGCAGCAGGAAAAATCAAAAGAAAGTGGATGGCACACTATATTGATGCAGCCCTCCCATCTGCCAGCAAGGCTGAATACAGCCGCCTGGGCAAGGACCTGGAAGAGTACATTGTCGAAATGAACGCCAATGTGGAAACCAAAAATAATATATGGGGAGAGACATCCGTCAACCTGGACAGCTATCAGCCCCAGGCATCCGCTGACCCGTACTATGCTGAGATTGGAGAGCCGTTGTTTGACCGTCTGCAGGACATTGTGGATGAAAGACAGACCCTGGATGACCTTAAGACCAGTGTGGTGGAAGTACATCTGTGGGAACCAGTTGAAGCAGCGGATGGCACCTATGTGGCCTATAAGGAAGATGCAATCATTGAGGTATCCAGCTATGGTGGAGATACCACTGGGTACCAGATTCCGTTTAATGTGCACCATACTGGAAACAGGGTTAAGGGTAAGTTTGTACTTGCTACAAAGACATTTACAGCAGATACATGAAGAACGGAGCCGGCGGCGGCTGTGCCGCTGGCAGAAGTCAAAGAGGAGGTAAAACAAGATGGCAAAAAAAATGAAGAGCCTGTTGTTTGATGATGGCTATGAGAGCTTCGCGGTAAATGACGACCCGACGCGGATTATCCGGTTCAACCCGGCGGACCCGGAAATCATCAACCGTGTGCTGGATGTACAGAGACATTTTAAGGATTACAGTCCCCCAGAGGGGATTGAACTGAATCCAGATGGAACCCCTAAAAGCGATATGGAAAGGGACGGCGCATACGTGGCTGAGTTTTCCGGAGAAATGCGTAAGGCGTTCAATGGCATCTTTCTGTCGGATGTATATGACACGATATTTGCCGGTCAGTCCCCGCTCTGTATTGTTGGCCAGAAATACCTGTATGAAGGGGTGCTGGAGGGCCTGCTTGTGCTGATGAAGCCTGCTGTCGAGGAGTATGCCAGGAAGAACCGGGAAAAGTCCAGGAAGTATCTGGAGGATATAGGGAAATGATTGGCCAGCTGCCAACCAGCCTTGACGTGGGCGGGGTAAGCTATCCCATTGAAACCGATTACCGGAACATACTGGTTTTCCTGGCGGCCTGTTCCGACCCGGAGCTTTCACCTGCAGAAAAACTGGAAATCTTGATGAAGCGACTATACCGGGATGGTTTTAGCCAGATACCGCAGGAACATTTGGAGGAGGCTATCCTACAGGCCAAGTGGTTTGTGGACTGCGGCCAGGAGGATGACGATAAGAAGCCGGCCAGGAAGGTGATGGACTGGGAGCAGGACGAACCCATTTTGTTCCCTGCCATCAACAAAGTGGCCGGAATGGAGACCAGAGCAACCCAATATATACACTGGTGGACATTTTCGGGATATTTTATGGAGATTGAGGAAGGGACATTTTCCACAATTTTAGGAATCCGTCAGAAGAAGGCAAAGGGAAAGAAGCTGGAGAAGTGGGAGCAGGAGTTTTACCGGAATAACCGCAGACTCTGTGATATCAGGAAACGGTATACCGAGGAGGAGCAGGCGGAGATTGATTACTGGAATAATTTATTAGGTTAGGACGCTGTATGGGCGTCTTATTTTTATGCCTGTACAGGAGGTGATGGTATGGCAGCAGATGGAAGCCTGAAATTTGATACAAAAATTAACGTAGAAGGATTTGAAGAAGGAATATCCACATTGTCAAAAGCAATGGACAGGCTGACGGGCGCAGTAAACCGTCTATCATCTAACATCTTGAGCCGGTTCAATGGAGCAGGACAGGCGATAACAAAAACTGCCCAGAGTGCGGGAGAGGCATCGGATGCAGTTGAATCCATTGGGGAATCCGCTGACGGGTCATTGAAGGACGTGAAACGTCTGCAGGAGCAGATGGACGCCATTCGTGTCCAGGCTATGGAGGCCGCTGATACAGAACCTGTGGAAGCTGTGGCTGTATCAACAAACCCGGAATCACTTAATTACGACCCAAAGGCTATGGCTGCAGTCTTTGGAGAGGAAGCGGCTGAAATACATAATTATGCGGAGGCAGTTGAGCAGTATGGTGAACAGGGGGCCGCTGCTTTGAACAAGATGGACCTGGAAGCCCAGGAACTGAAACAGCAGATAGAGCAACTCCATGTGCAAGATATTGAAGCAGTAGAGACCACCCCAATAGAAGCGTATGCAGTTCCTAACAGTGCCGAATCAATGGGGTATGATCCTAAAGCTATGGCAGCTGTATTTGGGGAGGCGGCGGCAGAAATCCACAACTGGTCCGAGGCAGTCCAGGAATATGGTTCCCAGGCAGGCGCGGCACTTAATGGCGATGAAATCGAGCAGGAAGCCGGGGTGGCTAATGAGAAAATCGTAGAATTAAGTAAGCGCCTACAAGAATTAAAAGAACGACAGAAGGAGTTGCAATCAGAGGGTATCGGCCTGGGGCATGTGGAGTATGACAGTAATGCTGCTGAAATTGCTCAGATTAATTCGGTATTAAAAGACTATCAGAAATCACTGACAGATACCGGACGTGAAACAAGAAAGTTTTCCAAAACAACGCAATCCGCATTTTTAAAAGCTGCAAGCGCGGTTGGTAACTTTGCAAAAAGTATTGGTCGAGGTCTGGCCAATAAGGCTAAACAGGCAGTATCCAGCTTGAAAGGACTGGGGAAGTCTTCCAATAACGTCAGCAAGAGCATTCTGAAGCTGTCTAATATGTTCAAGCTCATGCTCATCCGCATGGCCATGAGGGCGGCCATCCAAGGCGTTAGGGAAGGTATGCAGAACCTGGTGCAGTATTCGGACCGTGCAAACCAGTCTATGTCTGGTCTGATGACCAACATGACCTACCTTAAAAATAGTTTTGCGGCGGCGTTCGCACCCATTCTGTCCTATGTGGCTCCGGTACTTAATACTTTGATTAATCTCCTGGCAACGGCAGTGGGATATATCAACCAGTTTTTTTCTGCGCTGGGAGGCGGGAGCACATACATCCGGGCAAAAAAGGCCAATGAAGATTATGCGGCCAGTCTTAAAAAAACAGGAGGAGCTGCAAGCAAGGCCGGCAAGGATGCAAAAAAGGCACTCGCTCCATTTGATGACCTTGTACAGATACAACAGCAGGGCGCGGATGCCTCCGGAGGCGGGGGCGGCGGTGCCAGCCCCTCAGACATGTTTGAAACTGTCGGTATAGACAAGGGAATCAGCGACTTTGCCAACAAGCTGAAAGAAATGTTTGCAGCTGGGGACTGGGAAGGAATTGGAAAACTCATTGGTGAGAAAATCAATGAGGCAGTACAGAAATTTACGGAATTTATCAGTTGGGATAATGTCGGGGCGCAGATAACGGCTTTCATAACGGCGTTTACGACCATGCTCAACAGCCTGGTTGCCACGATTGACTGGTATGCAATTGGTATTATGATGGGGACGGGAATTAATACCCTGGCCAATACTTTGTACTTGCTGCTGACACAAATTGATTGGCTCATGCTGGGAAATGCCCTGTCCCAGAGTCTTATGGGGATGGTTGATACCGTAGACTGGAATCTTGTGGGAGCAACCATTGGAGCATACTTCCAGGCGCAGATATCCGGCCTTTTGGGATTTATTATTGGCACGGACTGGGGAGCCATTGGAGCTGCCCTGGCCACATGCCTAATGGGCATTACAGGAGCAATTGACTGGGGACAGTTCGGTTATCTTATGGCGGCTGGGCTTAACGGCGCATTTGCTCTGCTCCTTGAATTCGCGTCCACGTTTGACTGGACAGAATTTGGCAATAACGTGGCAACGGGTATCAGCTCATTTTTCCAGACCTTCCAGTGGGCGCAGGCAGGTGAGGCCCTAAGCACATTTGTAATTGGAATCCTTGACTTCTTGATAACCGCAGTGCAACAGACAGACTGGGCATCTTTTGTGCAGGGCATTGTTGACTGTATTGAGGCGGTGGACTGGATTGGCCTTGCAGGGAAAATTTATACGCTGTTATATTCTGCGTTGGGTGTTGCTTTTGGAGCCTTGGCTAACTTTATCGGTACTCTGATAGCAGACGGATTTGCAAAAGCAAAGGACTATTTTAACGGAAAGATAGAGGAATGTGGTGGTGATGTATGGGAGGGAATGCTAAAGGGGATTGTAGATGCTGCCAAGGGGGTAGTCTCCTGGATTAAGACCAACGTGGTGGATCCATTCATCAATGGCGTGAAGGCAGGTTTTGGAATCCACAGCCCGTCAACCGTCATGGCCGGTATGGGACAATACCTTTGGGAAGGTTTCTGTGAGGGCGTCAAGGAATTCTTTTCTGACCCAGGAGCATTCATTAAAGCCAACATCACAGACCCGTTCGTGAATGGCATCAAGAGCCTGCTGGGCATTCACAGTCCGTCAACCGTGCTGGCCAGCATCGGTTCTAATACCGTGGCCGGATTCAATCAGGGCGTTACCAATGAGCAGGCAGCTTCCCAGAGCGTGGTTCAGTCCTGGGCGTCGGGTGTGGCCAGCTGGTTCTCTAATAAGTTTGGTATCAGTACCGGAGACTCTACGGAGGCCAGGCAGTGGGCAACAAGCATCCTGTCCGGGTTTAACAATTCGGTCAGCAAGAACTATACGAAGTCCCAAACGGTCATGCAGACCTGGGCGGAGAATGTCCGGAAGTGGTTTGTGGGCGCGGATGAAGCCCAGGGAGTCAATGAACTGTCCTGGACAAAGTTTGCAGACCTTATTATCCAGGCATTCAAGGTCAAGATTGAAGGAAGTCACACGGAAACACAGGCACCAATGGAAGCCTGGGCTAAAAATGTGCGGGAGTGGTTCTGGGGAGACAGCAATCCTGAAGGGACCGGTGGCATGTATGCGGCCTTTTACAATATGGCCAGACGCATCAACGAAGGCTTCGCGAACGGAATATCTGACTTTGCGTACATGGCTAAGAACGCAATCCGCAAATGGGCTCGCGAGGCCATGGAAGCAGCGGAAGAAGAATTTGATATCAACTCTCCGTCCAGGGAGTTTTACAGCATAGCAGAGTACGTTGTGCGTGGATTTAACGATGGCATCAGTGCTATGGCATCATCATCCCGAAGCACGGTTCAGAAATGGCTGGATGGCGTCCTGGACGTGTTTGACGGTGTAAATGTGCAGCTGCCAATCGGTATTAATATCCCGAATGCAGCATCATACCTGCCCAGGATGGCCAGTGGAACCATTGTGCCACCAAGAGCTGGGGAAATGTCCTCCAGCATGAGGAATATGGCAGGTTATGGCCAGGAGGAAGCTATGGGCTACCTGATAGGCAAGATGGAAGAAATGATAAGCCGCCTGCAGGCGGAAGGGAATAAGCCAGTACAGATTGTCCTGAATCTGACCGGGAACCTGGCTGCACTGGCCCGGGTGCTGAAACCGGAACTGGACAAAGAGGCTGCGCGCAAAGGTGTAAGCCTGGTAATTGTAGGAGGCTAATATGGACAGTGTATTTTTGCTGGATGGAAAGGTGTACAACGTTGAGGTAGAGAAGGATTCTCTGGAACGCAGTTTTGCGGTGACTGATACGGAACAGTCCGGACGTACCTTAGACTATGCCATGGACCGGGATATCATAGGGACTTTCTACAACTACACGATGAAGGTATACCCTAAGACGGAAGACCTGGCAGCGTATGATGCGTTCTATGATGCCGTTTCGGATCCGAATTATGCGAGTCATGAGATGACCTTCCCCTATGGTCAGGAGACATTGACCTTCCAAGCCTATATCACCCAGGGGAAGGATAAGCTTAGAATAAGGCGAGGTAAAAATATTTGGGGATTGGATGGCCTGTCCCTCAATTTCACAGCCATGGAACCACAGAGGAGGCGGTAAGATGGAGTGGGACATAAGGGTAGGGACCAACGGACAACAGCCGTACTCATCCGTGGATGACCTGACCAGTTTTGAACAGAACTTACCGCCCTATGCCTACTGCCTACCCCGGTATGCGAGGCTGGACGGGACCTATGCGAATACCCCGAATGCAATCCCGATTGGTAAGAATGGGTACATCAGCACGGCCTTGAGTGACCAGGATGGGGCCTTTGGGGTACCGCCAATGATAACAGTCACCTTTGACCGGCTTAAGACCAGCAATGGCGTGTCCATGGTTTTTAACAGAGTATCCGGGGATTATGCCAGCAGGCTTAAAATCTCCTGGTACAAGGATGCGGAACTGGTCCAGGAGCAGGAGTTTGAACCGGATGGGGTGGAGTACTTCTGCCGGGCCAAGGTGCCGCTGTTTAATCAGCTGGTCATCACGTACCTTGAGACCAGCCGGCCATACCGTTACCTGTGGCTGTCCGTACTGAAGAACCAGAGGATGACGGATGCGGGTGGGCTTAAGATTGTCTACGATGACATTGCCCTGGGGGCCTCAGAGGACAATACGGCGGCTTCGGGCGATCATGATTACTATGTTGACCTCCAGGACCTGAAATCGGGGGTAGAGTTCCCGGATTATGCCATGTGTCTGCCCAGGTACGCGAGGATGGATGGCAACTACAACAATGCTCCGGACGAGCTGGCTGACATGGGGTATGTGAGTGACAGCATATCCGACGAAGGCGGAACATTTGGAAACCCGCCTTCAATCACATTCACATTCGGTCAAACTTATTCCAGTGTGGGGATAACACTGAGGTTCAACGATTATTCGGGGGACTACTGTAGTATGGTCAATATTAAATGGTATCGCGGGGATGAACTGTTATCAGATCGGGATTATTCCCCGGACAGTCCGGACTACTTCTGCTATGGCATAGTGGATTATTATAACCGGGTGGTCGTTACCTTCCTGAGGACCAGCAAGCCGTACCGCAACGTATTCCTGACAGGGATAACCTGGGGACTCATCCGTGTGTTTAAGGATGATGAAATAGAGGATATCAGCTGCCTGATGGAGCTGAGCCCTATATCCGAAGAGGTAAGCATCAATACGATGGACTATACAATCCGAAGCAAGTCTGATTATGCGTTTGAATTTCAGAAGCGGCAGAAACAGACGCTGTATTTTGACGAGGCAATACTGGGGATTTTTTATCTGAAGGATGGGAAGCAGCTGGGAGCGAAACGGTATTCGGTGGAGACACAGGACGCAGTGGGAATCCTGGATAACAACCAGTTCATGGGCGGAGTGTACAACAATGCTTTGGTATCAGACATCCTGGCCGGTATTATGGCCGGAGAAGGTATCACATACTTTTTAGATGATGTTTATGTAGATGCGCGGGTGAGTGGGTACCTGCCAATATGTACGAAACGTGTAGCACTGCAGCAGCTGGCCTTTGCCATTGGCGCCCTGGTAGACACCAGTTACGACCGGCAGCTGTACATATACCCACAACAGACCGAGGTCACCAGCGAGTTCACGGCCAAAGATATCCGGTTGGGGTTAAGTGTGGAACACAGTGACATCATAACCGGCATCCGGCTGTATGTACATAGCTATACCCAGGGGATGGAATCCGCGCAGTTGTATAAGGGGGTACTGGATGACACTACGAAGATAGAGTTTTCAGAGCCTTACCACAGTCTGTCCATTACTGGAGGAATCCTTGGGGAGCATGGAGACAATTATGCCTGCATAACCGGCACAGGCAATGAAGTGGTACTGACCGGGCTTAAGTACAATCATAGCACGGCCATGCTGCTGAAAGAGGAACCAAAGATTACGCAGAATAAAAACATTGCCGAAGTCAAGGAGGCCACACTGGTGACAGCCGGAAATGCGCAGGCGGTGCTTGACCGGGTATATGGATACTACAGCAATAATGAAAGTATCAGTTTCCGCTCCACTATCAATGACCAGGAGCTGGGAAACCGTGTGAATGTATTTACCGGTTTCCGGGGGACAATGACGGGCAATATCACGAAGCTGGATTTTAAGTTTAGTAGGCGTAAGGTAACGGCGGAGGTGACGGTAAGATGAGTACGGTATTGGAAACGCTGATAACGGATAGGACGGCCGCAGACCTGGCCAATGACACAGATAGGGCATATATAGCCTATACAGACTTAAACCGTGTGGAAGAGGCCTGTGCGCTGTTGGCGGGGCGTCTGGGGGTGACCATACAGACCAAGGCATGGAAGATGGAGGACTTCCGGACGGATACGGAGATGTCCAGGCTGCTGAATAACATTAAAACGCTTCGGGCTGCCTATTATACGAAGGCCAGTACTCCGGCCATCCCCGCAAAAATAACATATGAAAGCATTTACCAGGCAAATGATATCGAACAGATACTTAAGGACCTGGGAGATATGTATGACAGCATGGTGAGTGGACAGCAGCGTTTGGCGTTTAGGCTGGGCATGAGGGCAATAGGAAACAGGAGGCAAGAATGGCATTAAAGACAGATTACAAGGCAGATGTGTTTGAGGGCAACCGAAAGTATCAGATAATCCAGGATGGGGAAGGAAAATCAGAAATACTGGACGTGACAGAATATAGCCAGGAAGGTGATGTGTTTGGTCCAAAGGACATTAACGCTACGAATAAGGCAGTGAATGCCCTGAACCATGTTGTACCCGTCACACTTCAAGCATCCGGGTGGAGCACTGCGGCCCCATATACCCAGACTGTGCCGATAGAGGGGCTGACAACGGAGGACAACCCCATACTGGTAAAGGTGATTGCAGACGGGGCGACGCCGGAACAGGTGAAAGCGTATAACAAGGCATTTGGGATGATTGACGATGGGGACACGGCAGATGGCCAGGCAACATTTAAATGTTACAATAAGAAGCCCACGATTGACCTGACCGTGGGATTGAAAGGGGTGTAGAAACAGATGGGAAGGTTATGGATACCTGGAAGCGGTGGCGGAGCTGACCTGGATGTTATAACAGCAGCCGCGTCGGATGTACGCAAGGGAAAAGTGATTGTTGATAAAGACGGTAATCCGTTGACAGGAACTATGGCTGAAAAAGGGGCTGCAACCTACTACGGGCAAAACTATGACCAGGTGATAGCCGCCAACCAGTATCTGACCGGGAACCAGACAATCGTAGGTGATGGAAATTTACAGCCCTGGAATATAAAAAGAGGAGTGACCATCTTTGGACGTGCAGGCACATTTGAGGGATGGCTGGATCGGTACTATAATATATTTTTAGATGGGAATACTACTGGAATTAATTATAGTGGTTCATATACAAATTATGTTAATATTGGAAGTACCATATCTTTTGCAACAAACTCGGATCAACCATCTAGAAAAGGCGTGGCCTTCAATTCGCCTGTATCATTCAGTAGTTATGGAAAATTATATGTTAGGTATTCGTGTAATGTATCATTAACTGTCGGCGTAGTTAGACAGGGTGCTGATTACGGTAGCTGGGAAGTTTCGACTAGCAATAGTTATTCGATAGATTCCAATACCAGGGAAGTAGCTTTAGACATATTTGATATCGGAAGGCAGCCTACAGTATTTATCGGTACAAGTGGCTATTCTGGCGGATATAGCGCTACTATTTACCGAATTATATTAGGAAGACCTGTATAGGAAGGAGGAGCTGAACTTATGAAAGCATTAGTGATATACGACGTTACAGGCCGTATATGGTCAATTATTTATGGAGAAGAAACTTTACCACAGGGATTACGGTGCATGTGGGTGGATATTCCTGATGGAGCTCAGTTGAATTATATTGACGTGACAGATGCCAGTAATCCACAGCCTGTCTTTGCGTATCTGCCTGAGTCAGATATTGGACGTCTGCAGGAACAGGTGGTAAGTCTGGATAGTCAGCTTACAGAGGCACAGTTGGCGCTTACAGAACAGTATGAGGCCAATCTGGCACTGGCCGAAGAGGTAACCAATACCCAGCTGGCCCTGACAGAAATTTACGAGGGAATGGAGGTGTAAAGAATGGCAGACTATATGGCAATTGTATATGCGGACCTTATTCGCAAGGGCAAGAAAACGATTGAACAGGTCCCGGAGAAGTTAAGGGCGGAAGTCGAGGCGGTACTTAATGCTTAGACTGCTGCTCTTTTTATTATTGAGGAAGGAGGTAGATACCATGGCAGTCATTTATGCAACCCTGATTGTAAAGGGGAGGAAGACATTCAGGCAGGTCCCGGATAAAATTAAGGACCAGGTGCGCCAGGTACTGGTTGATCTGGAATGTGAAGAGCTAATTACAGAGTAGGTGAGGTATATGAAAATGAAGAAAGATATTATATGCGCCATTGCAGGTATGGCCGCAGCGGCGGGAGTAAAGCTTTTTGGCGGCTGGACCCCGACATTGAGTATCGTGCTCATACTTATGGGTCTGGACCTGTTGGCGGGATTCTTAGTGGCTGTGGTATTTAAAAAGTCACCAAAATCAGAGAGCGGTGCAGCTAGTTCAAACGCCATGCTTAAAGGGTTGTGCAAAAAATTTATGATGGTGTGCCTTCTGGCGGTAGCTCATCAGCTTGATGTGGCCTTGGGAGTAGATTATATTATGCTGGCAGCCACATATGGATTTATCGCGAATGAGTCGTTGTCTATTGTGGAGAATGCAGGACTCATGGGGATAGTGAAATCTGATGTGATAGTGAATGCCATTGAAGTGTTAAAGGGCAAATCGCAGAAAATAGAGTAGTTGCGATATCGCAACTTGTGACGTCACAACTTTTCATGGCTCAGGGATGCCCCTGGGCCTTATTTTTTTTGATGGAGGAAAACACTATGAGTAAAACAGCAGCAGGATTAATTCAGCACTGCAAGGACAAACTGGGCACACCCTACGTTTACGGTGCCAAAGGTGAGGTCCTTACCCAGGCCATCCTGGACCGCCTTGCCCGGGAGAACCCAGGCACATACACATCCACTTACAAGACCAAGGCGGCTAAGTACATAGGCCAGCGCTGTACGGACTGTTCCGGTCTCATCAGCTGGTATACAGGCGTTCTGCGTGGCAGCTACAACTATCATGATACGGCTGTGGAGCGGGTAGGCGTTGACCATCTGGACGAGTCTATGGTCGGCTGGGCGCTGTGGAAGCCGGGCCACATCGGGGTATACATAGGTGATGGTTGGTGTATTGAGGCTAAGGGTATCAACTATGGGACTATCAAGAGCCGTGTAGCAGCCACGCCCTGGCAGAAGGTGCTTAAACTGAGGGATATTGATTATACCCCGGTCCCAGTGACATACACCCAGGGTTTCCAGCCGGCCGCAGACGGCCAGCGCTGGTGGTATCAGTTTACAGACGGCAGCTATGCGGCCAATGGCTGGTACTGGCTCCGGGAGGCCACGGACGGTACCTGTGGCTGGTATCTGTTTGACAGCGAGGGCTACATGTTGACCGGCTACCAGGTGGACCCCGCCGGCGAGGCCTTCCTGCTCTGCCCGGTCAAGGGTAGCGACGAGGGCAAATGCATGATTACGGATGCCAGGGGAGCGCTGCGGATTGCGGAGGAGTACGATATGGTGAATAGAAGGTATGTGTTTGAGTGGTAAAAATACAAGCGACAGAATTTTTCTGCCGCAGTGGATTATTATGATGTAGCATGGATTTAATAACATCGTGAGTTTAACGAGTCAAATAGTTATATTCCACACAACCTTCGCCTGGATTATATCGGAATTCCACAACCGGATGCCCGAAATCCAGTTGTTCGTAATCATTTGTGAAAAACAAGTCTTTGTCTGTATAAAGTTTTGCATAGTACTGCATATATTCTTCAGAATTATTAATACAATGGTATTCAGGCATATAAATGTTAGTCCCATCATCGAAATTTTGTATCGCACCAGAGCTCATCAGATTGTTGAAGGCAATGTATCGTTCTGTCTGTACCTTTAGCATATTTCCAATTCCCGAGTTAAACGCTCCGGTAGCCAACGAAATGGCAAATACGCAACTGCATAAGAACATTCGGATTGTTCTTTTATAATGAAAAAGAGAACATATCCAAACTGCACATAATACACCTGCCAATACCATGAAAAACCAGGAGTAAAAGCTTGTTAAATATCCGAAGGTCTTTTCATTACACCAATTGATATATTTGCTGGTAACACACAATGGTAAATTGGGTAAGAACATACCCATAATACTAATGATTATAATCTTTAAATATTTACCTTTCCAAATAATTCTTTTGATAAAATACCCAAAAAGAAAAGTGGTTAATCCTGCGATTAAATATATATCATAGGAAGCTTGTAGGAAGAAAGTGATGAGTTCACCATTGTATATGGTATAGAGCATCGGTATCAAGGGAAATGCTGCGATAGAATACATAAAAAGACACCAAATGCTTCCTACAGGGTCGCCAAAGAAAAAAGAAGCACCATCATAAGTGATAGGATATATTTTCCTCCAAGCAAAATAGACAAATAAAAATACTAGAACCACACTGATGTGATAGGACATAGAGAGTAATGCTCTCTTCATATTTTTTTCATAAAAAAGGCTTATTATCACAAACAGTAAAATGTATGCAACAGCACTTTCATAAATTATTATACTGAACATATAGAATATGCTGCTCCATAATAACTTTTTCTTACATTGAGGTTTTTGTAGATATTGCAAATAAAAATAAATAGAGCATAGAATTAATCCAATAATAATCTGGTGCGAAAAAACATATGCAAGAAAGAGGCTGTGCCAATTAGATATAACAGCTAATCCCCAAAAAAGTGTTATGACAGTCTTTGCAATGTCTTTATCGATGAAATCACTAACAAGTCGATACAATACATATACATCAAACAGTATGGTACCATAAGAAAACAATTTATAAATCCACAGCTGGTCTGCCATCATAGGAATACCTAACATCAGGGTACTCATGAACTGTGTAATTCTTCCCGACTTTGTAAGATGGACCGCCCAGCGAAACAAATCACCATGACGAACAATTGTATAGGTTAAAATATCATCATCTACAGCAAAATAGACAGGATAGATTTTGATGAGAAAAAGCGTCATCAGGCTCCCTATTAAAAACCATTCCAAAAATGTGGTCTTTTTAATATCAATGTTTTTATTGCTGTTCAACTTTAACCTCCTAATAACTCTGTCAAAATAGTATATGCATTTATTTCTTGACGCCTGTTAGTTAGTTTACCACATTCTTGATTGGTTGGCTAGATATTACAAGGGTTCATAATTTTAGTAACAGTTTTGGTCAATGTTTTTATTATCATTGAGTGGTACTGGATGAATCGGGCCCGCCTATTTGGTAGGCAGTGACTACAATTTGCCTACCCTGTACAAGTTTTGGTAAATGATAGTATAGGTTTGTGTGTGCCAATATGTGAAAGTATTTCTCTTTATTCCCTTTAAATAAAGGTTGTTTTATGGTACTATGTGCAAAAATATGTTAGTATGTTTTTATGTGTTAACAAACGGTGCATGTTGAAACAGTGGCGTTGCTCGTGCGGAAACCTTGATTCTAGGCGAGTTTGCGGGATTATTTGGAGATAATGGAGTTGTGTTTTTGCGGATGGTGAGAATGATAAGTTTCCGCAGATAGGGGGACGGGGATAACGTCGGAGAGTTTGAAAATGAGGGGTTTGCTATGTGAATTGAACTATGTAGCAAAACCATACTACTGTAAAATAGTTAAATATTATGATAATTTTATAGGTTGGAATTTGAGGTGATAGAATGTTGGAGGCAATTACCTACCAGAATATGTTAAGAGATATTAACAGCAATGAAATTAAGGAAGATACTATTGGAATATTGATTACACGTCCCGATTTAGAAGTTGGGAAAAGTATTTTAAATAGCTTGAATTATTTTCATCATCTTAGTAGAAATAATACAAATTTTTATTTGCCTGGATATGGAGCATACTGGTATGAAAGTTATCCAGACGGACAAGTGGTAACCAAAATTGAGGGTGTTGACTGGTCTTTTAGCGATAAAATGTTTGTGTGTTTTATAAATGATTTAGAGACGTATAGTAAGTGGGAATATTCAGGTGAAAGTGAGTTGCTCATGTTGGAATATAAAGATGGCATACTGTCTTATGATAATATGATGCAATTCTATTTAGATAATATGATGCGGGATAGGGTTATCGTTTCAATTCCTTCATTTTTTCAACAGCTACTTAGAATCTGTAAAAATGATAAATCATTAAAAGATATTAGTAATGCATTTGGAAAGGATAAATTAATCCAAGTAACTAAAGAAAATATTTTAAATAATATTCCATCAAGTCTGGCAAATGTATTTGTACAGGAAAAATATTTCTGTATTCGAAATTGTGGTAAATGAGATGTAGGCAATTTTAGGAGGAATCAAATGGAACATCAATTTTATGAACAAATTAAAAGAATTCTTTCTGAAGCCAGAAACAAAGTATATCAAACAGCAAACTTTGCAATGGTGGAAGCATACTGGAATATAGGGAAAAGTATCGTGGAACAGCAGGATGGCTATGAAAAAGCAGAATATGGAAGTAGATTAATAGCGGAATTATCCAAACAGATGACTGTAGATTTTGGTAAAGGTTTTACACCGACTAATCTTAAATACATGAGACAGTTTTATCTGACATTTCCAAATAGTCACGCACTGCGTGACGAATTGAGTTGGACACATTATCGCCTACTCATGCGCGTGGAAAATGAAAATGCCCGTGAATTCTATACAGAAGAAGCAATAAAATCGAATTGGAGCACACGGCAGTTGGAAAGGCAAATTAATTCTTTTTTTTATGAAAGGCTGTTATCCAGCCAAAATAAAGAAACGGTTTCAGAAGAAATCCAGAAATTGGAGCCTGCAAAAGTACCAGAGGATATTATCCGCGATCCATATGTATTAGAGTTTCTGGGATTAAGTCCGAATGATGATTTTTATGAGAGCGACCTTGAAGAAGCATTGATAACACATTTACAGAAATTCCTCTTAGAGTTGGGGCGAGGGTTTTCTTTTGTTGCAAGACAAAAGCGGATTACATTTGATGGACGCCATTTTCGAATAGATCTTGTCTTTTATAATTACATTCTGAAATGCTTTGTATTAATTGATTTAAAAATTGGAGATTTGACACATCAGGATTTGGGGCAAATGCAGATGTATGTCCATTATTACGAACGTGAATTGATGAATGAGGGGGATAATCCACCGATAGGAATTGTACTTTGTGCGGATAAAAGTGAATCTGTAGTAAAGTATACATTGCCAGAAAATGAAACACAGATTTTTGCGTCAAAGTATAAGCTATACCTTCCAAGCGAAGAAGAACTGTCACAGGAATTGCAAAGAGAGTATAGAGCATTGGAATATGATAAAGAAAAATCAAAATAACTTTACTTAAAAAAAGTGTAATTTTTGTGGGAGGGTTATTGAAAGGGGTAAATTTATTCATAAAGGGGTGGTTTTCGTTCAAAAGGGGTAAAATTGACGAAGAAATTTACCCCATCATTATGTAATGGAAATACTTTTGCCATGTAGTATAAAATCTTCGTCCCACCGCATGTGGAAGATTGTTGCCAATTGTCGAAAATATGAAATAGGCTAATCAGTAGAAATGACAATTATAAAAAATAGTAAATGAAAACGTTTTCCAAACATAGGGAACAGGCATAGTTTTTTAGTTATAATTTATAAAATGATTAATGACGTTTTCTGATAAAAAAGACTATAAAATGTGATAGAATAAGTATAACGTAAAGCTAATAGATTAAAGCTTCCAAAAGTGATAGAAACTATGATTTATTTGGAGGCTGCGAATAGTTTTAATCAAGAAAATGAAAAAGAGGATAGACAAAGATGGATGTGGAGAGCTTACAATAATTCGAATAATTCTACAGCGATACAGAATATGATAAAGGATTGTATGGAAACAGAAGACATATTTAATATTGATTCGATTTGGCAAGTTGTAAATAAGAAATTTACAAATCAAGATAATTGAAAGAAGCGTTGTGTGTAATAGGGAATATGATGAAAATATCATAAAAGATAATGTGAAGAAAATAGATGCTTATGAAAAACAGTTGATAATTTGTTATGCTGAAAAAGGGAGATGCCAAATGTACCAACGATATTGATTCAAAAATGTTTTAGACATGCAAAATAATTAAGACAGGGTTGTTTAATGCATTAAGAAGGAAATTGTTTTATTTACAGATGGCAATGTTGCATTAGAAGTACCCATAACGCCGGAACAGGATACCGTTTGGTTAAACCGTAATCAGATGGCTGAATTATTTGAGCGTGATGTAAAAACGATTGGAAAACATGTTAACAATGCGCTGAAAGAGGAGTTGCAGGATCAGACCGCAACTATCAATTAAAAAAGGTGGTGCGGATTATGAAACGGACAGAAGAACAGTTGGATGCAAAACAGATTTTATCAGTGATTGAAAAATATAGCTTAGCTCTGGACTTGTTGGATGCATATGACCATCAAAATATGAAGAGGCCAGAAGGTGGGAATACTATTTATATACTCTCTTACCAAGAGTGTCGGAAAGTAATTGACAGTATGGGCTATGGAGAATCCAGTGATGTTTTCGGTAATGAGAAGGATGATTCTTTTAAGGGAAGTATTGGGGCGATTTACCAGACCTTTGCAGGCCAGGAAGTTTATCCGTCTTTGGAAGAAAAAGCAGCAAATTTGTTATACTTTATTACAAAAAATCATTCTTTTTCGGATGGGAATAAAAGGATTGCTGCTGCTATTTTCTTATATTTTATGGATAGAAATCAGGCGCTGTTTCTGGATGGTGAAAAGATAATTTCTGATCATACTTTGGTAGCTTTGACAATTATGATTGCGGAATCAAGGCCAGAGGAAAAAGAAATGATGATTAGTGTAATCATGAATTGTCTAAAGTGATTAAAAAGTGGGAGTGTCCGCATAAAATTTGATATTTTAGGGCATAACTTTTAAGCCGCCAGAACCGCCGGCTTTGAAAAAATGGGGTGGGTGGGGTTGTGTATAGAAACGGATGTTACTCTGCCTGCTCCAAGTTTCGCAGGCACTCTTTGACCTTGCCATAATAAATGCGGAGGAACTTATTCGCTGCGGCGGTCATGTAAGCATAGTAAGGCTTTCCTTGTACCCGCTTTTTATCAAGAAAACGATATACCGGATTGTCCTCAGGGGCATTCTGGAGCAGCGTTGTCATGATCTGAAATAAGGTCTTGCGCAGCCTGGCAGAGCCAACTTTTGAAGCCCTGTTGCTCTTGGACTTGTGCTGGCCGGGCTCATCCACGCCGGGGTCAACGCATGCAAAGGCGGTAAGTGCTTCCCTGTGGGTAAATCTGGAGACGTTCCACATGCCAGAATGAATAGGCATAGTCAACCCATTTTTCGCTTCCGTCCTCACGTGGCGGACTGTTAAAGAGTTTATTGACACCGGGATAAGTATTATCCAGTAATGCTATCAGGTTTGCTTTTGCGGCAACCGTTTGCTTCATAAAGAGGCTGAATTGAGAGTTTAAAGTTTTTAACTGAGTACGTGTATTGTCCATACCTGAATATTGGCGTAATTCTGTCCAGTTGTCAAGAGTATAGCGTGCAATCTTGCGGGCGTCTGCCGGGTCTGATTTGACCTTTTGCAAGGAGTTGTTGCCGAAGTTTTTGATCAGGTGGGGATTCATAACGGAAATGCTTTTGGCAACAATTTTGATGGATACATAGTGATAAGAGGCAACCAGGAATATGCGCGTTCCTTTGGAGTATAACTGACGGATGAAACGCAGCAGCAGCTGGTGCGAGACTACCAGAGGATGGAAGCCGCCGGCATGGAGGCGGAGCTGGAACATACCTGGTTTTTGGTAAATTAATCTGGTCCCCGTATTTACTGATTACGGTTTTGATTGGTATTTTATGTATGCCGTTTACGGTAAAAAAATGGTGAAGGATGAAGGTATGACAATGGTATGACAGGAAAAGAAACCTGTGATAAGATAGTTGCGGAAGATAAGTTGTAACAGTTCAGACGGCATTTTCCTGCCGTCTGAATGGCTGCAATAAAATACGAAACATGGAGAAAAAGTATGTTGAATATTTTAATATGCGATGATGAGAAACCATTTTTAGACAGGCTGGCTAATAAAATTACCGTTTATTTAGAAAACAGAGAGATACCGTTTCAGATGGCTGCATTCTGTTCAGGGGAAGAGCTTCTTAAGCACAATGAAGATAGATTGTTTGATATTGCATTTCTGGATATCAGCATGAATGCGGTCAGTGGAATGGATGCAGCAGAGTATCTTAGAGACAGGAATCGGAAAATTTGCATTGTTTTTGTGACGGGTTATATGGACTATGTGCTGGAGGGCTACAAAGTCGGAGCGTTTCGCTATCTGGTGAAGGATTCCCTGGAGATTAGCTTTGAGGAATGTATGGAAGCGGTGCTGAAGAAATTTCATATAGATACGGATGAAATCTGTCTGGAATTTACTGATAGAAAGCTGTATCTGAAAGCAGATGAAATCTGTCTCGTGGAGAGCAGGGGGCATAAGCTTTTGTTTCTGGCAGTGGACGGCAAACATGTCATCGGAACCATGAACCGGAAGCTGACGGACGTGGAGGGCCTGCTTGGCGGACATGGGTTTCTGCGGGTTCATCAGAGTTATATGGTTAACATGAAATATATTGTAAACATCGCAAGCTACCGCCTGGAACTGGAGCCGGATATTATTCTGCACGTCCCTAGAAACAGGTATCCGTATGTAAAACGGGAGTATGCCATTTACAAAGGAGACAGCCTATGATTGCCTATATTTTGACGCATCTGTGGGTGTTTATGGAAATGCTTTTCCTGGATATTCTGGCCGATGCCTTTTTGATAAAAAAGAAATCGGGAAGCAGATCAAAACGTGTTTTTGGTCTGCTCTTTTTGACCATGGTTATGTCAGTCAGTGTGACGCTGTTTGAGGATATTGTGGCACTTAAGCTGTTTTTTGACTTTTTGCTTGTTTATGCCTATCTTTTATATTTTTATCAAACTACATTAGGGGAGGCGCTCTCCGTATATGTAATTAATTATTCGGTGATTATCTGTATTGATTTTATTGGTGTGTCCGGATATTACTATATTTTTGGAACTTCGGAAAATATGCCAATGTTTTACCTCATGTGCCTGATGGTAAAAAGTACGGAGCTTGGGAGCGGCTTTTTGATCCGATGGTTTTGGAAAAAAGGCGGGAATGCAGCCATACGTTCAGAGGGAATACGGGCATTGTTTCCGTCATTCGTAATCATTGCGGGGGCAGGAATCTTTGCATCACAGTTTCTGATGCGGACGCAGACTGTGCCTGTGGAGGTGACGGTTCTTATGGCTGGCATGATAGGACTCAATATTTTTCTGGTTTTTAATATGCTGTTGGCGGCAAGAGTGGAACTGGAGAAAAACAGTTTGAAGGACGCGGCCCGTCAAACAAAGATGGAACTTCTAATTTACCAAAATAAACAGGAGCTGTATACAAAACAGGGAAAACGCCTTCATGAGTATAAGAACCAGCTTTTGACAATCAGCGATATGCTGGAGCAGGGGCTGGTATCCCAGACGCTTCAATACACCCAGGGCCTGACTGGAGAGATTGGGAAAGCGCTGGAACGCATTTACACCAATCATCCGGTTGTTGATGCAATTTTGAATATGAAAAGGCAGGAAGCATTAAACAGAGGTGTAAACGTAAACCTCATGTGCGGGGATCTCCGGGATATGATATTAAAAGAAGATGAGATTATTATATTGCTGGGAAACCTGCTGGATAATGCCATAGAAGCGGCTGAAAAATGCGAGTCTGAAGGAATGGTCCTGGTCCGGATTGTCCGGGAAAAACGGCAGCTTGTGATAACCGTGAAAAACTCTTATGCCGGGCAGCTGCACCTGGAAGACAGCAGATTGATGACTTCAAAGCTGGATGAAGAAAACCATGGTTATGGGCTGGCGGCTATTCAGGATATTGCCGGGCGGTATGATGGGACCTTTGTAGTAAAGGCGGAGGGGGATTATGTGAAAGCGACTGTCTTGATACCGGATATGTGAAGACGGAAATGAATGAGCTTTTTTTGCGTTCCATAGTATGATTTTGCAGGAGTTGTTCTGTGTATTTATTTAATAAGGTATGATAGGAATAGTCAGCTGGAGGATTGGCTGACTCATAAATACACAAAGGGGAGAAACAACATGCAAAGGGATAAGAAACGATGCAGAAGACTATGTTCCATCGCGCTGACGGTGGTATCGAAGCCAGAGCGGAGGACAATAAGGTGTTTGTGACTGGGGAGGCATACTCGAATATCAAACTTGACTTTGTGATATGTCCATATCCGGCGGAACTGTCACCGGAGGAGACGGCGAGGGCAACCGCATCATTTATAATGATAACGGCAGTCTGCCAATCCCGATTCGTAGTGGAAATTATCAGTTTGACGGCTGGTTTACAGCGAAAGCAGGAGGCACAAAGGTAACTGTGGATACGGTACTCACAAAGGACAGTACCATTTATGCTCATTGGACGAATACAGATGGTTCTGGCAGTATGGGTGGATCTGGTGGAAGCACAGGAGGTCCGGCTGCCGCGGTCGGAGGACTGAAAGAAAGCCTGCCGAAAAATCATACAGGTGAGACGGAAATCATAAATAACGTCAAAGTCCCCAGCTATGTGGAAGAAGTAATCTGGAAAGCAATGGAGGACGGCAGATGGAGACTCGGCTGGGTTGTGATTGATGGAAAATACTATTATTTCCATGAAAAACCGAATGGAACGAGAGGAAGAATGCACCCGAATACCTTTACTCCGAATGGATACCATGTGGACGAACATGGAGTGTGGGCGCCAGCCTCAAACGTTCCAGAACTGTTACCGCCGCGTGCCGAACTACTGGATTGACGTGGAGTATTTCGACCCGCAGAACGGGCAGACAAAGCGGCGCGCGTAAGCTGAACAAATACACGATTTACTACTATGTGGATACTTCTGCTTTGTAGAAATCGGCGTTCCCCGCTTCCTTTGGAATTTACAAGCAACAGAGAACAACATCATTTCCTATACCGGGGAGTAAACCATGAAAAAAACAATAGCGACAAAACAAATGAAACGTTGGCAGAAGCTGGACAGGCTGGCTCTACTTGCGCCGCTGGTCCTGTTTCTTTTTCTATCCATTGGAAAAGAAGGGCGGCTGCTCTGGGGAATCGTTCTGAGGGAGCGGAATTTTGTGGTAACGATTGCGGCGCTGCTTCTCCTGGCTCTGGCCGCTGTCTTGGCTTCTCTGCCGATTGTACTTATATGGCGGGCCGTCAGCCATACCATGAAAAAAGCCGCGATTCAAAATGCCACCTTTCAGGCCGATGAGGATTTCGACTATTACCGGGAAAAACTGACCGGCGTTCCGCCCGCCACTATCAGCCTCTTGATGGATTTGCAGATTGAAGCAAAAAAAGACATGGCGGCATTACTCTTAAAATATACCAAAATGGGCGCGGTTTCCATGAAGGCTGGGACGGTTCATGTGCAAAATCAAGAGCTTCCCGGACTGCTCCCCAGCGACCGGACGCTTCTGGCGCTGATTGCCGGGGGACAGGCACAGCCTGCAAACCTTGGCGCGTGGAGGAGGCAGGCCGTCACGGAGGCCGTTGAGTCAGGCAATTTGAAATACAGAGGCATGCGGCAAAATGTACATTCCGCATCCCGATCCTGTCTAACAGGATGCCTCGGCGGATGTCTGCTCCCTATCCTCATTTTCCTTGGAATGGGTATCACCGCCGTTGCGATTAACAACAGCGACTGGATGGAAAAGCTAGATGGCTTTCTTGCGGCGGCTCCACAGTCTTTCGGTATGAGACAAATGGAATACCTTTTGTCATCGCCGGATATGGTGATTGCGATCCCTCTGACCGCTTTTTTTGTTCTGTCCTTTCTGGCAATGTTTCTGCTTCCGATTGCGGCTGTTCTGCGCACGGCGTTGTCCATTTACGGCACAGGAACACGGCTTAAGAGGACGCAGGCGGGCGAGATTTTAACGGCGCAGATTTGGGGGCTTAAAAATTTTATCCGTGACTTTTCTAACTTGGCTGAATCGGAGAAAGAACAGCTTGTCCTTTGGGACGATTTCTTGATTTATGCGGTGGTGCTGGAGGAAAACGAACGCATTATCGAGGATATTTTTCGTTTAAGGAATTTGAAATATCGGGATTTTATACTTTTCTAAGAAATGAGAGGAACATAAAATGGGAGACATAGGAAAATACATTGTTATTGGAGGCGCCGTTCTGATTGTCGCGGTTATCTTCCTTGTAATCATCAAGACCAGAAACGGGTTTGTTGTACTCCAAAACCGGGTCAAAAACCAGTTGGCGCAGATTGACGTACAGCTTAAGCGGCGCTATGACCTGATTCCCAATCTGTTGGAAACGGCCAAAGGCTATGCCAACTTTGAACGGAGCACTCTGGAGGCCGTGGTAAAGGCCCGCCAGAGCGCGATGGCTGCCGCGGACTTCGATCAGGCGGCTGCCGCGAACGGGAAGCTCCAGGCGGCGCTTCGGCGGCTTTTTGCGGTGAGTGAAGCATACCCGGAGCTGAAGGCAAACGCAAATTTTATGCAGCTTCAGAGCGAATTATCTGATACGGAGAATAAAATCGCCCTGTCCAGACAGTTCTATAACGACACCGTGCTCAAATACAACAACGCCATCCAGATGTTCCCGGCCAGTTTCATCGCGGGATTGTGCGGTTTTCATCCAATGTCCTTTTGGAATGCGGAGGAAGAGGCCCGAGAGCGCATTACGATTCAGGCGGAGGATATGAAGTTTTCATAAAAGAAATCCCCTGATGGGAAAAGACGATAACAATCAAGAATTTTTGAGAAAGCTGGATCACTTCGACCGGGCCGGGAACAGAATCTTGCATTGGATTGTGGTCAACCTCTACGCCGTATTTACCGGCACTCGCTGGAAAGAATCTTCACGCTTCCTGCGAAGCGGCCGCAGCATTAACGAAAAAAGCACACTGAAGCAGCAGGGAAAGAACAGGTGAAAGGATTCAAAACCCATGAATGAAAAACGCGGACAGTATGCTTATGAGATTGGTCATGTATTTTCAACAAAACATGGCAGCATGGCTGTAATTGCAAGACAAAAGGTGGAGAAAAAACCTGATCATTTCCGGAAATACTATACATTGCAATGCGGAAGGGGCCACCAATATGAGGTTGGAGAAAGCTATTTGCAGCAGGGGCGTCTGCGCACATGCAAACATTGTTATCATCCTCCGATTGCTGAGACGGATCCGGATTTCGCATTATGGTTTGCAGAACCGCAGATTCCAAGGGAGAGAAGCCGTTATTCGCATACACTGGCAGACTTTTATTGTCAGGAATGCGGCTCATTGGTGCGGGACAAGAGTATTCATACTGTTTATCAGAGAAAATATGTCCCTTGCCCTTATTGCAGAGATGGTATGAGTTATCCGGAACGGTATGTCAATGCGTTTCTGGCACAGCTGAATATCTCCTTTCATAGACAATACATGGTACCGTTTGAAAAAGAAGGAAAGAGAAGTCATTATAAATACGATTTTTACGATGAACCGCAAGGAATTCTTTTGGAAGTACATGGCCTTCAGCATTTTGCTCCAGATGTTTTCAAACGGATTGGAGGGTGGTCGTTGGAGATGATTCAGGAACGTGATCGGGAGAAGGAACGGTTTGCAAAAGAAGTTCTGCATTTACAGTATATATATTTGGATTGCAGAAAATCGGAACCGGATTGGATACGAAAAGAGAT
This sequence comes from Enterocloster bolteae, assembly GCF_002234575.2. NCBI lineage: Bacteria > Bacillati > Bacillota > Clostridia > Lachnospirales > Lachnospiraceae > Enterocloster > Enterocloster bolteae. The sequence continues at coordinate 5,948,968 of NZ_CP022464.2, read as the reverse complement.
TATAAGTAAATTAGCATGTTATCCGTTAGATGGTGTGGATTGGGGGAAGGTCAGACAGGACGCAAATACCTCAATGGTATTGCAGATGATAGAACTATCCAAACAAGGATACACTCAGAAACAGATTGGTGAAAAGCTTCAGGTACACCCTTCTACAGTCTGCCAAAAATTGAAAAAGGCTGAGGCGGACGGTCTGTTTGATGGAAGATGTCCAAGAGTGGAACAGGCCGAACAAAATCGTCAGCATAAACAGGAAAAAAGAATTCGATATTTGAAACAGAAAATGCGGCTGCAGGACCAGAAGAAATATTTGGAAAAAATGCAGTACAGACCGAATGAGGAACTAAAATCAAATAGCAGGTCCGGTATCTGCTGTGAACAGGAGTATCCACAGATTCAGATGTTGGGTTCTTACGTAAATACCCGAAAACCTATCCGGTTCCTCTGCAATCAGTGCGGGCAGGAATTTGAATGCTCTGCTACATGGTTTATGGAGCATCACGCTTGTCCTTACTGTAAACAGCTTGCACGTATTCAGGGCAGAATTGCAGAGAAATACGGAGAGGAAATACAGGTTCTGAGCATTTATAAAAATTGTAAAACTTCCATGACAATGTATCATACGGTTTGTAATGAAACATTCCAGATTACTTATACGGATTTTATGAAACGTGGCTGTCCGGTTTGCGGAAAACGGAATCGTATTATCCATTCAGCAGAAACCAGGAGAAATCGCGAGATTCAGAGTTTTTATCAGAAACTCCCTGAAATAGAAGCAAGAGGATATACATTGGAAAGCGATGTATGCACGAGGCTTGGAGTACCCCATAAATTCCGCTGCCATCATTGTGGGGAGATCTGGGAGGTGACGCCCAGTGTAGTTATGCATGGAAGAAATCATATTTGTATCAGCCCGTGTAAAAAGAAGACGCCGGAGCAATTTCAGCAGCAGGTGGAAGCTCTGGTGGGGGAAGAATACACTGTCTTATCAGAATATCAGAATGCTTTTGCTCATGTAAAGATGCGCCATAATGCATGCGGACTGGAATATTCTGTGGCACCGGCCCATTTTACCAGCACAGGAAGGCGCTGTCCGAAATGCAGCAGAAAACGCTAGTCGGGTTCTTCACTGAGGACCTGGAGGCACTTGAGCAAGAGGCGGTTTGTACCCCGGAATTTGGCAATGGGCGGATGTTTTATTACTATATGAAAGAAGGTACTTCCAATGCCTCTGCCGGTGTGGGGTGGAGGATATACCTGGGAAGAATAATAGAAAAAGCGGTTATCACCAACTATTCTTATTTGGCGAAAAAATGCCGTTTCAATCATAATGCAAAGGGATGAAAATGCGTGTAATGATCCATTTAATCCTGGTAATTCAAGAGTTATCAAAAGCACTGAAAGGCAGGTATAATTACTATGAATAAAGCCATAAAATCAGACTGGAAAACACTGGATATGCCGGAGAAAACAGCGTCATTTTCAATTGATATTGGTCTGACAGAAGGTGAATTTTCCGCACTTCAAAATGGTCATATTCCATGTGAAATGGAGGATAAGTGGTTTGAATATTTTGAAAATAATATCCTGTATATTCACCGGAGCTGGACTGGAATTTGTATTTATAAGGTTCAGTTTTCCACGGACAGAAGAATAGAAGAAGTGGTTGTAAACAGGGACAGTGAACAGTATAGAGAGACCAATATTGAGCGTGATAAAGTTCAGGTCATGATGCGAATTAATAGTCTGTGCGGACGTACGGGAAATGGGGAATTAATGTTAAAATATATAAAGTCAGGGAGATAAAACGGAGCGAACAGGAAAGATAAATTGAAGCAAACTATAGAAATAAACTGGAGCAAATAAGAATGATAAACCAAAGCGAACAAGAAAGATAAACCGGAACAAAATAAAGAAACAAATCCCAATAAAGCGAAGAATAATAAAATATAACTATAAGGAGAAACAGAAAAAACAATGGAATATAAATACCTGAAAGAGCAGCTTCTGAGTATGTTTGACTCTGACAAACTGCATTTATTTCCGGAAGAATGGGGATTTTTTAATGAAACGGAAAGGGATATTAAGTGCATTGGATATGCCACAAATCTTACCGGGGAAATCATAGAACGAGCCGGGGAAAAAGGGGTGGATTTTCTTCTTACCCACCATGACTCCTGGGAATTTATATATGGATTGAAAGAACATTGTAATAAAATGCTTCGGGAAGCCGGTATGACACATGCCTTTTTTCATGCACCGTTAGACGATGCGGATTTTGGTACAAGCGCATCGCTGGCCCAGGCATTGGGGATGAAGGGCTGTAAAAAGGTCATGCCATACAGGGAGCAGTATTATGGAGGTGTTGCCGGTGAAATTGTTCCCACGGATTTTGAGTCTTTTGCGGCGAGCCTTTCTCATATATTGCAGGAAAATGTGCGCTGTCATCGGAATAACGACAGGCCGGTCTGCCGGATAGCTGTGGCTGCGGGCGGAGGCAATATGACCAGTGATATGAGGACGGCAGTGGAGCTGGGATGTGATACATATGTGACAGGGGAATATGCCCTGTATTCACAGCAATATGCCGGATTCTGCGGGATGAATCTCTTTGTGGGAAGTCATACCAATACGGAAATTTTGGGTGTGAAGTCTATGGCGGAGCGGTTGACCTGTGGAGGCAAAATAGAGTTAATCAGAATCAGGGAACCAAATGATTGATTGTAAATATAATAATGTGCACGAGGAGAAAAAAGATGGGGAGGGTATGTCGGAGCAGTTGCGGAAAGTAAAGATAACCCGTTCCCATTTTATTGATACTGTCAGTTTAGGCGGCTTAAAGCGACATTAGATGTCTTAAGCTGCCTTGATATTATATCAGCGGGAAACCGCAGTGACAAAAGGAGGTTGAGAACATGAGTAAAGTAAAGATAACTGTTTTAAAAACCACCCTGGACAAAGAGCTGGCCCGGGAATACGGAGCAGAGGGCCTTACTGCCTGTCCCATGATGAAGGAGGGGCAGATATTTTATGTGGATTATGCTAAGCCAGAAGGGTTTTGTGATGGGGCATGGATAGCCATTCATCCGTATGTATTTTCCCTGGTCCATGGTACGGGAAATGAACTGTTTTATTATGGAAACTGGATTAGAAAGCCGGGAGTCGCCATATGCAGCTGCAATGACGGACTGCGGCCTGTCATATTCAAAGTGGAGTCTGCCGGACAGGATTCTGCCATGGAATATGAGCCGGTCCGGTAAAATAAATCGGCTGGTTTGACGGATATGAATGGTTCAAATTATGAGAATATAACACCTGTATAAGACCTGTATTTCCCGTGTATAACGTCATTATGATCTGCATAAAAGACGAATTGGAAATGCCCGTCAGATGTACTGTATGATAAGATTATGCAGTATATATGGCGGGCATTAACTTACGCAAATCAGCATATATGTTCTGTGGAAAACAGACTGTTTATACATTTCAAATTGGACGATAACGAACTATTTTGAAGTCCTGTTACGGGCAATACCGGGCCGTTTCAAAGCACCATTCCGGTCAGTATTTAATCGCATTATAATTCCGGAAAAGCTGTCATACCATCGCCGCACCTTCAGCAAGCCATCATGGATCTGTCCTGCTCTGTCACCTCTCCGGATCCTTAAAAATAGAAAATCCCGGCGGAAAATAAGTAAACAGCAGAAAACAAATCAATAAAAGAAACACGGCCATGGATGTCACATGGCTGTATTTTTCCAATCGACAGCTCCCTGACAATCCGCGGTATATGAGAAAGGCAGCAATTACACAAATGTAAAACAGGGCGATATCCAATACCAGGAAGTTACGTCCCAGCACGCTTGTATAGGCGTAAAACAGTACCGGTATCAGAAGCGTCCCCATGAGCAGTCCTGCGTGAAAAGCAGATATGCGGCAGGCATCGGTCACTCCCTTTAAGTTCCACAGTCCAAACAGGAGCATGGGGAAAAACAGCAATTTCATGTGTTCCCACACAGATTCATTGACAGGAGCGATAAGGCCGATGAGGGGATTGCGGCCGGACCAGCGGTAGGTGAAATGGAGAAGGGTCCCCAGTATGGATACGCACAGTATCCCGGCTATTGTTAGTGAAATATTCATATGCACCTCCTGTTATACTGTATGAAATAGGGACATATGGTAGAACATTGGACAATGCCGGGAAGGGATTTCGTTTTCTTTTTGACAAATATTATAAAACAATGTACACTGAAAATATAGTTTAAAGTCAGGAATATGCCTATGGAGGTTGATATGCTGAGGAATAATAAGGAGGATGGATTCAGCCCGGGTTCCATGCTGCATTTGTGGACAGCTCAGACAGATGCAGTCCTTGATTGTATCAGGGAGAATGGATTTTCCCAGGTAAAGATGGAATTTATTGACAAGAAATATGAGGAGAGCGCCTGGGTGTTTAAGGAGGCGTATGGCTTTTTTAAACAGAGGGCCAGGCTCATGGTCAAACCGCCCGAAGGAGCTGAATCTCCTGTCTGGCTTTTTTTCGACCCAGGCTGGGTGTATTTGTCTCCGGACAGTTATCTGCTGGAACTGTCTGTTCCCAGGGAACGGGTGGTGCTGTTTGACCGTGAAAGGTGGCAAAGGGTTCTGAATCTTTCCTATGTGGGGAAGGAGCAGGAGGACGAGGCCCGCTTTGAACAGAAAATGAACCAGATGGGTGTGTCCACTTACTGGGAAGTGTTTCAGTCCGCCTTCTACCCATACTTGAAGTCAGAAATCAAGAAGAGTTGGGAGCGCATATTTGACATAGACAATACGGAACAGACTAACCTGGGAGCCGCCGTATGGCAGCTCAGACAAGAGGATGTGGTGGGAATTAATTCCCATTCAGCTTTAGAAGAAAGGGATGGTTTCAGTGGAAAATGAACGGGTGAGGAGAAAGTATTTTAAGGATTTAAACCGAAAGGTTTACATAGAGAGGGCCTTGGAAATCATCAGGGACGAGGGGACTGAGGCCATTTCCATACGCAGGATGGCCAAGGAATTCCAGTGCAGCACCACCAGCATGTACCGGTATTTTGAGAATGTGGAGGAACTGCTTTATTATGCCAACCTGGGGTATCTGGATGAGTACCTGGAGGAGCTGAATGTCCATGAGAAGGAGTGGCGTGATATCTGGGACATGCACATTGGCATATGGGAATGCTACTGCCGTATTGCCTTCCGCTATCCCCAGGCCTTTGATATCATATTTTTCAGCGCGGCCAGCCGGAACCTGACCACAGCCATCCGTGAATACTATGATATGTTTCCGGAACGAATCAATATAGTCAGCCCATATCTTCAGGTCATGCTCCAGTCCACGGACCTGTTTGAGCGTGATATGGTCATGGCGGAGCGCTGTGCCCAGGCAGGCGTTATTACCATGGGGAATGCCATGAATATGAACCGGATGGTTTGCCTTTTGTATAAGGGGTACCTGAAGGAGATTCTGGATTATGGTCTGGAACCGGATGAAATCGAGGGTAAGGTCCAGGAGTTTAAGCGTGATGTGGAAGTCATCGTAGGTATATATGCCAGCGATACACTGGGTCATGATTATCTGGCAAATGCCAGATAGAAAAACATCAGAAACAATATGAACTGCCGCGGCTGTCAGAAGAGATTTCCGCGGCTCATTTTTTATGAAGCCAGAATATAGGTGATGCAGACAGGAGGAATTGATATGAGCAAAGAGACAGCAAACGGATATTATACGGTTTACACCAGGCAGTCCAAAAAGGTGCTGGAGGAGCTGGAAAAAACGGGGGAATACCGGGTTAAAGAGGAGTATATCAGGATGAAAAATGACTCTATTTCAGAGTATTACCTGAAACTTTACCGGTGGTTTGCTGAACGGTGCAGGGAGAGAATTGATGTTCCGAAGGGGTGTTCTCTTCCCATATGGCTGTCCATGCATGATGAATACAGGCTGAGGAACACAGAGGATACGGTTTGCTTCACCCTCAGGATACCCCGGGAAAAGGTTCATGTCATTTCTGAGTATGCCTGGGGGTTCAGGGTCAATTATATGTATGTGCCGTTAAACCTGGAGGATGAGCGCGCGTTTAACGAGGAGCTGAAACGATACGGGATTGAAAATGAAATGGCTCTTGTCACAGAGTCTCTGGGCAATTATTATCCCATGCTGAAAAAGAGAATTATTTCCAGCTGGGACCGGGTATTTGAACTGAAACCCAATTCACCGGCAGACGAATTGGGGGTATGTTTTGAGATACAGAGGGAATGGATTGAAAATATCGAGTCCCTTACATGATGCATAAAGTTACCATGGTATTATCCAACAATGTTCTGAAAATCGTCAAAATGCACAAAAAGCCTTGCAAACCAGGCAGTTAATGTTAAAATATTAACTGTTAAGAGCCAGAACTATAGAAAATTTCTATAAGAAAGGAGTAGTTCATTTATGAAGCTGGAACTCGGTAATTTTTATGTGAAGGACATCGTTTTTGGTGACAAAACCAAGTATGAGAACGGTATCCTTACGGTAGACAAAGAGGATTGCCTTGCCTTTGTCAAGAGAGACCCGCACATCACGGAGGCAGATTTAAGAATAGTAAAGCCTGGTGACATGGTGAGACTGGTACCTGTTAAAGAGGCGGTAGAGTGCAGAGTAAAGGTAAATGGGGACGCACTGTTCCCAGGTTACACAGGACCACTGTCACAGGCCGGAGACGGAAGGACCCACTGCCTGAAGGATATGAGCCTTTTGGCTGTTGGAAGACACTGGGGAGGTTTCCAGGACGGACTCATTGATATGGGAGGGGAAGGCGCTAAATATACATATTTCTCCCAGCTTAAGAATCTTGTGCTGGTTGCAGATACAGACGAGGATTTTGAGAAGCGGGAACAGCAGAAGAAAAACAGGGCCATCAGGGAGGCAGTTCACAAACTTGCCGAGTACATTGGTTCCTGTGTAAAGGATATGGAGCCGGAAGAGGTTGAAAGCTACGAGCTGGAGCCGGTTATCAGGAGAGCGCCTGAGACGGAGAAGCTTCCATCCGTCGTGTACGTGATGCAGCCTCAGTCCCAGATGGAGGAGATGGGTTACAACGATCTCTGCTATGGATGGGACTGCAACCATATGCTTCCCACCTTCATGAACCCCAACGAGGTGTTGGACGGAGCTATGATTTCCGGAAGCTTTATGCCATGCTCTTCCAAGTGGGCAACCTATGATTTCCAGAATTGTCCAGTCATCAAGAGGCTGTACAAGGAGCACGGCAAGACCCTTAACTTCCTGGGAGTGATTATGTCAAACCTGAACGTTGCCCTGGAGCAGAAGGAGCGTTCCGCTCTGTTTGTGGCTCAGATTGCGAAGTCCCTTGGAGCAGACGCTGCCCTTGTGACTGAGGAAGGCTACGGCAATCCGGACGCTGACTTTACAGGCTGCATCGTGGCTTTGGAGGACGCAGGCGTTAAGACGGTAGGCCTTACAAATGAGTGTACAGGCCGTGACGGCAAGTCCGATCCCCTGGTTTCCATGGATGAGAAGGAAGACGCCATTGTTTCTACCGGTAATGTTTCTGAATTGATTGAACTTCCTCCTATGCCGGAGGTAATCGGCGAGCTGGAAGCCCTTGCCAGGGACGGTCTGTCAGGAGGCTGGGCCGGGGATGAGATTTTAGGGCCGTCTGTCAGGCCGGATGGATCCATCATCATGGAAAACAACGCCATGTTCTGCGGAGACCAGATTATCGGCTGGTCCACCAAGACTGTCAGGGAATTTTAGGAAAATCAGTGAAAGGAGTTTCGTTATGAAGAACGTTATCTGTTATATCAATCAGTTCTTTGCAGGCATTGGCGGCGAAGACAAGGCTGATTATGAACCGGAAATCAGAGACGGCGTCATGGGACCCACAGCAGCCATCAACCAGATGCTGGCAGAGATTGACGCCCAGGTTACCACCACCATTATCTGCGGTGACAACTTTATGAGCACACACAGGGATGAAGCCATTGAGAGGATTCTGACCGCATTAGAGGGCAGGGAGTTTGATCTTTTCCTGGCCGGACCAGCCTTCCAGGCAGGCCGTTACGGAGTTGCCTGCGGTGAGATTGGAAAGGCGGTTTCCGCCAGGTTCGGCGTACCGGTCATCACATCCATGCACGCGGAGAACCCCGGTGTTGAGATGTTTAAGAAGGATATGTACGTCATGACAGGCAGCCATTCCGCAGCCAGCATGAAGAAGGATGCAGGCGCCATGGTAAAGCTGGCTGATAAGCTGTTAAAGGGCCAGACACCGGAGGGACCGGATGCAGAGGGCTACTATGCAAGAGGAATCCGCCACCAGGTATGGCGCGAGGACGGCGTGGCAGCAGCAGACCGCGCAGTGGATATGCTCATTGCCAAGGCTACAGGACAGCCCTATCAGTCTGAGCTGATTATTCCCAAGAAGGACCTGGTACCCATTGCACCGGCTCTTAAGGACTTAAAACATGCCAGGATCGCATTGGCCAACACCGGCGGTATTGTTCCTGTGGACAATCCGGACAGGATTCAGTCCGCATCTGCAACACGCTGGGGCAGATATGATATTTCCAAGATGGACCGCTTAGCAGGCGGCGAGTTTAAGACAATCCACGCTGGTTTTGACCCGGCGGCTGCCAACGCAGACCCCAACGTCATTATGCCTGTGGATGTTATGAAGGAATTCCTGAATGAGGGCAAATATGGTTCTCTCCACGATTATTTCTATTCAACCGTAGGAACCGGAACCACACAGGGAGAGGCCAGAAGAATGGCCAAAGAAATCATACCGCTTCTAAAGGAGGACCATGTGGACGCCGTCATCATGGTCTCCACCTGAGGGACCTGTACTCGTTGCGGGTCAACGATGGTAAAAGAATTTGAGCGCGCAGGTTTCCCTGTTGTACTTATGTGCAACCTTCTTCCGGTTGCCCAGACGGTTGGCGTAAACCGTATGGTACCAACTATATCCATACCTTATCCTCTTGGCAATCCTTCCACCTCCAAGGAGGAGCAGCATCTGCTGCGCCGCTCCAGAGTGGAGGCAGCGCTGGATGCACTGGCTACAGATATTAAAAAGCAGACGATTTTCAAAGTAGAAATCTAGGATACAGGGCGGTACGAAATACGGTTCTGTATGCCATGAATGATGAGTGGCTTTGTGTGCCGCCTGGCAGGGGGGCCTGTCAGGCGGCATTTGTGTTTGCTTGGGAGCTTATGTTTTCAAGAGAGCTTTTGTTTGGCTGTCCAGAATCATTTTGTCGGCTGTCCGCATGCTTTTAGGAGAAGGAGAGGGCCTATATGAAAGACAAAAATCAGGTATTCGTAGTTTCACTAGCAATAACCATTATCATGGCAATATGGGCGGTTGCCTTTAATGCCAACTTTACAGTTGTTTCAAATGCTGCATATTCATTTCTGACCAATAATTTCGGCTGGCTGTATCTTATGGCCATGACCGCATTTGTTATTTTTTCCGTTGCAATTGCGTTCAGTAAATGGGGAAAGATTAAGCTGGGACCGGATGACTCCAAGCCGGAATATTCCACTGTATCCTGGTTTGCCATGCTGTTTGGGGCTGGCATGGGTGTGGGTCTGGTATTCTGGGGAATCTCTGAGCCTCTGGCGCATTTTTCAAATCCGATTCCCGGAATTGAGGCTGGCACGGAAGCCGCTGCAAACTTTGCCATACGGTCCAGCTACATGCACTGGGGACTTCATCCGTGGGCAAACTATTGTATCATTGGACTGGGCCTTGCCTATTTCCAGTTCCGCAAGGGAAAACCGGGCCTTATCAGTTCCATATTTGAACCCCTGATCGGTGAAAAGGGAATCAACGGATGGGTGGGAAAGACCATCGACGTACTGGCAGTGTTCGCCACAGTAGCGGGCGTTGTTACTTCCCTTGGACTGGGCGTTATGCAGATCAATGCAGGTCTTAACTACCTGTTCGGCATTCCCACGACCCTGGTGATTCAAATTATTATCATTGCGGTAATAAGCGTTATTTACATCTGGTCTGCTGTTGACGGCATCAGCCGCGGCATTAAGATCATTTCCGACGCTAACTTATATATTGCCATTGGCCTGATCACTGTTACATTCCTGGTAGGGCCAAAACTTGAGATTCTTAACAACCTGACAAACGGACTGGGGCAGTATCTGCAGAACTTCTTCGGGGACAGCCTCATGATCAACAATTATGGAGACAATACCTGGGTGGGAGCCTGGAGAGTGTTCTACTGGGCGTGGTGGATTGCATGGGCTCCATTTGTGGGATCCTTTATTGCACGTATCTCCAAGGGCAGGACAATTCGGGAATTCATCGCAGGCGTGGTGCTGGCACCGGCCCTGGGGTCCATCCTCTGGTTTGCCATTATGGGAAGCCTGGGACTGCATTTGGGTATGGACGGTACACTTTCCGTTGCCCAGCTGGCGGATATTGCAAGCAAGCCTGAGACAGGACTGTTCATTGTTATGGGACAGTATCCTCTGGGAATGATTCTGTGCGTGGTATCCCTTATATTGTTATGTACATTCTTCATTACTTCGGCAAACTCCGGTACCTTTGTACTTGCCATGTTCTCATCCAAGGGAGATCTGAATCCGAAGAACGGAAGAAAAGTGCTGTGGGGCGTTGTACAGTCTCTTCTGGCTGTGGGACTTCTGGTTGCGGGAGGATTGAAACCCCTTCAGACCATTTCGCTTGCAGCGGCATTCCCCTTTATATTCATTATGCTGTTTGCAGGGGCTGCCCTTGTGAAGGCTTTGATGAAAGAGAAATAGCTGTGCGGTAAGATAATCAGATAAAATATAAGCGGGCCCGGCGCCCGCAGCGTAAGCATAGGTGTCCTGGATGCTGCCTTTTATTATAGAAGGCTGGCTTCCGGGACACATTTGTTTTGGTATGGGAAGATTTGGGATAGAAAAAGCGGAAAGATAAGTATTATAGAAAATATTATATAAGGAAGGAATTGACATTTTGGTTAGTCAATGCTAATCTTATCACATAAACGACTCATTAGCCAAGCAGAAGGAAGGTGATATTATGTCAACAGCCATTATATGCGCGGTCCTGATTGTCATTGCAATCATTGGAATCAAGAGCTACGCCAAAAAATTAACCTCCGGGTGCTGCGGGGCCTCCTCCCAGCCATCGGTGAAAAAAATGAAAGTCAGGGATAAGGATAAGTCCCATTACCCCTATTCACGGCTTCTCAAGGTGGACGGTATGTCCTGCGGTAATTGTGCCAGCCATGTGGAAAATGCACTCAACAGCCTGGAAGGAGTGTGGGCCCAGGTGGACCTGGAAAAAGGCGAGGCCCTGGTGCGGATGAAACAGGAGTACGGAAACAATGAGCTTAAACAGGCTGTTAAGGATGCAGGGTATGTGGTCTATAAAATAGAAGAAAGCCCTGAGTTTTCAAACAGATAAAGAAAGAAGGTAAGGGCCAGCAGGTCGGCGCTGCCCCCGGGGCTTATATTGTTTTTAATAAATTCCCTGTCCAATGATTCAATATAAGGAATCGGGTCCTTGTTTATGAATTCCGGGTCATTTAGCGTTTCACGAAGAAGGGCCTGGATTTTCTTCATGGAATGATAGGAGGATCGGTTTACAATATTGGTATCCTCTGAGTGGGCAATGATATATAACAGGGTCACAGCGCCAGCGTCATTGAGGGAGAGGCCCCTGTCCAGCTGATGTTTCAGTACAGGAAGAGCTTTCTTTAAGACTGTGTGATAACCTGACAGGGCCTCGCCTCTGGCTCCTTTCATGCCATAGAGGGCATAAAGTCTTTCTCCGTTTGTGCGGGCATTTTCAACCGTCACATCATTAAAATCCTCAAGCACGTCTGCCACCAGCTTCCTGTTTATCTTAAGGAGGGCGTCCGGAGAGTATGGAATGTGGTTGGCATACATGTAGCCCAGGGCGCCGTTCATGATAGCCAGGGAGAATATAAGCCCCTTATGTGTATTTACCTGGTTGGTAGCCCGGAACATGGTTTCCTCAGCCTGTATGCCCAGGGAGCGGAGCCTGGAAAAGATACGGGAAAATGGTTCGTGTCCGTTTTCAATCCCGCAGAGGGCAAATTGTTCAAAGTAGTGATTCAGTGACACGGCGCTGGCCTCAAAAGTGAAGATGTCCATATCCTGATGGGCTCCTGTATTGTTCCGGTCTACCAGTCCCGGTTTGGGAGTAACACTGACCTCGTATAAAAGCGCCTGCATGGACAGGGAGGAAAGTTTCCTGGCATGCTGTTTCGCAAAATAATTAGTCATGATCTGGCATTCCTGCTCCAGCAGCTCCTTTACGGAATGGGTCCTGGCACGGCTGCACACAAATGCCTCCTGGTTGCAGATAAGGCATTTTCGGGTGGAAAATCCCAGGTCTGTCCGGGATATCTTCATTCCGTCTGTCTGAATCACGTCGATGTCAAACAGTCTGCCAAGGGCAACAGAGTCTTCTAGCAGGCAGAGATTTTCTTTTATAAACCGGGCATCCCCGTCTACTGCCCAGAAATACTCATGTCCCGCATGGGATGTGGTGGAATAGGTGGCAATGATGGGGATTTTCCATGCATGGCACTGGGTTTCAATGAGGCGGATGCCTTCGTGAAAGGTCCGCAGAGCCAGAGGGAATACCTTGACGGGTCCTACAATATTCAGGGTAAAGGAGATGACAGGCAGGTGATGTTCAGACAGAAGCATTCTCTGGACCTCCTGCCGGTGCTCCCTGGCATCCAGCATGTCCTTAAGCGAAACCTCCCTGCCTGTTACCAGGGTTGAAAGATTGATGTCCATATAAACCCTCCTCTGTTTCATACGTCTGTTTGATACCATTGTATCCGGTAATAAGAAAAAACACAAGCCGGTCTTTCGGGTGGTTGTTTTCCTATATGGGGAAGTGTATAATTAGGAAAATACCAACAGGGAGGGGAAACATCTATGGATTTGGAAGAACGGAAAAAGGCATTGCGCCAGGAGATAAAAGCGGCTGCAGTAGCGTTGGATGAAGGTTATACAAAGGAGGCGGACCTTGAGATATTCAGCCATGTGGCGGGGCTGTCGGAATATGAGCAGGCGGGGACTCTGTTCTGCTTTGTGGGAACCAGCGGAGAAATTGACACAGCGCCCATACTGGAGGATGCATTAAGAAAGGGAAAACGGGTGGGTGTTCCCAAGTGTACGGCCAGAGGGATCATGGAAGTTCGTGAAATCAGGAGCCTTGGGGATTTGGAGGCAGGAAAGTACGGTATATTGGAGCCGGGTGCAGAGGCGCCGGTCATACAGCCGGAGGAAATTAATCTGGCCATTGTGCCATGTATGTCATGCAGCCATGACGGCAGGCGTCTGGGGTACGGCGGCGGGTACTATGACCGCTATCTGGTCAGGACCCGGGCCGTGAAGGCGGTCATATGCAGGGAACGGATCATGCGTGCGGATATACCTGTGGAGCCCCACGACCAGCTGATGGATATGGTGATATCGGAGCATGGTGTCCGGCGGCTGGGAAGCCGGTGATATACCGGTCATCGGACTGGGATGAATAAATTCTTTCATAAATTACATAAATTTTATAAATATATGTCACAAACCAGCAGTGTCCTCCCTCTAACTTTATAAAAGGAGGCGGAAAGCTATGGAGAAACAGGAAAAGTATGATATGGAAAGGCTGGTTGACCTGGCAGCGTCGGGGAACAGGGACGCATTGGAGGAACTCTTGGGAGATGTGCAGGACATGGTGTTTAACCTGTCCCTTCGTATGCTGGGAACGGTTCCTGATGCAGAGGATGCATGCCAGGAGATACTGATTAAAGTAATGACCCATTTGTCTGATTTCAGGAAGGAAAGCCGGTTTAGCACCTGGGTGTTCCGTGTTGCTGTAAATCATGTGCTTGCGTACAGGAAGCATATGTTCAGCCACCATCCTCTGAGTTTCGAGTATTACGGGGAAGACATAGCTAACGGCAGGGAAGAGGATGTGCCGGATATGACAGGCGGAGTGGACCGCGGTATTCTGGAAGAAGAACTGAAATTGTCCTGCACCAATGTAATGCTTCAGTGTCTGGACGGGGAAAGCAGATGTATCTTTATTCTGGGAACCATGTTCCGGCTGGACAGCGCAGTAGCGGGAGAGATTCTGGGAATATCACCGGCCGCGTACAGAAAGAGATTATCGCGGATAAGGGAAAAGATGGCGGCATTTTTGGGGGAATACTGCGGTCTGGCAGGAGGAAAATGCAGCTGCAGAAGGCGCGTGGATTATGCTATTGCCAGCCGCCGGCTGACACCGGAGCGCCTGGAGTACAACGGCATGGAACAGGGACGGAGCAGGATTGCAGAACAGTGCAGGGCCATTATGGAGGAGATTGACGGCCAGTCCCGGATATTTGCAGAGATGCCCTTTTACCGTACCGGGCCTGATGCAGGAAAAACATGACATACAGATGTCATTTTATATGTGATATAATTTTGAAATGACAGATATATGAGATATATGATACGGAGGCACACGGCACCGGACCGGCAGACGCGCCGGTTATGATGGGGTTTCATCACGGCCGGGTCTGTCTCCCTTCGTTCTCCGGCATAACGAAAGGAAGGTACACAATGACATGGATGGAGGCATACCCGGCTCACAGGCAGCCGGACATGGAGCAAATCGGAAGGTATATAGCAAGTCCCTGCTGGCAGCCGCTTTTGGCGTGGCTGGAGGACACCTTTCATATATCCCCCAGGATTGAGTACAGCAGATGCTCCATGCAGGGAGGCTGGAATGTGAAGTATAAGAAGGGTTCCAGGGCAGTCTGTACATTGTATCCAGAGGAAGGGTATTTTATCTGCATGATTTCAGTGGGGGCAAAGGAAGCACCGGAGGCAGAACTGGCACTGAACGGCTGCACTGCGTATGTCCGGCAGCTGTATCATGATACTACTCCCTTTAATGGGGGGAGATGGATGATGATAGAGGTAAGGAACGGGGAAGTGCTGGATGATGTGAAGGAGCTGATTGGGATTCGGATGAGGAAGAAACGGAGTGTTTGAGTTTAAATTGCAGTGAAGGCAGCAGGAAGAGGCCGGATAATAAATCCCCCCTCTTCCTTATTTTTGTCTTGACAATCGGTTCGTGGCAACGTATGATGAATATATTAATTGGATTAATTCATTAAAATCAATTAATGAATAGGGAGAATGTATGAACAGAAGTATAAGGGGTTTTAATCAGGAGAATATACAGGATATGAACCGTACGCTGCTCCTTAACCTTCTCAGGAAGGAAGGAATTTGTGCAAGAGCCCATCTGGCAAACCTATCCCAGTTAAAACAGGCCACGGTGACTAATATTGTCAGTGATTTTATTGACTGGGGCCTGGTAAAAGAGGTGGGATTTTTAGTTGGAAACAAAGGGCGCAGATCCATAGGTATTTCCATTAATAACGATGACTTTGGAGTTTTAGCCATAAGGCTTGCCAGAAAAAATTATACGGTAGGTATTTTCAATCTGTCAGGCAGGCTTCTGGATAAGAAGCGGGTGGAGCTGGATGTGAACCAGCCTCCAAGGGTAACCTTTGAAGCCATAATCCATGAGGCCGGAGAACTCATCAGATCGTCTGAATCCAGGAAAATCATAGCCATAGGTATGGCCATACCCGGTCCTTACAGTGAAAAAAGAGGGCGGATTGAGCTGATGACAGGCGTTTTGGGATGGAATGAAATTCCCATACAGGAGAAACTGCAGGATATTTTCAAAATACCGGTTTTTTTGGAACAGGATGCCAATGCAGGTGCCCTGGCCCAGTACTGGCATAATGATGAGGATTATAAAAATGGAGTTGTTGTATATATTGCGGTTGGGCAGGGTGTTGGTGCCGGTATCATCAATAATGGTGAGCTGCTGAAGGGCTGCATCGGTGTTGCCGGGGAGGTGGGACATACCTCTATCTGTTACAATGGACCCAGATGTGCATGCGGCAATTATGGGTGTCTGGAAAATTACTGTTCATCCATTGCGTTTACCAAAGAGGTGAACCGCGTATTAAGACCTGAAATAGAATATAATTTCCGTCAGGTATCCCAGCTCCTGAGAGATGGAGACCAGGTGGTTACGGATATTTTTCTGGATGCTTGTGATAAACTTTCTGTTGGAATCGTGAATATCATCAACAGTTTTAATCCATCAGTCATCGTAATAGGAGATGAAATGTCCCATATCCTTCCTTCCGTCATGTTGGAAAGGGTTAAGAGCAATGTAAAGGAACGGGTGCTGCCGGAAATTTATGCCAATATGAATATAACCATGAGCGTAGTTAGCAATGATTCTATGGCACATGGGGCGGCAATTGTGGCGATAAATGATATTTTCAATCATCCGTTAACATATTTTGAGAGTAATCAAAGAGACGACTAAATTAGGCGTGTGAAGACGATACATAAAAGAGGCTGTGGTCTGTGAAAGTGCACAAACCACAGCCTTGTTTTTGTGCAAAATAGCAAATAATAAAATTGGAATGCTGTATTTTTAAAAACTTATTGACAAAATATCTGATCTGTTGTAATATAAACTCAACTTATTAATTAATCCAATTAATGAATATATTCAAAAAATGATTATTTTGGAGGAGGAAAAATCATGAAAAAAACATTAGCAGTTGTTCTTGCAGCTATGATGGCAGCCAGCTTGACAGCATGTGGAGGGTCTGCAGCTAAAGATACAACGGCCGCGGCTGCCAAAGCACCGGCAGCAGAAAGTACAGCAGAGAAAACCGGAGAAGGTGCAGGGACAGACGAAACGGAAAAAGCAGCAGGTACAGAAGAGAAGAAACAATATAAATTTGGGTTTACAGAAATGAGCGCAGGCTCTTTCTTTGATGCTTGTTACAGTGGTGTTGAGGAAGTGGTCAAAGCCAATGGGGATGAGATCGTCCACGTGGAAGGTAAAGCTGACAGCGCATACCAGCTGGGTGTAATTGAGGATTTTATTTCACAGGGATGCGACCTGGTATTCTATAATCCATCAGATGCAGCGGCGTCAGCGGCAGCGGTCAAGGCGCTTAATGACGCGGGTATCCCCATTGTAAACTTTGACTCAGCTGTCAGTGACCTTTCTAAGGTGAACTGTTTTGTAGTGAGCGACAGCTATTCCTGCGGACAGATTGCAGGCGAAGAATTGATTAAGAATCATCCTGAAGGCGGAAAAGTAGCTGTATTGGATTTCCCGGCATCAGCTGCCGCTGCTGACAGGGCCAAGGGATTTGTGGACACAGTCACGGCTGACGGTTTATTTGAAGTGGTGGCACAGATGGATGCAGGGGCAAAACCTGAGAAGGGACTGACTGTAATGCAGGATTTACTGCAGGCCCACAGTGACCTGACCGCCGTGTTCTGCATTAATGATGAGTGCGCACAGGGTGCCTATTCCGCTATCACAACAGCAGGCGACAAGATTGAAATATACAGTGTCAATGCAGGACCCGAAGCAAAGGCAGCCATGACAAAGGACGGAGTGGACGGAATCTGGAAGTGTACTGCTGCCCAGAGCCCAATCGGTATAGGACAAAAGAGCGCAGAGGTTGCGTATAAGATTTTAAATGGCGAATCCTATGAGTCCGAAATCAAGATTCCATCCTTTGCGGTAACACCTGAGAATATCGACCAGTATAACAAGTCAGACTGGCAGTAGGTGAGGTGGAGGCCTTTGATGCTGGACTGGCGGGAACGTGACAGTACAGTGTGGGCCCGGAGTGTTCTTAGGAGCGCTTCGGGCCAGCCTCCCTTTATTATATAGCATGAAGAGAGCGGGGTGCCAATGGTGAGTGCGGTTTTGGAAATGAAACACATAGCAAAAAGTTTTTCCGGCAACAAGGTGCTGCTGGATGTGGATCTGACGGTTGAGGAAGGCGAGGTCCATGCTCTTCTGGGAGAGAACGGTGCCGGAAAATCGACCCTTATGAAGATTCTTGGCGGAATTTATACCAAAGACGCCGGCAGTATTCTCATAAACGGCAGGGAAGTTCAGATACATAATGTAGCAGATGCCCGTGATAATGGTATCAGTATTATCCACCAGGAACTGATGCTGGCCAGACACATGACCATAGCGGAAAATGTATTTATGGGCAGGGAACAGAAAAAGGCTGGGGGGTTTGTGGACCTGGCCAGGCAGGAAGCCGAGACACAGAGATTCCTGGACCATTATGGAATAAAGCTAAAGGCTGATACAAGGCTGGACCGCTTGACCATTGCCCAGCAGCAGATGGTGGAAATCATACGGGCAGTGTCTTTCGGTTCAAGAATAATTGTAATGGATGAGCCCACTTCCTCGCTGTCAGATGCGGAGGTGGATATCCTCTACGAGATGATCCGCATATTAAAGGAACAGAAGGTATCCATTATTTATATATCCCACAGGCTCAATGAACTATATGATATTGCGGACAGAACCACGGTGCTTCGGGATGGGGAACATGTGGGTACAGTCAGGATGAAGGAGACGGAGAGGGCCGAGCTCATTGCTATGATGGTAGGCCGCGACCTGGCCAGTTATTATACGAAGAATGACAATGCAAAGGATGAAGTGGTCCTGGAGGTAAAGGAGCTGTCTGACGGCAAAATGGTCAAGAAAGTAAGCTTTGACCTGAGAAAGGGCGAAATCCTGGGAGTGTCCGGCCTGGTAGGGGCAGGCAGGAGTGAAACGGTGGAATGCCTTTTTGGAATCAGAAGAAAGGTCCGAGGAACTGTCAGGTTCAAAGGCAGGGAAGTGGATTTTAGGAATCCAAGGGAGGCCATGGCCAATGGATTCGGTATGGTCCCGGAGAGCAGAAAGGAACAGGGATTATTTTTACAGTCCGGTGTGCGGTTTAATACAACGATTAACGTGGTTCCCAGATTTCTAAAGCATTTCATTTGGAACAGGCAGGCAGAGGAAGGCATCGTTGAAGGCAAGATAAACGATATGCATATTCGTGTCACGGGGCCGGAACAGGTAGTGGGAAAGCTCAGCGGCGGGAACCAGCAAAAGGTATTAATCGGAAGATGGCTGTGTTCCACCCAGTCGGTGCTTATATTGGATGAGCCTACCAGAGGCGTGGATGTAAAGACAAAATCCGAGATATATGCGCTTATCGACCAGCTGGCAGCCAGCGGAATGTCAATCATTATGGTTTCCTCGGAGCTTCCGGAGATTATTAATATGAGTGACAGGGTACTGGTTATGTGCAATGGATACAGTACAGGCATTTTAAACAGAGATGAACTGACCCAGGAGCGGATTATGACTCTGGCCACTACTGAGATAGGCGCATAAGTTTCAAAACAGGAGGATAAAATGGAAGCAAAAAAGAGTGACGGCATTTTGCCTGGTTTTGGCAGGAATGTGGTTTCAACAGTTAAATATAATGGCGGAATTATCATTGGCCTTTTAATCATTTGTCTATTGCTGAGTGTCATGACTGACTCATTTTGTACAGTGAGAAACCTTTCCAACATCATGCGGCAAATATCCATTAATGTGATTCTGGCATGCGGAATGACTATGGTAATCATATTGGGAGGAATCGATCTTTCTGTTGGTTCGGTTATAGCGGTATCCGGATGTCTTTGCTGCGGGCTGATTACCAATGTGGGAGTTCCATCTATCATAGCTATTCCTATTTCCATCTGCGCAGGAACCCTGGTAGGGGTGTTTAATGGGTTTGTAATATCCAGAACCACTATACCTCCTTTTATCGTGACCTTGGCTATGATGAATATAGGGCGGGGATTTGCCCGCATATATACCAAGGCAACTACAATATTAGTAGATGACCCATTGTTTACTTTTATTGGAAGTGGTAAAATTTTGGGAGGGGTGCCAATCCAATTTGTTTACATGCTGGTAGTCATTGTTATTTCGGGTCTCATACTTAACAGGACAAAATTTGGAAGGAATATTTATGCGGTAGGAGATAACAAGCAGGCCGCGTCTTATTCAGGCATTAATTCCAGAAGAGTGACCATGACAGTATTTGTGATTATGGGAATCTTTGCATCCTGCGCAGGTATTCTGAGTTCTGCCCGTACCTTCTCGGCACAGTTTAATGTAGGAGAAGGTTCGGAGATGGATGCCATATCAGCCGTTGTACTGGGAGGTACCAGTATGAGCGGAGGTGTTGGGCGCCTCAGCGGGACCATTATTGGCTGTATTGTAATCGGAGTATTGAACAATGGAATGAATATCCTTGGAATTGATTCCTCCTGGCAGTATGTGGTAAAGGGTGTAGTGGTCCTCATAGCTGTATTTATTGACTATATCAAGAAGATGAAAGATTAATCTTTCGCCGGAAAGGATGAAATATGTCAGTTATTCTGGGAATTGATTTGGGGACATCAAGCGTGAAAGCCATGCTTTTAGACAGCGTCAAAGGGGTTATCTCGGTAGAGAGCAGCCCTTATGAGGTATCTATACCATTTGAAGGGTATGCGGAGCAGAATCCGGAGACATGGTGGCTGGAGACAAAACAGGTACTGGGGCGTTTGAGAGATAAAAATGAACAGGAATTCAACGAGATTCAGGCAGTGGGTTTTTCCGGTCAGATGCATGGAATCGTGGTGGCAGACTGTGAGGGAAAGCCTCTTAGGCCAGCTATTCTATGGCTGGACCAGCGTTCCAGAAAAGAACTGGAGTCCATTAACAGCGTGCTGGATTTCAGGGAAATGGGAGAGATATTTAGAAACAGGGCATTTACCGGATTTGCCTTCCCGTCCCTTATGTGGCTGAAAGAGCATGAGCCGGAAGTGCTGCTAAAAGCCGGGGCAGTCCTGATGCCAAAGGATTATATCCGATTCAGGATGACGGGCAATCTGGCGTCGGATGTGACGGATGCTTCGGCTACCGCATTGTTTGACACAGCTAAAAGAGACTGGGCCTTTGGTATCATTAAAAAGTTTGGACTTCCCGAGGAGATATTTCCTGTCTGCAAAGAGTCCATGGAGGTGGCAGGGACAGTTACCAGACAATGCCATGAAGAATGCGGACTTAAGGAAGGAATTCCGGTTGTATATGGCAGCGGGGACCAGATGGCCCAGAGCATTGGAAATGGAGTATTCAGGGAAGGTGAGGTCATCTCAAATATAGGTACCGGGGGCCAGATATCCGCTTATATAAAGGAAGCAAAATATGACAGAGAGCTGAGGACCCATACCTTTTGCCATGCCCTGGATAAGGCATACACTATATACGGAGCTACTCTTTGCAGCGGAATGTCCTTAAATTGGCTGAAAAATAAAGTGCTGGGCATAGAGGATTTCAACAGCATGAGCCACATGGCCCAGGAGATAGATCCGGGCTGCAGAGGTCTGATATTTCTCCCATATCTGTCCGGAGAGAGGACACCGCATATGAATCCCAGTGCAAAAGGAATGTTTTTTGGTCTCAGTTTATGTCAGGACAGACGTTATCTGACCCGGGCCGTCATGGAAGGAGTGACGTTTAGTCTGAGAGATTCGCTGACTATTTTTGAGGAGCTGGGGATCCAGTGCGAAACTGTCATTGCTTCAGGGGGCGGTTCCCACAGTGATGTATGGCTGCAGATACAGGCGGATGTATTCAATAAAAAGGTAAAGGTTTGTGAAGTGGATGAACAGGCCTGTCTGGGTGCCTGTATTCTGGCAGGAACCGGGTGCGGGATATTTAACAGTATAGAGGAAGCTGCCCGCAGGTTTGTTAGTTTTCGTGAAAAGGTGTATGAGCCCATTCCAGAGCATGTGGGTCTTTATGAAAAACAGTACAGGGTCTTCCGGGAACTGTATGTAGCCAATGAGCGATTTATGATTTAATACAGATGGATTCCGGAATCATAAGGAGAATACATATGGGAAGAGAAAAGATATTACTGGACACGGATATCGGTACAGAGGTGGATGATGCCATTACCCTGGCATATCTGCTGGCTAATCCGGATGCGGAAATCATGGGAATCACCACCGTTACCGGAGAGGCGGCAGAACGGGCAAGGCTGGCAAGCGTACTGTGCCGCATAGCGGGGAGGGAAGACATACCTATTTATCCGGGATGTGAAAATCCTATTTTTGTTCCCCAGATTGAGTTGTATGCACCGCAGAAAAAGGTACTCAGCAGATGGGAACATCAAAAGGATTTTCCGGCTAACCGTGCGGTTGCGTTCATGCAGGATGCAATACGAAGGAATCCAGGGGAGATTACATTGGTATGTATTGCCCCTCTCACCAATGTGGGGCTGCTTTTTGCAATGGACCCTGAAATTGCTTCCTTGTTAAAACGTATTGTGCTTATGTGCGGCTCGCCTACATATACCAGATACGATAATACAGGCGAGACCATGAGCGCTATGGAAAAGAGTGATGTTATTGTTTTGGGAAGTAAGGGAGTTATTGAAAATAACGCACTTATCGACCCTCACGCGACAAAGATTGTATATGGGGCAGATGTGCGGGAACACATTACCTGCGGTTTGAATGTGACCAGTCAGTTAATTATGAAGCCGGAGGAAGCGGAAGGTTTGTTCCGCCACCCGATTCTGGAACCAGTATTAGATATTGCCAGAGAGTGGTTTAAGGATGAAGAGAGAGTCACATTCCATGACCCGCTGGCAGCAGTTTCCCTGTTTCACGATGATGTGTGTTTATTTGAACAGGGGGACTTATTCATAGAAACAGACAGCTCTTTGCTTTCAGGATTCACTTACTGGAAGAAAAAGAGCGATGGGCGTCATAGAGTAGCCATGAAGGTTAATAAAGAGAAGTTTTTTGAACATTTGTTTGAGGTATTTTAAAGAGGAGGTAGCTGGGATGAAATATGGTATTTATTTTGCTTATTGGACGAAGGAATGGTTTGCTGATTATAAGAAGTATATGGATAAGGTGTCTGCTTTGGGGTTTGATGTCCTGGAAATTTCCTGTGCAGCCCTCAGAGATGTATACACAACCAAGGAACAGCTGATTGAGCTACGTGAATACGCCAAAGAAAAAGGGCTTGTTCTAACAGCTGGTTATGGACCTACTAAAGCAGAAAATCTGTGTTCAGAAGACCCGGAGGCAGTGAGACGGGCCATGACATTCTTCAAGGACCTGCTTCCAAAGCTGCAGTTAATGGATATCCATATCCTGGGAGGGGGATTATATTCCTACTGGCCCGTGGATTTTACCATTAATAATGACAAGCAGGGAGACCGGGCCAGGGCTGTCAGGAATCTGAGGGAATTGTCCAAAACAGCGGAGGAATGTGACGTGGTGCTTGGAATGGAGGTACTGAACCGCTATGAGGGGTATATTCTTAATACCTGTGAAGAGGCAATTGATTTTGTCGATGAGATTGGAAGCAGCCATGTAAAAATCATGCTGGATACTTTCCATATGAATATTGAAGAGACAAATATGGCTGATGCAATCCGCAAGGCGGGAGACAGGCTGGGACATCTCCATCTGGGAGAACAGAACCGCCTGGTGCCGGGAAAAGGCAGCCTGCCATGGGCTGAGATAGGGCAGGCGCTCCGTGATATTAACTATCAGGGAGCCGCTGTCATGGAACCTTTTGTCATGCAGGGAGGGACCATCGGTTCTGAGATAAAGGTATGGAGAGACATGGTGCCGGATCTTTCTGAGGAAGCACTGGACAGGGATGCAAAGGGTGCGCTGGAATTCTGCAGGCATGTGTTTGGTATCTAAACGGCTGTTTCGCAACAATTACAGTATTAACGAATTTTTCCTGTCCAGATACTCATTCAGATATCCCGTAAAGAGAGTCATGTTCTCCAGCGATATCCTGGAAGGGGTATTATGTTTCAGCATATAGAGGGTACGCCGGGGAGGAGCCGGTGACAGGGGCAGTATCCGGACAGGGTACTGCTTTTTTAGTCCCATGGCCGTGGTGGAGGGCATGATGGTCCAGTAATCCCTGGCTTCCAGGAAATCATTCAATATGGAAATACTGGTGGCTGTCACCAGGGGTCGGGAGCCGGATCTGATATACCGGTCGTGCCACAGCTTAAACTGGGGACCCCATCCGATGTTGCTGTTGGCGGAGGAGCCGGTAAAAAGCTCCCTGTCAGGAGGGAGGACGGACGGATGAACCGGTTGAGCAGGACAATCCTCTGCAGGTATCAGACCGGAGCCTTCCGGAACCACAAGCACCATGTCATCCTCTGAGAGAGGGGTCACATTTACATGGGGGGTGCTGATGTCATAGAGGGCAAATCCCACATCAGCCTGTTTGCTGCTTACAAGGGAGTAAATCATGTCCGCGGGATAGCATTTGATATCCAGGGAAAAACCGTGCAGGGATATGAGCTCCCTGTAAAACGGCGTCAGATTATAGTCCAGAAAGCTGTCCACTGTGGCAATGGTCAGGAAGGGGGAATCGCTCATTCCCCCTATCTGGTCCGCTTCATTCCAAAGGGCCAGCATCTGGGACGCGATATGGGAAAAGGCAAGTCCCCTGGATGTGGGCAGGGCGGACTTGACTCCCTTTCTGCGCTCAAAAAGCGGGTAGCCCAGCTCTTCCTCCATGGCTCTCAGCCGAGATCCGGCAGTGGATGGTGAGAGGTAGAGCTGTTCGGCTGCCTTTATTAGATTATTTTCTTCCAGTATGGTCATGAAAAGCTGTAAATCATCCCGGTTCAAGGCAAAATCCCCCTTTATCAGATATCCAGCATGGAAATATACTGCGCATGTTCCAGAATGAAATTTTTCCGGGGCTCCACTTCGTCTCCCATTAGGATGGAGAATGTCTGGCAGGTCTCATGGTACATTTCCATGTCATTTATGGTTATGCGCAGGAGCGTGCGCCTGGAGGGGTCCATGGTGGTTTCCCAGAGCTGTCCGGCATCCATTTCTCCCAGCCCCTTGTAGCGCTGGATTTTGTAGGTGCCGTCCCGCCCGATGGCGTTTATGGTCTGCTCAAGCTCGCTGTCACTATAAGCATACCAGAGTTTCTTTCCTTTTTCTACCCGGTAAAGAGGGGGCTGGGCCAAAAATACGTGTCCCTCCTCGATCAGCTTCGGCATGAACCGAAAGAGGAAGGTCAGCAGAAGCGTGGTGATATGGGCGCCGTCCACATCCGCGTCAGTCATAAGGATGATTTTGTTGTACCGCAGGTTTTCAAGGGAAAATGTGTCCAGTATGCCTGTGCCGAAGGCGGAAATCATGGCCTTAATTTCCGCGTTGGCGCTGATTCTGTCCAGGGACGCCTTCTCCACATTGAGTATCTTGCCCCGGAGGGGGAGAACCGCCTGGTTTTCGCGGCTTCTGGCCAGCTTGGCTGATCCGCCTGCCGAGTCGCCTTCCACGATGAACAGCTCACATTCTCCGGGATTTTTGCTGGAACAGTCCGCCAGCTTGCCGGGAAGGGAGAGTCCGGACAGCGCGGTTTTGCGGCGGGCCATTTCCCTGGCGGTTCTGGCAGCGGTTCTGGCCTTCCTGGCTAACATGGCCTTGTCGCATATGGCCTTTGCCGCCGCGGGATTCTGTTCCAGGAACAGCGTGAGACGTGTATACACCATCTGCTCCACCACCGGGCGCACATGGCTGCTTCCCAGTTTTTGCTTTGTCTGGCCTTCAAACTGGGCGTCCTGGAGACGTACACTTAAGACCGCGGTCAGACCCTCGGAGAGCTCGTCCCGGCTCAGGGAGGAATCCGTGTCCTTTAAAAGCTTTGCGTTTCGGGCATAGTCATTGACTGCCCTGGACAGCGCCTGGCGGAAACCCGTCACATGGGTGCCGCCCTCTGGTGTGGAAATGTTATTGGCAAAGCTTAAGAGCTGCTCGCTGTAGGAGGAGTTGTGCACAAGGGCAAATTCCGCCTGCACCTTATCTGTCTCATGGCGGCCGGAAATGATTCCTGTATAAAGGGGTTCACCGTCCTGCTCCAGCCAGGATACAAAGTCCTTAAGCCCGTTCTGGAAACAGAAGGTACGGGACCAGGCGGTCACCGGACAGGTTGCCTCGCCGGCCGGGTCCCTCCGCAAATCGTACAGGGATATCTCCAGACCCTGTGTCAGGAACGCTGTCTCCCGGAGCCGTTCCTCCAGAATATTCCTGTCCCAGGCAATGGAAGGGAAAATGTCCTGGTCCGGCATAAAGGTCACTGTGGTGCCGTGGGTCCCCTGACTGCACGGACCCAGTTGTTTTACAGGGGCTGCAGGTATGCCGCGTTCATAAGACTGGGCGTAGGAAAAGCCGTCCTGGTCCACCTGCACATGCAGATGGGAGGACAGCGCATTGACTACAGAAGCCCCCACACCGTGAAGGCCTCCTGAAACCTTATAGTTGCTGTCGTCGAACTTTCCGCCGGCATGGAGAACTGTAAATACCACCTGGATGGCGGACAGTCCTGTTTTTGTCTGGATTCCCGCCGGAATTCCCCTGCCGTTGTCGCGGACCGTTACAGAGCCGTCTTTGTTCAGGTATACCTGAATCAGGGTGCAGTGGCCTGCCAGAGCTTCATCCACGGCATTGTCCACGATTTCATATACCATGTGGTGAAGCCCCTGTGAGGACGTGCTGCCGATGTACATGCTGGGGCGCTTGCGCACTGCTTCCAACCCCTCCAGTATCTGTATCTGGGCAGCGCCGTAGTCTTCTGTTACCGGGGATAAGGCTGATGTCTGATTCATAAGGCAATTCTCCTGAAATTAGTTAGAATATTGCCATTATATCAGAAAGAGTAAGGGAAACATTGGTTGATTTCCTGGGATTATATGGCGGGAAAATACTGTTTCTTATTGATTCTTTTTCTATTTATCCTTTTCCGCCTCCAGCCACTCTATGGCCGCCTCATACTGCTCCCTGGTAAAGGTTATCTTCCCCTTGCATATGGAAAAGAATCCCTCCTCCTTTAGCTGGCGTATGGTACGGTTGAGGGTTTTTACGTTGACGCCGATTTCTTCCTGCAGCATCTGCCGGGTGCGCAGCACAGTGACGGATGCCGGGGCGCGGGATGTCCCCATGCCACGGGACGACCCCATGCCGCGGGAGGATTCCATGCCGTTTTGGCGTCCGTACTTTACCATATAATCCAACAGAAGATAGGAGGGCGGGTAGAACAGCTTGGCCCCGTTATTGTAAGAGGAACGGTAAAGCTTGAAGGCGGTGTGGCGGGCAGCCAGGTTCAGTATGTTTATGTCGGATGCCAGCCAGCGCTCGGCATCCCTGCGGCTTATGTAGGCCACCACGTTGTCGGTCACGGCCTCGATGGTCACCGAGGTGTGGCTCATTCCGGCCAGAATGGTGACCTCCCCGATAAAGTCAATGGCTTTATTGCTCTCAATCATATAGACATTTCCATTTTCAAATTCATTGATGACCCGGTTTTCACCTTTTGCAACAATTCCGAAATACCCTAATTCCATATTTTTCTGGTGAATGATGGAGCCCGCTGCATGGGTCCTTACGGTGCAGCGGCTGCGGATGTCCTCGGGCATGTTCTTTGTATATTCTTTCAGGGCGGGCGCGGCCGCTTCCAATTCTGTCAGTGTCATTTGTATTCCCCGCTTTATTCAGTCATTTATTGTAAGTATATCATTTTATATTTCTTAAAATCAATGTATTTTCTTGTTAAAAGTGCTCATTTGTCCTTTTTTAATCTTGGGAATTTGTCTAAAATATTCAATACAAGGTGATTGTAACAGCCGGCCGGGGTGAAAATAAATAAAATATGGCCGGCTGGAAAGGAGGGGCTCTTATGAGCGGCAAAAAAGAAACATATGTGTATGGTTCCCTTAAGGAACGGTTTGCACTGGAATGGAAGATTTACGCCCTGGCATTTGGATTCATCCTCATAGCGGATAATATCGGCCAGATTAAGATTCCGGTGGGGAAAGGAATGTTTATCCTGTTCCCGATTTTCTATGCAATTATTCTGGGGGTATTAAGCGGGCCGCAGGTGCTTAAAATCGTGGATAACAGGCATGTGAAGGCGGCTTCCAAACTGGTGGTGGTGGGTATATGTCCCTTTATCGCCAAACTGGGGATTACGGCAGGGGCAAACATCGACACCATTCTTCAGTCCGGTCCGGTCCTTCTGCTTCATGGTTTTGGAAATCTTTTGGGGCCGCTCCTGGCACTGCCTGTTGCAATCCTGCTGGGCATGAAACGGGAGGCCATCGGTTCCTGTCATTCCATCAACAGGGAGTACCACATGGCGCTGATTAACAACATCTACGGACCTGACTCGGCAGAGGCCAGAGGAAGCCTTTCCATCTACATCGTAGGCGGTATGGTAGGTACCATCTACTTCGGTCTCATGGCATCTGTGGTGGGAATGACAGGATGGTTCCATCCACAGGCTCTGGGACTTGGCTCCGGTGTAGGAGCGGGAATTATGATGGCAAGCTCAAGCGCCAGCCTGTGCGCTATTTATCCGGAATGGACCGATACCATTTCAGCCATGGCCAGCGTGGGTGAAACCATTGCCGGAATCACGGGCATGTATATTACCATGTTTATCGCCATACCCATGACGGACAAATTATATACGATTCTGGAACCAAAGCTGGGACGGTTTGCTTTAAAGAACAAAGAGGGCAGGGATATTAAGGAGGAGACGGTATGAGATACATAGAATGGCTTGTGTTGTTTGTATTGGCGGCATGCGGAACCGGTCTTGCCAATCTGATTGGCTATGGGGTGGGAATCACGGATTCCATTCCCGGACTGGCAGTACTTATTGTGATATCCATGGCAGCGGTGGTACTCACTAAGGTGCTTCCGCTGAAGCTTCCCATCGTGGCTTACTGCTCCATCATAGGGCTGCTTTCCGCGTCCCCTATTTCACCGGTAAGGGATTTTGTGATACAGGCAGCCTCCAACATTAATTTTACGGCCCCCTTTACCATGGTTGGAGCGTTTGCGGGCCTGGCCATCAGCGACCAGTTAAAGACGTTCATCAGCCAGGGCTGGAAGATACTGATAGTGGGGATCTTCGTTATGACAGGAACCTTTCTTGGCTCCTGCCTCTGGGACCAGATGCTTCTCAGCCTGGCAGGCGTTATCTGATAGCGTGAAGAGATGACGGCGGGGTGCGAGATATCTGACAGGCCGTCCGATTGAAAAAGGAGAAGATAAGATGCAGACATGTGATTTGTTAATAAAAGATGGTTCCCTGTTGATAAAGTATGACCAATTGGAGGAGCATGTGGATATGGCGGTTTCCGGGGGAAGGATTCTGGAGACCGGTAAGGAGCTGTGGAAAAAATATCAGGCCGTTGAGACAATAAACGGAAAAGGAAAGCTGTTTATGCCCGGTCTTATTGACAGCCATATGCACACGGGACAGCAGCTGCTAAAAGGGCTGGTGCTGGATGCAAAGCCCATAATCTGGACCAGAATCATGCTTCCCTTTGAGAGCACGCTGACTCCGGATAAAATGCGTCTCTGCGCCCAGGCAGCTGCTCTGGAGATGATAAAATGCGGTACGGCAGGATTCATCGACGCGGGCAGCTACCATATGGAGACAGCGGCTTCTGTCTACGAGGAAAGCGGCCTGCGCGGCGCACTGTCCTATTCCACCATGGATGAGGAGGGGCTGCCGGAGTCCATAGCCATGGACGCGGAGGAAGCGTTAAAGCGTACGGATTCCCTCTATGACAGGTTCCACGGAAAGGGAAACCTTAAGGTGTATTACTCTCTCCGGGCACTGAATTCCTGTTCCAGCCGTCTTGTGGAGCTGGAAGCTATGCGGGCCAGGGAACGGGGCACCATGCTTCAGGCCCATATGAACGAGTACATGGGGGAAATCAACGGTATCGTGGACCGGGAGGGAATGCGGCCCTATGAGTATCTGGAGAAAATGCATGTGCTGGGAAGCAATTTCCTGGGCGCCCACAGCCTGATACTTTCCGAGCAGGAGAAATCCCTGGTGATGGAGAGGGGCGTAAAGACCTGCCACTGTCCCTTCAGCAACTGCGGCAAAGCAGTGCCGGATACGCCGCAGCTTCTGGAAATGGGAATTCCGGTGGGCCTGGGTTCAGACGGAGCGGCCCACGGCGGCTTAAGCCTCTGGAATGAGATGAAGATATTCCGCTCTGTCATGAATATATACCACGGCGTTCCCAACGGAAATCCCAAGGTGATGCCGGCTGAGACTATTTTAAAGATTGTGCTGGAAGGCGGGGCCGCAGCCCTTAACGAGGAAGGAAGCCTGGGCCGTCTGGAAGCCGGATACAAGGCGGATATCATCAGCATTAACATGGACCAGCCCCATCTGTGCCCCACCGGAAACAAGATTCACACACTGTTTGAATGTGTAAATGCAGGCGATGTGGAGGATATGATAGTGGGAGGCCGGATTCTCATGAAGAACAGGGAGGTCCTGTCTCTGGACGAGGAGCGTATTATGTACGAATCCCGGAAGTATATGGAAGAAAATGCAGATACATTTTAAATGATTCTATAAAGATATAGCAAGGAGGAAAACTGGTTCATGGTGTTCTGGATGATTGTTATGGCAGCGAACCTGGTAGTTGGCGCGTTTGTAGGACTTACGGGGGTGGCAGGCTTTCTGCTTCCCATCGTGTATACAAGTCCTCTGGGAATGGGGGTGACGGAGGGGCTGGCGCTGAGCTTTGCGGCATTCATTGTGTCGGGGGCCCTGGGATCCGTCAATTATAACAAGGCGGGAAACCTGGATATCCCATTCGGCATCCGCCTCAGTCTGGGAAGCCTTGCAGGCGCTGTCCTGGGAGTGAAATTGAATCTCATCATTCCGGAATCCACGGTAAAGGTTATCCTGTACGTGGTGGTCCTTCTCTCCGGTATTTCCATCCTGCTCCGCAAGGATAAGAGCCAGGAGGAGAGCGGCAGGGCATATGTCATCTCAGATCACCTGGCAGCCACACTGATTCTGGGATTTGTCACAGGAGCCGTGTGCTCCCTGTCAGGCGCCGGGGGACCGGTGCTGGTCATGCCCCTTTTGGTGGTTCTGGGAATCGGCATCAGGACCGCGGTGGGAGTGGCCCTCTTTAACTCTGTGTTCATCGGCATACCTGCCTGCATCGGATACATGATGCAGTGCTCCGTCAAGGATCTTCTGCCTGTTATGGCGGCGGCCCTTGTGTTCCACGGCATAGGAGTTGTATACGGAAGCAGGAATGCGGTTAAAATCAATCAGATTCTTCTGAAAAAAGGCATTGCTGTATTTTCTATATTGATAGCTATATGGAAGCTGGCCCTCTAAAGAGGCAGGAAAATGGAAAAGAGGACGGATTTATCATGAATAATATAGTAGGTAAAGGTGTTACCCGTGTTGACGCTTACGCAAAAGTCACAGGAGAGGCAAAGTACACATCGGATCTGGAACCAAGGGACTGCCTGTGCGCCAGGGTGGTCCATTCCACCATTGCCAATGGGCTTGTTAAGAGGTTTGACCTTGAGGACGCCCTTAAGGTGCCGGGCGTTGTGAAAATCGTCACCTGTTTTGATGTGCCGGATTACCAGTTTCCCACAGCCGGTCATCCGTGGAGTGTGGAGGCCGCCCACCAGGATATCGGGGACAGAAAGCTTCTGAACCGGCGCGTCAGGCTCTATGGGGATGACATTGCTGCCGTTATTGCCTCGGATGATGTGGCCTGCCAGCAGGCGGCCCGACTCATAAAGGTGGAATATGAGGAATACAAACCAATGGTCACAGTGGAACAGGCCATGGCAGAGGATGCCACGCCTCTCCACCCTGATCTGAGAAAGGACAATGTAATTGTCCATTCCCATCTCACCATGGGGCCAGAGGATTTTACCTTTGAGGAAGGGCTCAGGGAGGCTGAGGAGAAGTACGGAAAGGAGAATCTGGTGGTCCTGGAACGGGAGTACCACACCCCGCGTATTTCCCACTGCCATATTGAACTGCCAGTATCCTGGGCTTATCAGGAGCCGGGGGGCAAGATAACAGTTACGTCCTCCACGCAGATTCCCCATATTGTGCGCCGCGTCATTTCCCAGGCATTGGGACTGCCGGTTGGAAAGATAAGAGTCATCAAGCCCTACATCGGCGGCGGCTTCGGCAACAAACAGGATGTGCTCTATGAGCCCTTAAATGCCTATCTGACCACAGTGGTGGGAGGGCGTCCGGTCCGCCTGGAAATCAGCAGGGAGGAAACCATTTACGGCACCAGGACCCGCCATGCCATTGACGGGAAATGCAGGGCCCTGGCCACAAAAGACGGAAAAATGCTTGCCAGGAAGCTGGAAGCCTATGCCAACAACGGCGGTTATGCGTCCCACGGCCACGCCATCTGCGCCAACTGCGGCAATGTATTCAAGGATATTTACCAGGACCGGCTGGGGGCTGAGATTGACTGCTACACGGTATGGACCTCCACTGCCACTGCGGGAGCCATGAGGGGATACGGTATTCCCCAGGCAGCCTTTTTATCGGAATGCCTTACGGACGATGTGTGCCGGGCAATCGGCGCAGACCCCCTGGCTTTCCGCATGGAAAACTGCATGGGAGAGGGATTCGTGGACCCTGCCAACGGCATTACCTTCCATTCCTACGGCCTTAAAAAGTGTATGGAGGAAGGGGCGAAGTACATTGGATGGGAGGAGAAGCG
This sequence comes from Enterocloster bolteae, assembly GCF_002234575.2. Taxonomy (NCBI): domain Bacteria; kingdom Bacillati; phylum Bacillota; class Clostridia; order Lachnospirales; family Lachnospiraceae; genus Enterocloster; species Enterocloster bolteae. The sequence goes on along the minus strand of NZ_CP022464.2, from coordinate 5,916,385 downwards.
CAGGGCTTATGCCAACCAGACAGGCCCCGTGAGAAGGGGAGTGGGAATGGCTATCTTCTGTTATAAGACAGGGGTATATCCCATTTCACTGGAGACTGCCTCCGCCAGGATGATACTGAATCAGGACGGCTCCATGCAGCTTCAGCTGGGAGCCACGGAAATAGGACAGGGTGCTGACACTGCATTCAGCCAGATGGCAGCTGAGACAACCGGCATTTCCCTGGGAAAGGTGTATATTGTATCCACACAGGACACAGATACAGCCCCATTTGACACAGGGGCGTATGCATCCCGCCAGACCTATGTGACCGGTATGGCTGTCAAGAAATGCGCGCAGCAGCTGAAGGCCAGGATTCTGGATTATGCCGGGTTTATGCTGGGAGGCCGCCCGGCAGAAGAGATGGACGTGGCTCACGATCACATTGTGGAGAAGGCCACGGGAAAAGAGCTTCTTGACATGGAAACCCTGGCTCTTACCGCCTTTTACTCCCTGGAGCGCTCTGAGCACATCACTGCGGAGGTCACCAACCAATGCAGGGACAATTCATTTTCCTCCGGCTGCTGTTTTGTGGAGGTGGAAGTGGATATGCCCCTGGGACAGGTGACGGTAAAGGACATTGTAAATGTCCATGACTCCGGAATGCTGATCAACCCTGAGCTGGCAGAGGCGCAGGTGCACGGCGGCATGTCCATGGGCCTGGGATACGGCCTGTCCGAGGAATTCTTATATAATGACGCCGGCAGGCCTCTCAATGATAATCTGCTGGATTATAAGATTCCCACAGCCATGGATACGCCGGACCTTCATGTGAAGTTTATCCAGCTTGAGGACCCCACCGGCCCTTACGGAAATAAGTCCCTGGGAGAACCGCCGGCCATCCCGGTGGCGCCGGCCCTGCGCAATGCAGTGCTCCATGCCACAGGCGTTGCCATGGATACCATACCCATGACGCCACAGAGGCTCATAGAGGCATTTCAGGCAAAGGGTTTGATATAGAGCTGTAATGGCTGATGTAAAACAGCAGGTCAGGTAAGTATAAAGGAGAGTCATCATGTTTGATATAAAGTCATTTTACGAAGCAGATTCGGTGGAGGACGCCATTGCCGCCCTCACCGCGGACCCTCAGTCCCAGGTCATCAGCGGGGGAACGGATGTGCTCATACGCGTCAGGGAGGGAAAGGATGCAGGCAGGGGCCTGGTATCCATCCACAATATCCCGGAGTTAAAAGGCGTCAGCCTGGAGGAGGACGGGACCATCATCATCCGGCCTGCAACTTCCTTTTCCCATATAACCAATGACCCCATTATAAAGAAACACCTCAGCATGCTGGGGGAGGCAGTGGACCAGGTGGGAGGACCTCAGGTGAGAAATACGGCCACCATCGGAGGGAATATCTGCAATGGGGCCACCTCTGCGGACTCTGCCTCCACCATGTGCGCCCTGAATGCTACAGTGGTGTTAAAAGGGCCGGAGGGAGTACGGGAAGTGCCGGTTACAGAATTCTATACAGGCCCCGGACGTACGGTCAGGAAGCAGAATGAGGTCTGCACGGCATTTAAGATTACCAGGGAAAACTATGAGGGATGGGAAGGCCATTATATTAAATACGGAAAACGCAGGGCCATGGAAATTGCAACACTGGGATGTGCGGTGAGGGTAAAGCTGTCGCCTGATAAAACAGTGCTGGAAGACGTACGTCTGGCTTACGGCGTGGCGGCCCCCACTCCGGTGCGCTGTTACGAGGCGGAGGAAGCCCTTCGCGGGAAACAGGTGTCAGATGCGACCATATATGACCTGTTTGCAGATAAAGCCCTGTCCCAGGTAAATCCCCGCACATCCTGGAGGGCCAGCCGGGAATTCCGCCTGCAGCTCATCGGGGAGCTGGCCAGGCGCGCTCTTAAAACATCCATCACACTGGCAGGAGGTAAGGCAGATGCTTAAAGTAATCAAGCTGAAAATTAACGGGAAGGAACAGGAGACTGCTGTGGATGACAGGGAATCTCTTCTGGATACCCTTCGCCGCCTGGGCTTCACATCCGTAAAGAAGGGGTGTGAGGTTGGGGAGTGCGGGGCCTGTACGGTCCTTGTAAATGGAGAGGCCATTGATTCCTGCATCTATCTGTCCATGTGGGCGGACGGCAAAAGTATCATGACCGTGGAGGACTTAAAGGGTCCCAACGGCGAGCTGAGCCCCATCCAGAAAGCCTTCATAGAAGAGGCGGCCGTGCAGTGCGGATTCTGCACCCCCGGTCTTATTATGTCGGCCGTGGAGATTGTAGGCACAGGAAAGAAGTACAACCGGGAGGAGCTGAAAAAGCTGATATCCGGGCATCTCTGCCGCTGTACCGGCTATGAGAACATACTCAACGCCATGGAGCGCATTGTGGAGGAGACATACAGGGTAGTAGGAGAATAAGGGGAGTGGGAGAATAGGAAGCTGCTGCTGCAAAAAGGTAGTGTGCAGATTTGTCTGATTGTCGTGAAAAAACTGAAAATTTATACAGTATATACGAAAAAGACTATTAAAATTTAAATATTAATAAAAAAGTATTGACAAATTACCTCCTTTTGAGTATACTAAAACTATCAAAAAGAACGAAATCTAAAAAAGGAGGTACAGACCACCGGAAAGTGATTTTTCGTTTTCCATATAATCAAATGATTATTATAGAAAACAGAGAATAAGGAATCTGCCTGATGAAATGTTCAAAAGGAAACTGATACAATACGAGTCCCGTTATATTTTCAAATACTGAGTAGATGATCAAGGAACGGGAACATTTATAATGATATGACGAGAAAGTATCATTAAAATGTACTTGATAATGAAAGGTGAAAATAAACAGACCGTATAAGTAAAGGAAATCCAAAAGAACAGAGTAAAGAGAGCAGAAAAACAAAAAACAGGTATCGAGGAGGAGAAATCTGAATCGGTACTTGTTTTTTAGTGGAATAAAAGCGGTGGCGCACAGAATATAGGGCCTGCTTCCCATATGGGAATCCTGAGTATCGTTACAGGCCGGAGCCGGATGGCTTTCAGATAATGAAAACCATCCGGCTTTTTTTGTCCTTTTGGCCAGGCTGTGATCCGGGTATCTCAATCATTCCAATATATTGTAAATTTAAGGGAATACAGATGTAAAATTGCACAGAAAAGTTTGCCTGTATTTAGCAAGATTTAACGATTCTATGGGTGAATGTAAAATTGGGATTTACAAATATAATAAATCATGCTACATTTTAGATAACTTGTTAAACAAGTTAAGTAACATATACACACTAAAATAAAATAGGTATAAAACGGAGGGGAACATGATGAAGAAAAGAATCAGACAGTGGGCAGCATTATGTGCGGCAGTTGGCATTGCAGGCAGTGCAGTGATGGGATGCGGTTCGTCTGCATCGAAGCCAGATGCAGGGAGCGGGCAGACTTCCCGGGAAGCAGCAGATGGGACCGGAACTGGTTCCGGGGGAGGAGCACACATAGGAATCATTTTCACAGAGGCGGGACTGGGAGGCAATTCCTTTAACGACCTGGCCCTGGAGGGTGTTAAAAAGGCTGCCGCTGATTACGGAATCACTTACGATGAGGTGGAGCCAAAGTCTGTGTCAGATGAGGAAATCATTCAGGATGAGATGGCTGCGTCCGGGGACTATGATTTAATTATCTGCGTGGGGGCAGAACAGGTGGATGCCCTGACCAATGTGGCTTCCACGTATCCGGAACAGCGGTTCGCCCTCTTGGATGCCACTTCTGATCTTCCCAATGTAGCCTCCTATTCCTGTAAGGAGCAGGAGGGAGCGTTTCTGGCAGGCGCCCTGGCAGCCCTGGCAAAGCAGGAAAAGACAGATGACAAGCTGGGAGACGGAAAGACCATCGGATTCATCGGCGGTGTGGATAATCCCCTTATCAACCGCTTTGCAGCAGGATACAAGGCAGGGGCTGAGTATATTGAACCGGAAATGAAGGTGCTTGTAGATTACGCGGGCGGCTTCAATGACCCCACCACTGCCAAGACCATTGCCAACACCTTTGTGGAAAAGGGAGCCGACGTAATCTTCCATGCAGCGGGTGCTTCGGGAATGGGCATGTTCCAGGCCGCCGAGGAAAAAGGCTTTGCGGCCATCGGCGTGAACTTAAACCAGAACAGCATCGCTCCGGACTATATTATGGCCAGTATGCTTAAAAAGCTGGATTCCTGCGCATACCATGCCATTGCCAGCATTGTGGAGGATACCTATACAGGGGAGAACCAGATGCTGGGCCTTAGCGACGGAGGCGTGGATGTGACGGTGGAGGGAAGTAATATCAAGGTTTCCGATGATATCCTGGCCAGACTGGACGAGCTGAAGCAGAAAATTATATCAGGAGAGATTCAGGTTCCCTCTGAGCTTAATTAAGATAGGCCGGATAATATAGAGGAGGAAGATATGGACGCAATCAGAATGATTGGAATCGTCAAATGTTTTGGGCCGGTACGCGCCAATGACGGGATTGATCTCATCGTGGGACAGCAGGAAATCCACTGCCTCCTGGGTGAGAACGGAACTGGTAAGAGCACTCTGATGAACATTCTCTTCGGGCTGTACCATCCGGATGCGGGAGAGATATTCATCAATGAAAAAAAGGCCGCCATAGCCAATCCCAACGATGCCTATGCCTTGGGAATCGGAATGGTTCATCAGCATTTTATGCTGGTGAATCAGCTGACGGTTCTTGAAAACATTATAATGGGAAAGGAATCCGGAGGATTGTTCCTCAACCGGAAGGAAAGCCGGAAAAAGGTGGAGGAGCTGGTGGAACGGTTCGGATTCAGGATTGACCTTCAGGAGAAGGTGGTGAACCTGTCCGTGGGCATGAAGCAGAGGGTGGAGATACTTAAGACCCTGTACCGCGGAGCGGACATCATTATCCTGGATGAGCCCACCGCGGTTCTCACGCCCCAGGAGGTGGACGAGCTGTTTAAGATTCTGCGCCAGCTAAAGGAAAACGGCAAGACCATCATATTCATCACCCATAAGCTGAATGAGACCATGTCACTGTCTGACCGCATTACAGTCATCAGGAAGGGGAAGGTGGTGTTCCGGTGCGACACCAGCTCCACCAATGAGAAGGAGCTGGCCACCCAGATGGTGGGCAGGCAGGTGGAGAACATCGTGGCAAAGAGGGGACAGAAAACCGGCCAGGCCGTTCTGGAGCTGAAAGGTGTACGCCTTCATGAGAGGGCCGGGGAAACCGTCAGCCTGAAGGTCCGTGCCGGAGAAATCCTGGGCATTGCCGGGGTGGATGGCAACGGGCAGCAGGAGCTGGAGGAAATGATCGTGGGAAACCGCAGGGTCAGGGAAGGCGAAATTTTTATAAATGGAATTCCGGTCCAGAACATGGCTGTCAAGGACAGGAAGGCCATGGGCCTGGGATACATCCCATCGGACCGCCATAAGAATGCCATGATTCCCAGCTTTTCCATTACAGAGAATTTCCTGCTGGGCTATCAGGAAACGCCGGAGTATTGCAGGAAGGGTTTCATTGATTATGAGAGGCTGAGACAGGATGCAGAGAAACAGGTAGAGGAGTTTGAAATCAAGGTGGCCGGTGTGGACCAGGAGATAGGACAGCTTTCAGGCGGCAACCAGCAGAAGGTGATACTGGGAAGGGAAATCAGCCATGATCCCGGGCTGGTGGTGGTGGCCCAGCCTGTGAGAGGTCTGGATATCGGAGCCATTGAGAGGGTGCATAAGACACTTCTTCAGTTAAAGGAGCAGGGAAAGGCAATCCTGCTTATATCGGCAGAGCTTTCAGAGGTCATGAACCTGAGCGACCGCATCGCTGTATTCTACGAGGGAGAGGTCAGCGCCCGGTTTGACAACGGGGAGTATACAAAGGAAGAAATCGGACTGTTCATGGCAGGAAAAAAACAGGAGGTGCGGGCTCATGAAATGGAACAGCAATAAGAACGCCCAGGCAGACGGAGGTGACCGGACAGGTGAGAAAGCCCGGACCGTTGGAAAAATCTGCGGCGGCAGGCACACAGCGGAAATAGGAAAATCCCTGGCATCCATAGGGCTTGCGCTTCTGATAGGAGCCCTTTTTATCCTCCTGGCAGGGGAATCCCCTGTTAAAGCCTACGGTTCCCTGATTCAGGGAGCTCTGGGCACACCGCAGTCCCTGGCCAATACAATCAGCAAGAGCATTCCGCTGGCCTTTACAGGCCTGGCCGTGGCCATGGGTTCCAGGTGCGGTATGTTGAATATCGGTGCAGAGGGCCAGCTTCACGCAGGAGCCATGGCCAGTGTCATCACCGCCCTTTACTTTAGCGCGCTCCCTGCTCCCCTGCTGCTTGTAATCAGTATCCTGGCCGGAATCGCGGCGGGCATGCTTGTGGGCAGCGTTCCCGGCATTTTTAAGGCCAGATTCAGCACCAATGAAGTAATCGTGGCCATTATGCTGAACTATATCTGTACTCTTTTTACATCCTATCTGGTAAACGGGCCCTTTAAGACAGAGGGTTCCACGGCCCAGACTGAGCTTATAGCCGAGGGAATCTGGTTCGGAAAGCTGGTGCCCAGGACCCAGCTCACCTATGCACTGTTCCTGCTGCTCTTTGTGGCGGCAGCCATGTACATATTCCTGTGGAAGACATCGGTGGGATACCAGCTGAGGGCAGTGGGAGCCAATCCCTCTGCCTCCGGAACAGCCGGAATCCGTGTCAACATGTTTCTGATTATGTCCATGACCATCAGCGGCGGAATCGCGGCCCTTGCGGGCATTACTGAGGTGTTTGGAAAATACCACCGCTTTATAGAGGGTTTTTCCCCATCCTTCGGCTTTACGGGAATCGCCGTGGCCATATTGGGAAGGAATCATCCGGCCGGTGTGCTTTTGACCGCATTGCTTTTCGGAATCATGGATATGGGGTCGCTGCGAATGAGCCGCGAGACCATGGTAAGCACCAACATGGTGACGGTAATACAGAGTCTGGTGATACTCCTGGTAGCGGCTCCGGAACTGATTAAGTGGAGCAGAAAGAGAGGATGACATATGGATATGATTAATAATTTTATCGGACTTACCCTTCAGCTTTCAGTGCCCATTATATTGGGGGCCCTGTGCGGCACCATCGCTGAGCGCGGGGGCATCATCCTCCTGGGTGTGGAGGGAATCATGCTCATCGGCGCGTTTGCCGGGGCAGCCGGTTCCTATGCAGCCGGATCAGCCATGGCCGGGGTGCTTCTGTCCGTGGTCCTGGGCGGTATGATTGGCTGGTTTTATGCCCTTTTCTGTCTGAAATGGAAGGCCCACCAGTCAGTGGTAGGCGTGGGCATCAATCTTTTTGCCAGCGGTATCACGGCCGTAATGTTAAAGGCAATCTGGCAGACAGAAGGAATGTCGGAATCCGTTCCCTCCATTTCCAATCTGACCATACCCGGCCTTTCCGGTATTCCGGTTATCGGGGCCTTGTTTAAAGACCAGTCCCCCTATCTCTACGCTATGTTCCTTATTGTGGCTGCGGTGTGGATTGTGTTTTATAAGACCAAGTTCGGACTCAGGTACCGGGCCATCGGTGACCAGCCCTACGCGGTTCAGACTGCCGGTGTGCAGGTGAACCGTTACCGTTACATTGCCATGATAGCCGCAGGAAGCATTGCAGGGCTGGCAGGTTCCTACCTGTCCATTTCCCAGAACAACCTGTTTGTGGCGGATATGACGGCAGGCAGGGGCTTTATGGGACTGGCCGCCAACATTTTCGGCGGATGGCAGCCCCTGGGCTCCATGGGAGCCGGAATGATATTTGCGGTGGCCCAGGCAGCCAGATTCTATCTGACGGATGCGTCTGTCCCGTCCCAGTTTGTCCAGATGCTGCCCTATGGGGTGACGCTGCTGGTACTGCTGTTTGTGGGAAAGAGGGTGAAAGGTCCGGAGGCACTTGGCAAATTGGTGGATTAGTTCTATACTAATCTATAGTGAGCTATAGTGAGGACTGCCCGCCGGGCGCGCGAAAGGAGCAAGCAGACCTGTGAAGGACAATGTGATAAATGAAAAGAATGTAAAGATACCGTTGTATGTGACTGCCTATGAGACCATCAGCCAATGGCTGAAAGAGGGAAAGTATAAGGCTGGGGATAAGCTGCCTGGAGAGAACATTCTGGCAGAACAGCTTGCAGTCAGCAGAGGCACATTGCGGCAGGCCATGCTGCTTCTTCAGGAGGATGGTTTAATCATAAACCATCAGGGAAAGGGCAACATTGTGCTTTCCAACCAGGATATGAGCAAAAGCGGGCTGGAGAAGGTGGGAAATCCCATTGTGGATTTCTGCAGCAGGCCCATTGATAAGGTGGTGACCGCCATAGGGTTCCAGCCGGCCACCCAAAAGCACCAGCAGGTGCTTAAGCTGCGGCCCTCCAGCGTGGTGGCGGTCATTGACATAACCTATTACTGCGGTGATACGCCGGCCGGCTTTGCCATGGTGTATATGCCTCATGAGGTACTTGACAACAGCGATGTGGACCTGGAGAATCCGGATACCGTTTACCAGTATTATACCGGGCTGCTGTCCGAAGGCGGCCTGTACAGCGATGCCAAAATCCGGCTGGGACAGGCCAGGGAGCGTCTGGCAAATATACTGAACATGCAGGAGGGAGACCCAATCCTGATTCTGGAGGAGGTGCTCTATTCCGAGTATGATACGCCTGTCCTGTCCCAAAAGCTGTTCTTTGGTTCCGAGCAGCATGAGCTGAGCATACGAAGAAAGAATGACAGGAATATAATAAAGAAATCGGAGTAATCAAATATGAAAACATTCCATAATGAAGCGGGACCAGGACAGATTGGCAAGGCTGTCCTGATGCCGGGTGACCCTTTGCGCGCAAAATACATTGCAGAGACCTATCTGACCGACGTATTCTGCTACAACCGGGTAAGGGGCATGAATGGATATACAGGATATTATAAGGGTAAGAAACTATCGGTCCAGGGCAGCGGCATGGGCATTCCCTCTATGGGTATCTATGCGTACGAGCTCTATCACAATTATGATGTGGACACAATCATCCGGGTGGGGACCGCGGGCGCGATTCACCGCAATGTGGAGGTGGGGGATTTGGTGCTGGCCATGGGCTGCTGCACCAACTCTAACTTTCCCTCCCAGTACCATCTGCCGGGAACCTTTGCACCCATAGCGGATTTCGGCCTTCTGGAGGCCGCTGCGGCCCATGCCAGAAACAGCCATACCTCCTTCCGGGCAGGGAATGTATACAGTTCGGATGTGTTCTATGAGGACTGTCAGGGAGAAAAAGGACAGTGGGAAAAAATGGGGGTTCTGGTCCAGGAAATGGAGACATTGTCCCTCTACTGCACAGCGGCAAGAGCAGGCAGGAGAGCGCTCAGCATGGTGACTGTGGGGAGCAGCATCCACCATGACAGGGCTCTTACCAACGAGGAACGGGAGCAGAGCCTGGACAGCATGATCCGGTGCGCCCTGGAACTGGCGGCTGAGGCAGCAGAGGCGGCAGAGGAAGCCGGGACAGCAGACAGGATACTGGCGCCGGGATATACCGCATGACATAATGAAAGAGGAGAGGCAGATGAAGGTTTTACTGGATGTGGATACAGGTGTGGATGATTCCATCGCCCTATTATACGCGCTTTTTAATCCTGAGATAGAGATAGTGGGCATATCTGCGGTGTGCGGCAATGTAGAGGCATGGCTGGCAGCGGAGAATACCATGAAGATACTGGACCTGGCAGGAGCGCCCGATATACCGGTGGCAGTGGGGGCGGAGAAGCCATCCTGCCGGGAATGGGACGGCCGGGTTGCCTTTATACACGGCAAAAACGGGCTGGGCAATGTGGAATTACCTCCCAGCCGCCGCAGTACAAGAGACGTGGACGTGAGCCGGTTCCACATGGATCTGGCTGAGCAGTATGAGGGAGAGCTTGTGGTCATCACCCTTGGCCCTCTGACCAATATAGCCCGCACCATTAGGGAATATCCCGGTTTTGTGCATAAGGTAAAGGGCCTTGTGATGATGGGCGGTACCCTGACCATGCGCGGAAATGTATCTCCTGTGGCCGAGGCCAATGTGGCCTGCGATCCCCAGGCCTGCGACCAGGTGTTTACCTCCGGTATGGATATCACGGTAGTGGGACTGGATGTCACCATGAGGACAAGGCTTAAAATGGAGCATCTGGACTGGCTGTCGGGCTGCTGCAAGCCGGCCTGCCGTCCGGCAGTGGATTATATGAGGCAGGCCATTGTCCATTATCTCAGGGGAAACCAGACCCAGAACTACTGCATGGGTGACTGTCCTCTCCATGATCCCCTGGCTGTTATGTGCGCCGTGATGCCCAGCCTGGTCCGTACCGAGAGCAGGAAGGCCAGGGTGGAGTGCGGCGGCACCTATTGCAGGGGAATGATTGTGACGGATCTGAGGGAGCACCCGTTCCAGGCGGAATACGTGCGTTTTGCGGTGGAGGTGGACAGTGAGAGGGCTGTCAGGGAGCTCATGTCGGTATTTTGGGAATAATGGAATAAAAAATATTGTGATAAGCTGCGGCTGCATCCATGTATATCGCATACATGGGTGCAGCCGTATTATGTTTTTGTGACAGAGGACGGAGCGTATTTCTTTTATATTAACATTATATTTATACAAAGCAGCCAGCTCTCATATGGAATCTTTATCACCATCTGTGATACCATACCCCTATCTTGAAAAGAGGAGGAATCATCCATGGCATTACTGTTAGGTATCATAGGAATAACCGCGGTTATTATACTGGCTTACCTGGTAATCATTTTATTGAGAGGTGATAAACAATGATGAATGTGGCGTTGCAGATGATAATTTACTGTGTCATACTGGTAGTGTTAGCAATACCCCTTGGGTCCTATATGGGAAAGGTGATGAACGGGGAGCGGGTGTTTTTGTCAAGGCTTCTGCTGCCTGTGGAAAACCTGATTTACAGGGTCCTGAGGATTGATAAAGAGGAGGAGATGGGCTGGAAGAAATATTCCGTGTGCACAGCCGTATTCAGCGTGATGAGCCTGGCGGTGCTCTGGATCATCCTGTGCTTTCAAAACCTGCTTCCCCTTAATCCCCAGGGAATGGGCAAAATGAGCTGGCATCTGGGCTTTAATACGGCCTCCAGCTTCACCACCAACACAAACTGGCAGGCCTATTCAGGAGAGTCCAGTCTGAGCTATTTCAGCCAGATGATCGGGCTGAATTTCCAGAATTTCGTGTCTGCCGCTGTGGGAATTGTAGTGTTGTTCGCATTGATCCGCGGATTCGTCCGCGTGAAGGAGAGGGGACTGGGAAACTTCTACACCGACATGACAAGGACAGTCCTTTACATACTGATTCCGCTGTCAGTGGTGGTATCTCTTGCCATTGCCTCCCAGGGTGTTCCGCAGACCTTTAAGCAGTACGACGAGGTACAGCTGGTGGAACCGGTGGTGGTGGAACAGGAGGACGGCACCGCCGCAGAGGTCACAAAGGGAGTCGTTCCTCTGGGACCGGCTGCCAGCCAGATTGCCATTAAGCAGCTGGGAACCAACGGCGGCGGTTTCTGGGGCAACAACTCGGCGCACCCCTTTGAGAACCCCACTCCGTTATCCAACTTATTTGAAATGATTTCCCTGCTTCTCATACCGGCGGGCCTGTGCTTTACCTTTGGCAGGAATGTGAAGGACAAGAGACAGGGCGTGGCGGTGTTCCTGGCCATGTTCATCATGCTGGCAGCAGCGCTGGCCATTGTGGGCTGCAGTGAACAGGCCGGCACCCCCCAGATAGCCCAGGACGGCGCGGTCTATATGGGGACTGAGGGACAGGCAGGCGGTAATATGGAAGGTAAGGAAACCAGATTTGGCATAGCCACATCCGGGACATGGGCTGTATTTACCACGGCTGCTTCCAACGGCTCGGTCAATTCCATGCACGACAGCTACACGCCGTTTGGCGGACTTGTTCCTATGCTGCTGATGCAGCTGGGAGAGGTGGTATTCGGCGGTACGGGCTGCGGGCTCTACGGTATGCTGGGGTTTGCCATCCTTACAGTGTTTATAGCGGGGCTGATGGTGGGGCGTACGCCGGAGTACCTGTGCAAAAAGATAGAACCCTTTGAGATGAAGATGGCTGTGCTGGTCTGCCTTGCGACCCCTGTGGCCATCCTGGTGGGCAGCGGTATCGCCACGCTGCTTCCGTCCACCCATGACAGCCTGAATAATCCGGGAGCCCATGGATTGTCAGAGGTCCTTTACGCGTATTCATCCGCAGGCGGCAACAATGGTTCCGCATTTGCAGGATTTAACGCAAATACCCCCTTCCTGAATGTGAGCATCGGACTGATTATGCTGTTTGTAAGGTTCCTGCCCATGTTTGCCACCCTGGCTATTGCAGGCAGTCTGGCGGCAAAGAAAAAGGTAGCAGTCAGCTCCGGCACCCTTCCCACCCATAATGCCATGTTTATCTTCCTTTTGATTTTCGTGGTACTGCTGGTAGGGGCCCTCAGCTTTTTCCCGGCCCTGTCACTTGGCCCGGTGGCTGAGTTTTTCCAGATGATAGCATAGGGAGGTCAATGAGACATGAATGAACAAAAAAAGAGTATATTTTCCAATCATGAGATTATGTGCAGGGCCCTTAAGGATTCCTTTATTAAACTGAATCCAAGGACCCAGATAAAGAATCCGGTCATGTTTATGGTTTTTGTATCCGCCATCCTGACCTTTGTGATGTTCCTGTTTTCTCTGGCAGGTATCAGGGACGCTGCGCCGGGTTATATACTGGCCATATCCGTCATCCTCTGGTTTACGGTTTTATTCGGTAACTTTGCGGAAGCCATAGCAGAGGGAAGGGGAAAGGCCCAGGCAGATGCCCTGCGTGCAGGCAGAAAGGATACCATGGCATCCAGGATTCCTTCGGCTGACCGCAAAAGCGAGGCCGTCAGGGTGAAATCCACGGAACTGAAAAAGGGGGACCTTGTCTATATTAAGGCAGGGGAACAGATACCGGCAGACGGCGACGTGGTGGAGGGCGCCGCGTCGGTGGATGAGAGCGCCATTACCGGCGAGTCAGCTCCAGTAATCCGGGAAAGCGGCGGTGACAGAAGTGCCGTCACAGGAGGCACCACGGTTATATCCGACTGGATCGTGGTGCGGGTCAGCAGCAATCCGGGCGAGGGCTTCATGGATAAAATGATTGCAATGGTGGAAGGAGCTTCCCGTAAAAAGACCCCCAATGAGCTGGCACTGCAGATTTTTCTGGTGGCATTGTCCATTATCTTTGTGCTTGTTACCATGTCCCTGTACTCCTATTCCGTGTTCTCCTCCGTGGAGGCAGGAGCAGCCAATCCCACGTCCATCACCAATCTGGTAGCGCTTTTAATCTGTCTGGCGCCCACTACCATTGGCGCTCTGCTGTCTGCCATCGGTATCGCGGGAATGAGCCGCCTGAACCAGGCCAATGTGCTGGCCATGAGCGGCAGGGCCATTGAAGCGGCCGGAGATGTAGATACCCTTTTGCTGGATAAGACGGGTACCATAACACTTGGAAACCGCCAGGCAGACGCCTTTATTCCGGTGGACGGCCACAAGGAAATGGAGCTGGCAGATGCGGCCCAGCTGTCATCCCTGGCAGACGAAACTCCTGAGGGACGCAGCATTGTGGTTCTGGCAAAGGAGCGCTTCGGAATCCGCGCAAGGAATATGGAGGAGCTTCAGGCCTCCTTCGTGCCCTTCACTGCCAAGACCAGGATGAGCGGCATTGACTACAATGGAAATGAGATCAGAAAGGGCGCGGCTGACGCCATTAAAGCCTATGTGGACCGGCATGGAGGCGCGTTCAGCAGGGAATGCGAGGACATCGTAAAGCGGATTGCAAACCAGGGAGGAACACCTCTTGTGGTGGCAAAGAACGGACGCGTTATGGGCGTGGTGGAGCTTAAGGACATTGTGAAGCAGGGTGTGAAGGAAAAGTTTGCGGATTTAAGGAAAATGGGAATCAGAACCATTATGATTACCGGCGATAATCCGCTGACCGCTGCCTCCATTGCGGCTGAGGCCGGTGTGGACGATTTTCTGGCAGAGGCAACCCCGGAGGCCAAATTAGACATGATACGGGATTACCAGGCCAGGGGCCATCTGGTAGCCATGACCGGCGACGGTACCAATGATGCCCCGGCCCTGGCCCAGGCAGATGTGGCGGTGGCCATGAATACAGGCACACAGGCAGCCAAGGAAGCCGGAAACATGGTGGACCTGGATTCATCCCCCACCAAGTTGATTGAGATAGTGAAGATAGGCAAGCAGCTTCTCATGACAAGGGGATCCCTGACCACCTTCAGCATTGCCAATGACGTTGCCAAGTATTTTGCTATCATCCCGGCACTGTTTATGGGATTGTATCCGGGACTGTCAGCCCTCAATATAATGGGGCTTCACAGTGCAAACAGCGCCGTGTTCTCGGCTATCATATATAACGCCCTGATTATTGTGGCCCTGATTCCCCTGGCTCTTAAGGGAGTCAGGTACAGGGAAGTCTCTGCGGCCCGGATGCTGTCCGGGAATCTCCTGGTCTATGGACTGGGGGGAATCATCATTCCGTTCATAGCAATCAAGGCAATCGACGTGCTGATCACGGCCGCAGGGCTGGTGGTGTGATGTGTGAAGGAAGCAGATGCAGACAGCAGAATCAGTCAAAGTTAGGAGAATGTTCATGAAAACAGTAAAATCAGTATTGCCAAAAATGGCAGGTTTTTTCCTGGTCATGTTAATCATAACAAGCGTCATTTACCCGGCGGTCATCACGGCTGCGGCCAATGTGGCATTTGGCCATGAGGCCAACGGATCGGTGATTGTGGGCAAGGACGGCACTAAATATGGAAGCGCCCTTCTGGCCCAGGAGTTTACCGGAAACCAGTATCTTTGGGGCAGAGTCATGAATGTGGATACAGGGACATTTACAGACGAAAACGGAGAGCCTCTGGCATATGCAGGTGCCTCCAACAAGACACCGGCAGGCAGTGAGCTTGAAGCCATGATAGCTGAGCGGGTGGAGAAAATCAGGGCAGCCCATCCGGAAAAGGGAGAGGAGCCCATTCCTGTGGACCTTGTAACCTGCTCAGGCAGCGGACTGGACCCGGAAATTTCTCCCGCGGCAGCCGGCTACCAGGCAGAGCGGATTGCCAGGGAACGGAATATGGCGGTGGAGGATGTGGAGGCCGTCATCAGCAGGTATACCACGGGCAGGTTCCTGGGAATTTTCGGAGAGCCCAGGGTGAATGTGCTGAAAGTGAATCTGGCTCTGGATGGACTGATTTAAACATGATTTGCTTATGGTGTATAGAGTTGCCGCGCATTGCGGCAGCTCTACAGCTGTTTTAGAGAACGGAGCAATAGAAAGGAGAAATGGCTTATGGACGGGCAGCGGGATGAGAGACCGGACCCTGAGCTGCTTTTAAAGCAGAATTTTCCCAGGGAAAGTGACAAGGCAAGGGGACGGCTTAAAATATTCTTCGGATACGCGGCCGGAGTAGGCAAGACATACGCCATGCTGGAGGCTGCCCGGCAGGAAAAGGCAGCGGGACGGGATGTGGTGGCCGGATACATAGAGCCCCATGACAGGCCGGATACAATGGAGCTGCTGGCCGGAATGGAGCTGCTGACCCCAATGGCGGTAACGTATAAGGGAATCATCCTGAAGGAATTTGACCTGGATGCGGCCCTTATGAGAAGGCCGGATTTGATTCTGGTGGATGAGCTGGCCCATACCAATGCCCAGGGCTGCCGTCACAAAAAGCGCTACCAGGATGTGATTGAGCTGCTGGACGCCGGAATCAACGTGTACACCACGGTCAATGTGCAGCACCTGGAGAGCCTTCATGACATCGTGGCATCCATTACCCATGTGCGGGTATATGAACGAATCCCGGACGATATTTTTGATGATGCCGGACAGGTGGAGCTGGTGGACATTGCGCCGGAGGAACTGAGACAGCGCCTGGAGGACGGGAAGATTTACCACAAAGACCAGGCGGACAAGGCGTCTGTCCGCTTTTTTACAGTGGAAAACCTGTCTGCCCTGCGTGAAATAGCCTTAAGGCGGACAGCGGACCGGGTCAACCGGGAGGTGGTCAGGGAGCGGGATGCGGCGGGCAAGGATTATTACACCGGTGAGCACGTGCTGGTCTGCCTGTCCCCCTCCCCCACCAATGCAAGGGTAATCAGGACCGCGGCCAGGATGGCAGGGGCGTTTCACGCGGATTTTACAGCGGTTCTGGTGGAAACAGCGGATATGAAAAGGGAACATGCAAAAATCAGCAGGAGCATGGAGGCCAATATTAATCTGGCCAAGCAGTTCAGGGCCAATGTGATTACCCTTTACGGGGATGATATTGTACAGCAGATTGCGGGCTATGCCAGAAGGAACGGCATTTCCAAGATTGTCATAGGCAGGACGGTGAGGAAACGCAGCTTCCTCCACTTGAAGTCCACCATAATTGACCGTCTCATCAAGGCCGTACCCAACATGGATGTATACGTGATACCGGATGCCGCGGCCAGGGAGAACGGAAAGATTAAAAAGCCGGAAAACGGACGGAAATACAGCATGGATATCTTAAAGACAGGCCTTATCATGGCGGGATGTACCTTTCTTTCCATGGTACTGGACCACTACAAGCTGGGCATCATCAATGTGGCCATGATTTACATGATGGGGACCATGCTGGCAGCTTATGTCACCAGGGCCGGTACCTATGGTTTTCTGGCTTCCGTGGCATCGGTGCTGCTGTTCAACTTCTTTTTCACGCCGCCGCGCTACACCTTTCAGGCAGACGGCAGTATTTATCCTTTTACCTTTGCGGCCATGCTTGTCTGTGCCCTGATTACCAGCTCCATGGCGGCCAGGCTTAAGCGGGAAGCAGAGAAAAGTGAGGCTGAATCGGGGTATATGCAGATTCTGTTTGGTATCAACCGGAATCTGAGAAAGGGAACCACCCGTGAAGAGATACTGGATATATGCGGAAGGCTGGTACAGAGCTTATTAAAACGCAACATTGTTATATACGATATGCTGGACGGGAAAATGAACCGGATGAAGATATATCCGGCCTCGGAAAGAGAGGACGCGTCCTCTCTTACCTCCCTGTTTAAGAACCCGGACGAGATGGCTGTGGCGGCCTGGGTCTATAAAAACCATCATAAGGCCGGAGCCACCACAGATACACTGCCGGGAGCCAGGGCCAGATATACGCCCGTATATAAGGACGATACGGTCTATGCGGTCATTGGTGTGGAGATGAAAGGGGGAGACATCATTAAGCCCAATGACAAGAATGTCTTAAATATCATTGCCGAGGAGACTTCCTACCGGTTAAAGGATATGAGCGGGCCGCGTATTTGCAGATAATTTATACAATACCGTGAACCATGGATGGAATCTTTACGCTATCTGGTAGTATCCTTTAAGCAGGAAGAGAGGGAATTGCCATGACAGCTAAAATGATATTTAAGTTAAAGAGTCCCGTGGGACAGAAGATAGATAATTTGTGTGAACGCTTTCCGCTGATTTCCAGCGTAATTGTGCAGCTGGCCGCGGCCATATTCATGGTAGGGGTGGTGACCTCTGTGGGACTGATAGGGGGGACCGTCATATGGCTGTTTTATAAGGCATTCGGAGTCATGTAGGCATGGCGGAGGGACCGGTTTGATTTGACATGGCCGGTATTCATGGTATAGTATTTAGTATAAAGAGGGGGATAAAGATATCTTTATAGAATCTTTATGCCCCCCTAATACATTTTCTCTAGTTTCTTTATATGGTTCTCTTTTACAATAGAATTGGGAACATATAAATGAAAGGAGGAGATCGTATGTTATTCCATAAAAATAAATGTATCGTAATCGCGGGCTGCGGACCGTTGGGGGCTGCGCTGGCAAAGTCATTATATAAGAAAGGCCATAAAGTTGTGGTGCTGGATAAGGACAGGGAAAGCTTCCGTTACCTGCCGGAGGAGTTCAGGGGGTATGAGATGGAAGGGGACCCAACGGATCCCCAGGTCTTAAAGGCAGCCGGGATTGAGGATGCAGGTCTGTTTATCGCATCCACCCAGGATGACAATACCAATCTCCTGCTGGCTCAGATTGCCAGCCGTATTTTCCATGTGAGCCAGGTCTATGCCCGTCTGGATGACACCGGAAGGCACCAGCTGGTTACGGATCTGCCTGTTAAACCCATCAGTCTCTATGATTTGTCAGCGGATGATTATGGACGTCTGGCAGAGACAGTGAGCAGGGAGGTGGCTGTGTGAGCATGAAGATAGCAGTGGCGCTGGGGGGAGAATATGCGGATTTTCTCATCGGCCTTCTGATGGAGAAAAAATATAAGGTAACTGTGATCGATCCGGACAAAGCATTCTGTGAGCATCTCTGCGCCTCCTACAATGTGAACGCGGTTCTGGGAGATCCCTGCAGGCAGTTTATTCTGGAGGAAGCAGGTATCCGCAATTATGATGTTATCCTGGCCCTGGGCCGGGAGGACACGGATAATTTTGAGATATGCCAGATGGGCAGGAAGGTTCTGGGAATCAAACGGTCCGTCTGCCTGGTGCACAACCCCAGGAACGCGGCTCTGTTTGAGGAGCTGGGAGTGGACAGGGCAGTGAACCTGCCCATGATCCTTGCCCAGGCCATTTTAGGGCAAAAGCAGGAAGAGGGAGAGTAAAAGGAGTTATGTTATATAGTTGGGACTGGGTTCTGGACTTTGTAAAGGCATGTGCAAAAATGGCTGTCATATGGGTGATTTCCACCATACTGGCCATTGTGCTGGACAGCTGCGGGATCAGGGCGGAGAACCTGCTTTTAGTATATCTGCTGGGGGTGCTCATCAGCATACTGGCTACCAGCAGCCTGGCCTGGGCCCTGTGCGCGGCCATTGTCTTTACCTTTACGTTCAACTATCTCTTTACGGAGCCAAAGCTTACGTTCCATATGGATGATGTGAACTACGTGGTATCCTCCATTGTCTTTGTGGCGGCTGCCTCTATTGTGGCCACCCTGGTGGTGAAGCTGCAGAAGCAGATGCAGATTGCCAACAAAAAGAGAGAGATTACGGCCAGGATGAATGAGATAGGAAGCGGATTCCTGAATCTGTCCGGTTACCAGCAGATTAAGGAGTACAGCGAAGAAAGCCTGTCCAATCTGACCGGAAAGCCGGTGAGCGTCCTGTTGAAGGAGGACGAGAAAAAGGAATTTCCCAATTACATGGCGGAATGGTGCTACAGGCAGTCCATTCCCTGCGGTCATGGAGAATGCCAGTTTCCGGATGACAATGGGCTGTACGTGCCTATCCGCAACCGGGAAAAGACTTACGGTGTGATTATATTTGACTGTGAGGGCTGGACCTTAAGCGAAGAGGAAAAGATATATGTGGACACGGTCATTTCCCAGCTGACCCTGGTTATTGAGAGGGAGCTGCTCAGCCGGGAGAAGGAAAATACCAGGATTCAGGTAGAGCGGGAACGGTTAAAGAGCACCCTTTTAAGGAGCATATCCCACGACCTGCGCACGCCTCTTACAGGAATTACCGGCAGTGCGGGATTTCTTCTGGACAATCTGGGCATCATGGATGAAGCTACGATTAAGAGCATGCTGAAGGATATATGCTCGGATTCCGAATGGCTCAGCACCATGGTGGAAAACCTGCTGAACCTGACGCGAATCCAGGAGGGCCGTCTGGATATCAATAAAAAGAAGGAAGTGGTGGACGACCTTGTGGCCTCCGCTGTCCGGCTGGTTTCCAACCGGGTGGGGAACCATACACTTAAGATGGAGACGCCGGAGGACATACTTCTGGTATCTGTGGACGGGAGACTGTTCATCCAGGTTCTGGTCAATCTTCTGGACAATGCGTTCCGCCATTCCGGGACCGGCACCACGGTGACCCTCAGGGTAAAACAGGATGGAAATTGCCTGAAGTTTGTGGTTTCAGATAATGGAATAGGGATTCCCAATGATAAGATAGATAAGATTTTCGATAATTTCTTTACCACTGCTTATGAGAACGGGGATAAGCAGCGGGGCGTGGGCCTGGGGCTTACCATATGCAAGGCCATGGTGGAGGCCCAGGGCGGCACCATCAGGGCCTTCAACAGCCCCCAGGGGGGAGCTGTATTTGAAGTAGCAATGCCAATGGAGGACAGGAAGGATGAATGAGACAACGATCCTTGTCATTGAGGATGACAAGAGCATACAGAATTTTATGAAGATATCCCTGAAGACAAGGGGTTACGCTTATATATTGGCTGATAACGGACTGTCCGGCATATCCCTCTTTTACGCGGATCATCCGGACCTGATTCTGCTGGATTTGGGACTGCCGGATATCGACGGCATGGAGGTGCTGCGCCAGATCCGCCAGAAGTCCGATGTGCCTATTATCGTGGTTTCCGCCAGGGGACAGGAGCGGGAGAAAATAAGCGCCCTGGACCAGGGAGCGGACGACTACGTGACTAAGCCCTTCAGCGCCGAGGAGCTGCTGGCCAGAATCCGCGTGGGGCTGCGCCATAAGAGCTCCACGATGAACCACCAGGAGCAGGAGTTCTGTCTGGACTATTTCCGGCTGGATTTTGAAAAGCGTAAACTGTATGTCCATGACCAGGAAGTACATCTGACTCCCCTGGAATATAAGATGATGGTCCTTCTGGTGAATAACAGCGGCAAGGTGCTGACCCATCATTATATCCAGCAGGAGGTGTGGGGATATGACACCACGGATGATTACCAGTCCCTGCGGGTGTTCATGGCAAATATACGGAGAAAGATTGAGGATAACACGGCCAATCCCAGGTTCATACTCACAGAGGTGGGCGTGGGGTACAGGTTTGTGGATGAATAGAAGGAACCCAAGGGTGCAGCAGTTCAGATACGTTCCAGGATATACCGGGAAGCAGGCGTCAAAAGAGGCAGGCGGACCGGTATTTTTTTGAATATTTTTTCTGGAAGTAAAATAGTCTTGAAAAAATCCCCTAAACTGATTAAACTGATACCATGAGAATATTATATGAAAAAACGCTGGACGGGGTATGCCTCCAGCGTTGTTATGGTTTGGACAAAATTCTGGAGATACCGGGGACGGTTGATGGCATGCCTGTGACCGAGTTTGCAGGCTACCTTTTTTCGGATACGGTGCGCAGGCGGGAACCGCCGCCCTGTGAATATCTGGGGGAGCCGGAGCTTTGCGGCAGCCGGGTGGAGGAAATCATACTGCCTGATACAATCAGGAAGGTGGGAGCCTATGGTTTCTATAACTGCAGCGGCCTGAAGCGGCTCTCATGCAGCAGCGCCGTGGAGGACTGGGGAGCCGGGGTATTTACCGGCTGTACAGGTCTCAGGTGCCTGGATATCCGCGTTGCGGAGGGCAGGAAGTCCTGTTTTAAGGATATCCTGTCGGAGCTTCACCAGACCCTGTCCGTAAATTACAGGTCCGGTTCGGGGACGCTCCTGGCAAAGCTTATATTTCCGGAATTTTTTGAGGAGTCCGTGGAGAACACACCGGCCCGCATCATCATGAGGGAAATGCACGGCTGCGGCCATATGTACCGGTACTGTTTTGACGGAGGGGATTTCCGTTTTGATGAATATGACAGGCTGTTTCCCCATGTAAAGGTCCAGGAAAAGCCGGAGCTGGCAGTGCGTCTGGCCCTGTACCGCCTGTACTGGCCCTGCGGTTTAAGGGAAAGTGCAGAGGATGAGTACTGGGATTATGTAAGGACTCATGCCGGTGAAGGCGCAAAGGGGCTGATAGAGCGGGGAGAGCGGGATATCCTGGGCTTTATGGCCCGGTCGGCCCGGCTGGGAGAGGATGAGATTAAGAAGATGATAGAAGCCGCTGCCGGGTCCGGTGATGCCCAATCCTCCGCGCTTTTGCTGGATGTGAAGCACAGACGCCTCAGCCCGGCAGGAAGAAACGGACAGGGGGAGGAAGCGAAGCGCTGCGGGCGGAAGCGGACATTTGAATTATAGATGGCGGAACCGTCATAACTTAAGTCAGTAAAGAATCAGATTATATAAATAAAATATACCAGGAGGAAAATAATGGCTAAGAAGACAAAAGGACAGGAATTACAGGAGCAGCTTACATGGGCGTTCCCTCATATTGGAAAGGATAAACCGGAGCAGGCGGAAAAGGCGTTTAAATACTGCGAGGGCTATAAGGAATTTCTGGATGTGGGAAAGACCGAGCGGGAGTGTGTGAAGGAAGCGGTAAAGATGCTTAAAAAGGCAGGCTATAAGCCCTTTGACTCAGGGGAATCCTATGAGCCGGGAGATAAGGTGTATTATGTGAACCGGGGCAAATCGCTGATTGCCACCACCTTTGGAAAGAAGCCCCTGGACCAGGGCCTGAGAATCAACGGGGCCCATATTGATTCCCCCAGGCTGGACTTAAAGCCCAATCCCCTGTACGAGAAGGAGGATATAGCATTTTTCAAAACCCATTATTACGGCGGCATCCGCAAATACCAGTGGGGGACCATTCCCCTGGCCATGCACGGTGTGGTGGTGAAGAAAAACGGAGAGACGGTGGAGGTTTCCATTGGAGAGGATGAGAAGGAGCCGGTATTCTGCGTGACAGACCTGCTTCCCCACCTGGCTGCCAGGCAGAACGAGCGTCCCTTAAAGGACGGGTTAAAGGGCGAGGAGCTGAATATTGTGGTTGGATCCCTCCCCTTCCAGGATGAGGAGGTAAAAGAGCCTGTAAAGCTGATGGCCTTAAGTCTTTTAAATGAAAAGTACGGAATTACGGAAAAAGACTTTTTCCGCGCTGAAATTGAAATGGTACCCGCTGTAAAGGCCAGGGACGTTGGCTTTGACACCAGCATGATAGGCGCTTACGGACAGGATGACAGGGTTTGCGCTTATACGGCTCTGACGGCTGAGATAGATGCAAAGAAGCCTGCCCACACAACCGTGACCATTCTGGCTGACAAGGAAGAGATCGGCTCCACCGGCAACACGGGTTTGAATTCGGATTTTGTGCTTCATTACATAGAAGATTTGGCGGAACAGGCAGGTGTCAGCCCCAGGGAAGTATTGAGAAAATCCCTGTGCCTTTCTTCGGATGTGAATGCTGCGTTCGACCCCAACTTCCCGGATGTGTACGAGGGACGCAACACAAGCTATATCAACAAAGGCTGTGTGCTGACAAAGTATACGGGAGCCAGGGGAAAGTCCGGCTCCAACGACGCCAGCGCCGAGACCATGGCAAAGGTCATTGCCATTATGGAGGAGGAAGGCGTGTATTGGCAGGCCGGTGAGCTGGGAGCCGTGGATGTGGGCGGCGGCGGTACCATTGCCCAGTTTGTGGCGCACATGGATGTGGATACTGTGGATTTGGGCGTGCCCATCCTGTCCATGCATTCTCCTTTTGAGCTGGCTTCCAAGCTGGATGTCTATCATACGTATAAGGCGTTTAAGGCATTCTACAAATAGTCTGCGGACCGTTGCTTAAATTTTCATGAAATTGGTGGAAAGTCTTTTTTTTCACGGACAGGTATGATATAACTATGTACAGCGCACGCTATTTGGGGATGAATGGAAAAATAAGGATAATTCAAGGTCCTGCGTGTGAAATCAGGATAGAAAAGGGATATGTAAAATGAAAAAATTAGCACTCATATGTTTATGCGGACTGGTTGCAGCTTCCATCATGACAGGCTGCGGGGCCAGCCAGACGGAAGGAAAGGAGAATCTGGGCACGGTAGAGCTGTCAGAGTATAAGGGCGTAAAGGTAAATGTACCGGCTGTCATGGTAACAGATGCCGAGGTGGAGTCAAAAATCAACCAGGTACTCAGCCAGAATCCTAAAATTGAGGAAGTGGACAGGCCTGCCGCAGAAGGCGATATTGTCAACATTGATTATGTGGGAAAACAGGACGGTGTGGAATTTGCAGGCGGCACCGGCGAAGGACAGGACCTGACCCTGGGATCCGGCAGGATGATCGATGGATTTGAGGACGGACTGATTGGCACAAAGAAGGGCGATAAGAAGGAACTGAACCTGACGTTCCCTGAGGACTACAGCGAGAAAGCCCTGGCAGGACAGGCCGTTGTATTTGAGGTGACTGTGAATGCTGTAAAGGAAAAGCAGTCTGCTGTACTGGATGACGCGTTTGTACAGAGTGTTTCTGATTTTAAGACAGTGGATGAGTACAGGGCCAGTGTTAAGGAAGACCTTTTAAAGCAGAAGCAGCAGTCTGCCGACCTTCAGATCCAGCAGTATGTACTTAAGAATGTGGTTGAGAACTCTAAGTTCAAGCTGAACAAGAACACCCTTTCCAGACGTTATAATGACCGCATCAAGCAGTATGAAGAGCAGGCTAAGATGTACGGCACCAACCTGTCCGGCATGGCTAAGGCCAATGGCATGGATGTGCCCGGATTACAGGAAGCTGTTTACGCGTCAGTGAAGGATGATGTGAAGAACCAGCTGGTTATCCTTAAGGTTGCCGAGCTGGAGGGCATAACCCTGGAGGATGCTGACCGCCAGGCATTTGCGGAGATGAACGGCCAGACTCTTGAGGCCGCAGTGGAATATTTCGGCCAGGAGACCCTGGATGAAATGGCCTTGAACCAGAAGGTTATGAAGTTCATGGCGGACAACGCAGTCAACGAGGCCCAGGACGCAGCTGCTCCGGCTGAGGAGACAACAGCCGCAGGGGAAACTGCTGCCGCAGAGGAAACAACAGAAGCAGAGACAACAGCAGCAGAAACCGAAACTTCAGAAGAAACACCGGCAGCAGAAGAGACCACAGCTCCAGCAGAAACAACAGCCGCAGAGACCACAGCCGCACAGTAAAGAAGGATTGCCAAAAGAAGAAGGAGGACTCGTACATGCAGATTTTAAAGGACAGGATACGCAAGGACGGCAAGATAAAAGCCGGAAACGTTCTGAAGGTGGACAGCTTCTTGAACCATCAGATGGACATTAAGCTTTTTGGAGAGATTGGAAAAGAATTTAAGCGCAGGTTTGCCGATGTGGAGGTCACCAAGATTCTTACCATTGAGGCCTCCGGAATCGGAATTGCATGTATTGTGGCCCAGTATTTTGATGTGCCGGTTGTATTTGCCAAAAAGACACAGACCAAGAATATTGCAGGCGAGGTTTATACCACCAAGGTGGAGTCCTACACCCATGGCAGGGTTTATGATATCATCGTGTCAAGAGAGTTTCTGGGAGCCGGCGACAAGGTGCTGCTCATTGATGACTTCCTGGCCAATGGAAAGGCTCTGGAGGGCCTGGCTGCCCTGGTACGGGATTCCGGCGCTGAACTGGTAGGCGCGGGCATTGTCATCGAGAAGGGATTCCAGGTAGGCGGAGACCTGCTGCGTTCAGAGGGAATCAGACTGGAGTCACTGGCAATCGTGGAGAGCATGGACGAGGAAGCACAGACCATTGTGTTCAGAGATGATGAATAATAGAACGAAAGCTTTATTTTATGATATTGACGGAACCCTCCTGTCTGAAAAGACGGGCCGGGTTCCTGAAAGTGCGGTACAGGCACTGAAGGAGGCGCGCGCAAAAGGACATCTGGTGTTCATCAATACGGGCCGCGTATATGCCCATCTGGGCGAAATTAAGAAGCTGGTGGAAGCAGACGGATATCTGTGCGGCTGCGGGACCTATATCCTTGCAGAGGGCAGGGTCATGTACAGCTACCACATTCCTCATGAGAGAGGGCTGGAAATCAAGGGCCATATTGATGCGTGCGGACTGGACGGAGCCCTTGAGGCGTCGGACGGAATCCACATCCACAGGTCACAGTCACCTATTCCAAGGGTGGAGCAGATGAAGGCGTCGCTCAGACGTTCGGACTGTGTGTCTGAATATGACTGGGAGGACGACTGCTATGACTATGATAAGTTTTATCTTATCTCGGGTGAAAACAGCAGGCCCAAGGAGCTTTTCGGACGGCTCAGGGACATGGAAATCATAGACCGCGGAAACGGGGAATATGAATGTGTGCCCAGAGGACATTCCAAGGCAACGGCCATTGATTTGGTATTGAAGCATTACGGCATCTCTCTGGATGATGCCTATGTGTTCGGCGACAGCGGCAATGACCTTGCCATGTTCCGCTACGCAAGCAACTGTATCCTGATGGGAAAGCATGACGAAGTTCTGGAGCCCTACGCCACGTTTGAGACAAAGGATGTGGAGGAGGACGGAATCGCGTATGCCATGAAGGAACTGGGCATAATATAACACAGCGATAGTTAATACAGAAAGAGCAGACTGCATGAAGAGAAAGACCTGGATGATAAGTGCCCTGATGTATGCCATGGTATTTATGGCATGCTTCGGGGTACTGCACGTTTTAAAGACTTTAATGGAGCCTTCAGGGCCTGTATCGGTTGAGAGCAGGGAAAGCGGGGGGCCTGAGGGCACCCGGGAAGCAAAGACAGGGGAGGAATGGGAGGAACCGGCCGGGCCGGAATTGGCTACGGATTCCCAGGCACAGGAACCCCAGGATGAAGTAATCAGGCAGGAGGGCTATAAGGAGTGGAAGAAGAAATTTCCCGGTATGTGGACTCCTCCGCAAGCCCCTGAGGAACCCTACATACCGCCCAGGCTGATCCTGGCAACAGACCTTCACTATCAAAGCGCTTTAGCTGGAGACGGCGGGGAAGCTTTCCGGTTGTTTGTGGAGCGGAGTGACGGAAAGGTGGTCCAGTATCTGCCTGAGCTTTTGGAAGCATTTCTGGACGAGGTCATAGAGGAACGGCCCTCTGCCCTGGTTCTCAGTGGCGATATTACTATGAACGGGGAGCGGCTGAACCATGAGGAGCTGGCGGCAAGGCTTAAAAGGGTCCAGGACGCAGGCATACAGGTCCTGGTGATACCGGGAAACCATGATATCAATAACCATGACGCTTCGGTGTACTACGGCGCCCGGAAAGAGCCGGCTCCCTATATTGACGGGCCTGAATTCCATGAGATTTACCATGAATACGGTTATGACCAGGCACTGAGCCGGGACGACAGCTCACTGAGCTATGTCTACGCCCTGGATGACAGAAACTGGCTTCTGATGCTGGACTCCTGCCAATATGAGCCGGATAACAAGGTGGAGGGAAGACTGAAAGACAGCACCATGGCCTGGGCCGATGAACAGCTGGCCAGGGCAAAGGAGGAGGGAGTGTTTGTGATACCCATTGCCCACCATAATCTGCTGGCCCAGAGCAGGATGTATACCACCCAGTGCGCCATGGACAACAACAAAGAGGTGATTTCCCTTCTTCAGAAATATGAGCTCCCGCTTTTTTTCAGCGGACACCTGCATGTGCAGCGTATCCGCAAGCATAAGAGCGAGCCCGGAGTTCCGGAAGGAAATTACGGCATACAGGAAATCGTGACAGATGCCCTCAGCATACCGCCCTGCCAGTATGGAGAGGTGTTATGGGAGGAGGACGGAAGTATTTCCTATGCCACCAGGGCTGTGGATGTATCTGCCTGGGCACAGAAAAACGGAAGCACCAATCCGGACCTGCTGGATTTTGAAGACTGGTCCTACCGGTACATACAAAAGCTGATCAGCGACCAGATACGGGGCGTTGTGAAGAACCTGGGGGCAGACGTGGAACATTCCATGGCAGCAACCTATGCAGGGGTATACATTGATTACTATGCAGGACGGGAAATTGACGTCAAAGGTATAAAGAGCACCAAGGGATACCGGTTCTGGGAGAGAAACATGCCGGACAGCTATCTGATCCGGGAGCTGGACGCCATGATTGCTGATTCGGACAGGGATAATAACTATTTCCTGCTTCCGGAGGAGGAAGGATGGATAACCGGAGATTAGGCAGGCAGCATGGACCATGGACCGGAGATGAGACATTAAATCAACTGGCGGTAAAACGTCCGGGGTGTTACAATAGGCATATACCATAATATGTAAGGAGGGCCTGCTGTGAAAAACGGAATGTGGAAAAGGAGTCTAAGGCGCGGGGCAGCACTGGTCCTGGCATTGGTGATGTCACTGACGATCACCTCCTGCAGCGCGTCTCAGGGAAGCCTGACTGCCCGGGAAAGGGCCCGGGAACCGGAATATGTCAGCAAAGCCGGCGGAAAGGTCCATGAAGCCGTTCCCTATTCCCGGAGGCCATACGAGCACTATGACCCGGCTGCCATGGAACAGGCCATGGCTGATTTTGAACAGGCCTGTGCTTCGCAAGGCCGGGAAGAGGAGGTGCTGAGGCTATACGATGCCATTGTGGATGAGTATGACCGTCTGGCTACCCTGACTTATATGGCCCAGCTGAACTATGACAGGGACGTGTCGGATGAGCAGGCTGCCGCAGAACAGGCATATACCACGGACATCTACTCCGAGATGGGGGATAAGGCTGCAGCCTGCCTTAAGAAGGGGATGAACTCATCCTATAAAGAACTCCTGACAGATAAGATGGGGATTGAATATGCGCCTTACATCGAATATTACAGGGAAAATTCCGGGGAACTGACCGAACTGAACCGGAGGGAGCAGGAGCTTCTCAGGGAGTATGACAAACTGGCTGCCGGCGATTTTACGGTGGAGCTGGAGGGCGGACAGTGGAGCTACAGCCGGCTGGAACGGGAACCGGACCTTGACGACGGGCAGTACGCTGAGATTGAGGATGCACTTGTCAGGGAAAAGAACCGGGTTCTGGGCAGCAAGTTCCGGGAACTGGTCCAGGTGCGCCGCCGGACAGCAGAGCTTAAAGGCTATGACAACTATGCCCGTTATTCCTTTGAGGCTGTTTACGGAAGGGACTATACCCTTCAGGACGCAGAGGGGCTTTGCTCGGATGTAAAGACCCGTATTGTTCCCCTTAATAATGACATCTGGTATATGGATGTGGCCCAGGAATCCTATGACTCCCTGGACCTTGTGGAAGAGAGTTCCGCCCAGGACATACTGGCCGGTGTTGGAAGGGCTGTCGGATCGGTGAATCCTGAGCTGGGTGAGATTTTCCGGTATATGCAGGACAACGAGCTGTATGATATCCAGTCCGGGGAAGACGGACAGGACAGGATGGATAATAATTATACCGTAGGGCTTCCAAGCTATGGCGACGCATTTATTTTCATCAACAGAAACCATACATTTACGGATTACCAGTCCCTGATTCATGAATTCGGGCATTTCAGCTCCTATTATTATAATTCGGTGCCTGAACTGTTCCAGGGTTACAGTGTGGATGTGTGCGAGGTCCAGTCACAGGGGTTGGAGATGCTGGTCAACCAGTATGCGGGGGATATGTTTGGCGAAGGGGCAGAGGCCTTTGAGTTTGAGACTGTTACGGATATGCTGTATGTGATCATTATGTCCTGCATGCTGCAGGAATTTGAGGAAGCTGTTTACATGGATCCGGACATGAGTCTGGAGGACATGAACCGCACATTCAAAGAGATACAGGATTCCTATCATGGATGGTATTTTGATGTCTACGACGAGGGCGTGTGCTATGACTGGGTGGATGTGTCGCATCTGTTTTACAGCCCCCTGTACTATATGGGATATGGAACCTCGGCTCTGTCGGCCCTTGATCTCTGGACCATGTCCAGGAGGGACTGGGACGGCGCTGTGGATACGTATATGGGACTTTTGAATGAAGGTCTGGATGCCCCCTACCGCGACACCATGTACCGCTGCGGGCTGAGGGATGTGTTTGACAGCAGTGAGCTGGAAGCCCTGGCAGGGGATGTGCGCAGGATCCAGGGACTGGATCAGGATGGTGAGGGAGCTGAGGACCCGTCACAGGAGAACCCATCACAGGATATCCCGTCACAGGAGGACCCGGACCAGGCAGGAACGAACTCTGAGGGAAGCTCTGGCAGCGGATTAAGGGCTGCGGGCTTTCTGGTGCTGGCAGGCATCTGCGTCATCCTTGTATTTCAGGTTATGATTTTATGTACCGGGTTTGTAATTATCTGGCTGCTTGTCAGGAAAAAGAGAGAAGAGTAATCATGGCAATACAGATACAGAGTCCGGGAGGCAGATGCTTCCCGGACTCTGACATTTTATATATATAGATATTTCTACCAGATATGGGGTCTGTCCTCCGGCCTGCGGTACATCCCGTCGCCTTCCCTGACCCCAAAGGCAGTATAAAAGTCATCGGTGGCAGACAGTACGGCATTTACCCTGGTGATGCCAGGGGAATGTGTGTCATTGGTCATGATGTAGGAAAGGTATTCATCCCTGTATTTTGTGGCCCATATGACACCATAGGCATGGTACAGCTCCTTCAGGTCATATCCCTTTTCCCTGGCTATTTCTGTTATGCAGGAAACACCTCCCAGGTCAGCGATATTCTCCGTAACGCTCAGCGTACCGTTTACCTGGATGCCGTTTACTTCCATGGTATCATAGTAGTCAATGACCTTTTGGGCCAATTCCCTGAAATGCTGTTTATCCTGGGCAGTCCACCAATCCCTCAGGTTTCCCTTTTCATCATACTGGGCTCCGCTTGTGTCAAACGCATGGGTGATTTCGTGGCCGATAACAGCTCCGATGCCACCCAGGTTGGCCACAGGCTCAGCCTGCGGGTCATAAAACGGGGCCTGAAGGATTCCGGCCGGAAACACGATCTCGTTGTTTCCGGGGTTATAATAGGCATTGACTGTCTGGGGCGTCATGCTCCATTCATTCCGGTCCACCGGGTCGTGTCTGGTCTTAAAGGAGTAATCCTGGGATGCCTTAAGGATTTCCATGATATTGTCGATGTAGACACCGCCCTGGTCCGGGGATTTCAATACCAGGTTCAATTTGTCCTGGGGCCATTCATCGGGATAACCAACCTTGACAGTAATGGCTTTCAGCTTTTTCCTTGCCTCCTGACGGGTGGATTCTGTCATCCATTCCATATGGGCAAGGCGGTTGTCGTATACATCTATGATTTGCCGGATGATGGAAGCCACATCCTGTTTGGCGTCCTCGTTAAAATAGGTTTCACAGAATACACGGCCGCACTGGAAACCAAGTTTTTCCTGGACTGTTTCAGATACGGTCCGCTCAAAATCCTTTTTCTTTTCTATACCTCCTGCTGCTGTCTGATACTCCTGGGCAGCGTCCAGGGAAGCGGTGTCTGTCATCATGGACAGATCTGAATAGAGACATGTCTTGACATATTCTTTCAGGAGGGGAAGGTTTTCTTCCTTCAGATAGCTTCCAAGCTTCCTGCAGGCATCCGGCTGGGATACAACTGTCTTTTCACCTTCCTGTATGCCGAAAATGCTGTTTAGAAGGCGGAAGGGCAGAGCCGAGGAATAGAGGTTTGCCGCCTCGCCGGCCGTGCAGACATTGTATGTTTTTTCCGGGTCATAGACCTCTTCTATCTTAAGGGTGGAGGACGCCAGATCTTTCATCATATCAGTTACCCGGGCAACGGTCACCCCTGCTTCCTCCGGACTCAGGCCGTTATTTTCGTGAAGCTTTGTGAGGTATTTTTTGTATTCCTCCACCCGCTTCTGGTTGGATGCATCTTCGGAGAACCAGACTTCCCTCCTGAGACCGGAATCCGGCTGTGAGAGATAGAGGACTTTAACGGAGGAATCCCCGCTGTCCCCTTCATAATACCAGCCCATAAGGCTGAACAGTCCGGTATCCCTCTGGAACTGGAGGCATGCCTTTAAAAGCTCAGAGACAGAACCTGCTGAATCTACTTCCTTTAAAAATGCTCCGGCTGTGCGGCCGTATCCTTCCCTGTCCCTGGTCTCCCGGTCCAGGCCGGTCAGATTCAGGGCGCGTATGTTATACAGGTCGCTTCCCGCTTCCTGCTCTGCCTGTCCTGCTTCAGATGAAGCCTGGCGAATCAGGTCATTTACCTTGGAATAGTTGTCTTCCCGCGCCTTCCTGAACCAGCTCATATCGGCCTGTTCAGCCGGAATTTCCCAGCCATTAAGTGTGTCATGGTTTACCGCATCATAAAAATCATCCACATAGGCTGCCGGGCCTTGGACGGTTTGGCCTCCATGGGGCCGCTCCGGGCTTTCAGGCTGGTTAACTGCAGGTCCGGCCGTGATTTCAGCCTGGCTTTCCGGTTCTGTTTCTGTCCGGCCTGTACCGGAGCATCCGGTGGCAGTAATGGCGGCTGCCAGTACCGCGGCTGTCAGGGTCAGGGCTTTCCGTGGTGAGACTGCCCGGGCTGCGGTGATTTGCTCCGCCGGGCTTTTACTTTTTTTCATTCTTCTTTATTCCTCCTTGATTGCTTGATTACAGAGCGTATTTGAAAACTGCTTAAGTCCTGCCCTGTATAAATTACAGCGGGCAGAGTACCCTGCATCTGTCACAATCATTAATATACCCTGGTATATGCAATGATATAAAAGTTCCGTGTTGATGAAAGCATGATGGAATTCCGGGATAATTACGGGATTGACATTTTGCCGGGTTACGATTATAGTATAATACAGAATACGAAGGAAGCAAATCCTTCATGAGCAAAGGAGTGGTTGTTATGTTGGCAGGTCGTAATGATAAAGCAGAGGTGAAAACAGTATAACGAAACAGTAGGACAGGAAGCGGCATACTATGTTTTTTTGATGCGCACGGCTTGTTGTCGTGTTTTTTTGTACCCTTTTTTTGGGGAAAATGACAGAAGTATGGGCTGAGCTGTCGGCTTATGAAGGAGAATTTGATTTGGAGAAAGAAAATTGCATATTAATCAGCAGCGGTAAGAATTGGATGGAACAGGCGGCAAAGGACCAGCTTTTGGCAGTGAGCAGGCTTCCTGGCGTTGTGAAGGCAGTGGGGCTTCCGGACCTGCATCCCGGGCGGATTCCTGTGGGAACCGCTGTCCTCAGCAGGGGAGTATTATATCCCCATTTACTTGGAAATGATATCGGCTGCGGTATGAGCCTCTTTGACACAGGGGTAAAGAAAAAGAAGTTTAAACAGGAGAAATGGGTATCAAGGCTGGAGGCCGTCCGGGAGCTGGAGGATATACCGTTTTCCAGCCCATATGAGGAGGAGTGCCCGATACGGGACTTGGGAACCCTGGGAGGAGGGAACCATTTTGCGGAGTTCCAATGTGTGGAGCGGATTTATGACCAGGAGGCAGCCGGGAGCCTGGGGCTTTGTGCGGACCGTATTCTGCTTTTGGTCCACTGCGGCTCCAGGGGATACGGCCAGGAGATCCTGTCACGGTTTTGGGTGCCGGAGGGGCTTGCGGATGGTTCTGAACAGGCAGAAGCATATATGGCTGAGCATGACAGAGCTTTAAGGTGGGCAGTGAGAAACCGGAGAGCAGCGGCGCAGAAGCTGCTTGCGTGGCTGGGAGGCGCCTCTGAGCCGGAGCTTCTCATGGACAGCTGCCATAATTATCTGGAACGGACAAAGGACGGCCTTCTGCACAGAAAGGGCAGCGTATCAGCCTCTAAGGGAGCAGTGGTGATTCCGGGGTCAAGGGGAAGCCTGACCTATGTGTGCATTCCAAGGGAGGATACGGCGGTGTCACTTAATTCTCTCTCTCATGGCGCGGGAAGAAAATGGGCCAGGAGTATCTGCAAAAGCCGCATAGACCAAAAATATGACCGGGATTCTATCCGGTGCACAGGCCTTAAGAGCCGTGTGGTCTGCCACGATACCAACCTGCTGTTCGCAGAGGCGCCGGAGGCATATAAAAATGTGGAGCAGGTCATGGGGGTATTGCAGGAGTACGGACTGATTGACATAGCAGCCACCCTGCGTCCTCTGATCACGTTTAAAGGATAGGAGGGAGCCTATGAGAGTACAGATTAGTTCCGGTCAGGGACCGGCAGAATGCGAGCTGGCAGTGGCTATGCTCTATGAGGAACTGAGAAAGGAAGCCGGGGATGTGCGCCTGGTAGGCTGTACCCCCGGAAAGAAGCCTGGATGCATGTCATCTGTGGTGTTTGAGACGGACCGGGATTTACGGGAGCTGGAGGGCAGTGTGCAGTGGATTTGCAAAAGTCCCTACCGTCCCGGCCACAGGAGGAAGAACTGGTATGTGGATGTCAGCATACTGGACCAGGTCCCAAGGATATCAGAGGAAAGAATGGTGCGTTTTGAAACCTTCCGCAGCGGAGGAAAGGGAGGACAGCATGTGAATAAGGTGGAGACCGGTGTACGGGCCATCCATATTCCCACGGGTACAGCCGTGGTGTCAACCCAGGCCAGGAGCCAGCATATGAATAAGCAGATTGCCATGGACCGGCTGTGCAGCATACTGGCAGAAATGAATGCCAGAAATCAGCAAAAGGAAAAAAGCCTTGCGTGGATGGAACACGCAAGGCTGGAGCGGGGAAATCCGGTCCGTATTTATGAAGGTATGAAGTTTGAACGGAGCCGGAAACATTAATTCTCCGGAATTCCCCCGGTGAGTATACCCATTTCGTCCCGGATTTGTACCAGCCCGGCCAGCGCTTCCCCGGATAGATACGGGACATCACGGCCGGTGATATGGGCCAGAATAAGGGTGCGAAACAGGATGCCCGCCTGGTGTTCCAGGGCTTCCATGCGGTAAAGGGCCTGGTAAAGGTCCTTTCCCCAGCTTAAAGCCCCATGGTTTGCCAGCAGGACAGCATTGTAACGGTTGATGAAAGGCGCAATGCTGTCAGGTACATCATAAGTTCCGGGCTTGGCGTAGGGGGCAATCAGTATGTTGCCTGTTACCAGTACGGCTTCTGCCACAACCGGCTTTTTCATCTCCATTCCCATGACGGAAAAGCTGGTGGCAGATGCCGGATGGGCGTGAACCACCCCGGTTATGTCAGGGTTTTCCTGATAGGCCCGAAGATGCATTTTCACTTCTGAGGACGGTTTTCCTCCATCCAGGATGGCTCCGTCTAAATCCATCTTTACAAGTGAATCCGGCTCCATAAAGCCCTTGGAAACGCCTGTGGGCGTGACAAGAATGGTGGTGTCGCTGATTTTACAGCTGATGTTTCCGTCATTGGCAGCCACATAGCCTCTGTCATAAATGCGTTTTCCCACATTCAGGATGGCCCTGCGCGCCTCTTGCTCAGATAAATAGTTTTTCATAGTAGTATCTCCCGGACATGCTCTAAAATCTCAGACCTAAAGTTGCTAATACGACAATGACAAGCGCGGTGGCAATGGGAATGACCACGGATGTGACAAACATGTCCAGATATCCCTCTTTGTGGGTGATGCCGCACAGGGACAAGGTGGTTACGGTAGCCCCGTTGTGCGGAAGTGAGTCCAGGCCGCCGGAAGAGATGGAAGCAATTCTGTGCAGTACCTGGGGGCCGATTCCTATGCGGGCACCCTGTTCCAGGAAGGTGGGGGCAAGCGCTTCTAAGGTGGCTCCCAGTCCGCCGGAGGCAGATGCAGTCATGCCGCACAACAGATTGACAGCCAGGACCTCGGTAATCAGCGGGTTGGCTGATATAGAGAGGATGAAGGCCTGCACAATGGCAAAGATGGCCAGCCCTTTAATTACGGAGCCAAAGCCCACAACTGCGCAGGAGTTAATAAGGGGCATCAGAGAATTGCCCGCAGCTGACTTAAGGCTGTCCTTCAATGCCTTAAAGCGGGGCAGACCGGTTATAATCAGGTAAATGATGGCAACGAGCAATGCAATCAGGACGGACCAATTGCCGGAGACAGCGCTGATTTTTGTGTTGTACTGTTCCAGATAGGCCGTGTTCAGACGGGGATATATGACCTTGGAGCATAAGAGGTTGACCGCTACAATCAGGAGGAAGGCAATAACAGGATGGATGATGCCGGGGAGATCGGATTCAGATATCTCCTTTTTTTCATCGTCATGGTCCCCGTATCCTTCCTCAGCCTGTTTTGCCTTTTTGGCCCGGTAGTTAAGCCAGCTCATGCCGAGGGAGAACATCATGATGGCGGCTATGATGCCCAGGACCGGAGCGGCAAATGCATCCGTGCCAAAGTAGGTCATGGGTATGGTGTTCTGTACCTGGGGAGAGCCAGGAAGAGCTGTCATGGTAAAGGTAAATGCCCCAAGGGCAATGGAGCCTGGAATCAGCCTTTT
The DNA here is from genome assembly GCF_002234575.2 of Enterocloster bolteae. Classification (NCBI taxonomy): domain Bacteria; kingdom Bacillati; phylum Bacillota; class Clostridia; order Lachnospirales; family Lachnospiraceae; genus Enterocloster; species Enterocloster bolteae. Next base: position 5,880,357 of record NZ_CP022464.2, on the reverse strand, counting down.
GGGGATGTCGGCCGCCCTGAAAAGAGAGATGGCTATGGGAAGAACCACGAAGGTTACCACAAAGAGGGAAACGCCTCCGTATGTAAGGACTGCGCAGCACAGGACAACTGCCAGTATAGCTCTTTCCTTGCCAAGCCTGCTGGCGATAAGATGGGAGATGGCATCCGCATACCCGCTTACCTCCATTAATTTCGCAAAGACAGCCCCAAATAAATACAAGGGGAAATAGTTCCTTGCGTAGTTTGCAAAACCGGTCATATAAACTTCCGTATAATTTGCCATGAGATGGGAGTCAAAGCCGGCAGAAAAAATTACAGCTACCATGGCAACGATTGGTGCGATGATTATTACGCTGTGTCCCTTAAATGCCAGGTATACCAGCAGGAACAGCGCCAGGAACAAACCGGCAACGCTTATGGTTGTAGTCATAAATCCACCCTCCTATACAAGATTCATTATAGCTGCGGCAACTGCCTTCTGACAGCTGTCCGAATTGATATTACCCCTTACTTCAATAATTTTTATATGCTGTTCCAGAAGTGGCTTGATGGTGCTTATAAAGGCCTCATCCACCTCCGGGTCATACATGGGACCGCCTTTGGCCGCGGCCTCGCAGAAGCCTTCATCCGGCAGGATAAGGGTTACAGGGGCAGTGCTTTTGTTCAGGCGCCCGGCCAGGACGCGGGCCAGCTTTACTGCCTCTTCCCTGTAAATTTTGGTGTGGACGATACTTGAATTGTGATAGACCTTCTTTCTGCGGTCAATATCATCCGGTAATCCCCGCCCGTCCTCGTCAATGAAGAAATCAAGCATGTCCAGGGCACCGGGCACGACGACCATAGGTACGTGATGCCTAACGGCTGCCTCCAGCCGGTTGTTTGCACCGGTACAATACCCGCCCAGGACTTCGCAGGTAAGTTCGTGGAGTGTTATATCCGCAATCAGGTCAAAGGCACCTTCCTCAATCAGTTTTTCCATGCAGCGCCCCCCTACGCCATTGGCGTGGAAGCAGGTTTTTTCATAAGTGCCGTCAGGCAGGAGGCGCAGTGCTCCCTCAACGCCTTTGGATGTAATTCCAAGCATTGTTGCGGCAATCTTTTTACGGGAATCAGGAGTCACCTGTCTTTGGTGTTGGAGCATGCCCAGGGCAGCGTGGCAGACGTTGTGAATCACAGTTTTTGTGGTATAATTAAGCCCGGAAATGTCTGCAACCGTGTGGACGACCATGATATCCTTGTCTCCCACATATTGTTCCATGGTTCTTCTGCCGCAGGCCAGGGAAGAGGCCACAATTTTAGGTACGCCAAATGGCAGGGACTTCATGGCCGCGGCAGCCATCCGGGCATTCTGTCCTCCCCCGATGGAAATGACGGCATCAAATAACCCTTGCGCATACAAAGCAGGCATGACTGCGGTCAGGGCATTTGACATGGTTTCGATACTCTGGGCCTTATCTAAGGGACCGAATTCTTCCCAGGTCATCCCGTAACGGGCCAGGATATCGGCAGGCCCCACCGCATCGCCGGCGTCCACCAGGGTTTTGGTGCTGATATCAATTATGAGTCCCTGGCCTCCACATGATTCAATCTCATGTTTGGCATATAAGGTTTCCTGCAGTTTGGTATCAAGAGAGGCTATCAGGGCGATTCTGTTGTGTTCCATGCTGCCTCCTAATTTCCGTACACTCTTTTTGAGTCTACAATTTCAATCATCTCAGGCGCGTGAGTTGGAAGGATGAATTCCTGGCTCTTTGCCCGTTTCTTCAGTTCTACAATGCTGTTCCATTCATCCACGATATCTAAGAAGCGTCCTGGAGGTGTGATGTCATAATGCATTTCCGGTACAGGCTTTAGGTTGTCATAGGTAAAGATAAGGTCGCCGCAGCAGTGATACTGTCCCTCGCTGGTATTAACCACAACGGTTTGATGACCAACGGAATGTCCTGGGGTGGGGTATACACTGATACCGTCAAAAATCTCTGCCTCCCCGTCATAAAGCTTAAAGCTTCTGCCGTCAAACTGAGGTTTCAGTCCCAGAACCGGATACTCATAGGATTTATAGTAAAGAGGAATGGGATTTACGGCAAACTGGTATTCTGTTCTCTGGACATGAAGATCAGCATTTACAAAGCGGTCCAGATAATAGACATGGTCCCAGTGGAGATGGGTAAAAATAATATCCGTTATCTCGCTGCACTTGATTCCCAGATTTTCCAGCTGTTCATAAACAGCATAACCCTCTGGCTGCACAGAGCCAGGATGGTGATATTTTCCGGCAATTTCTGTATCAGACATTCCTGTATCGATCATAATTTTCTTTCCGCCGCCCTGTACCAGAAATACAGTGACAGGGAGCTTTACAAAGCCCTCCACATCATAGAATTTGTGTACGCTGTGGTGATATAAGTACTGGCCCTTGCTTGTGTTGGTGAATCCTGTATTAATAGGTGTGATGGTATAGTTTGTCATATCTGTTCTCCTTTACTTTCTGAGTTTTTTCTGTTCCCACGCAATCATAGCGGTTTCTTCAATCAGTTCGGCGATCTGCCCTGCTTTCACTGCACTGGACGATATGGCGACAATGCCGTGGCCCTTTAAGATGATGGCAGCGGTCTCCGGCTCTGTATCCAGAACTTTAAACACCTTAGGCAGTTCCTCCTGAGTTACGGCCTGGGTGGTGACATCCACTACCTTGACCGGTTTTTTCAGTTTGAGCTGGGAATGAAGGGTGATTAATTCCAGCTGTCTGTCATTCAGAGAAATGAGGATGGAATAGGGGCTGTGTGTATGTACAATGCCTCCTATTTTGGGGTATCGGGCATACAGGTTGCCGTGAAGGGTGGATTCCCTGGTAGGTTTGTACAGACCCTCCTGAAGGTTTCCCTGGAAATCAGTTATGGTTATATTCTCCTCACTGCACTGCCCGTAGGAAAATCCGCTGGGCTTGACAATCATCAGGTCAGTTCCCGGAATACGGACACTCAGGTTTCCGCCGGTTCCGGTTTGAATCCTGCTCTCGTATGTGCGGGATGCGGCGGCTAAGAAATCATCTTTTGCTTTTAAAAATTCCCTGTACATTGTATCTCCTTTTCATGTGTTTTCGCGCGCTTTTATACCAAAAGCATATATATTTTTGTATAAAAAATCAATATATTAAAGATAAAAAGACCGGATAGTATATAAGTTATACAAAATACAATGATATATTGGTATAAAATATAAATATTGGTATGAATTTAAGAGATATAATGGTATAATATATACCAAAATACATGTATGCGGGATTAAAAATATACCGGGAGGGGCGAATTGATGGCAAGACAAAAATTGAGTGAGGTCATATTAGAAGATCTAAAGAAACGAATATTAACAGGAGAATACCGGACAAATCAGAAGCTTCCCACGGAGCGGGAACTGGCAAACTATTATGATACCAGCCGCATTCCGGTGAGGGAAGCCTTAAGACAGCTGGCAGACGCAGGAATCGTGAGGACATCGGCGGGTTCCGGGACCGTGGTGATATCATCCGGCAGCACCCTGTCAGATACATCCTATGGAACACCTTTTATGGAAAATGTTACGTTATTAAAGGAGACAATTATACTAAGAAGACTTATCGAATCCCAGGCAGCCAGAGAGGCGGCCCAGAACCGGTCGGCAGATGATATAAAAGAACTTCAGAATGCGCTGTTCGACAGCATTAACCAGATACGTAAGCTGAAGGCAAAGGAGAACAATTCATTTTTTGAAGCAGACGCCTGGTTTCATAAGGCTATAGCAAAGGCATCCCACAACCAGCTCCTTGTGGACTGCCTGGATGCAATACCCTATATTACAGCCAACCATCAGTTCCTTTCCCTGAAATACACTACTCCACGGGATGAGGTGGTGTCATACCATACACAGATATATGAAAACATCCTGGATATGAATGGCGAGCGCGCCTATGAATCCATGTACAACCATCTGTACCGGGTGGAGACATTGATGATGAACCACAAGCAGGAAGTAGGGGGACTGGGAGGGGAGGACGGCATATAAGCGGAAAGGGAGGATTTAACCTAATCCTCCCTTAATTGGTCCTTATAATATGCCAGCATCAAATCCACCATCCGTCCATAGCTTCTGACGCCGTCCTCCTGGCTGTGGGCTTTGAGATATCTGTCATTCATCTGGGTGGAGGCTTCTGCCACAGGTCCTTCAAAGCGCTCCCAGAACTGGTTGTTCCAGGCCAGGTCCTGGGCGGCCTGAGGGGACAGCTTTGTATAAAGGTCATAATAACTTTCGGGGTCCACCCTGGCCAGGGCATTGCCGGCGTAGACCCAGCCGGTCAGATAGCCGCTGTAGCGAAAGTCCGGGGAATCGGATCCGATACATGCCAGGTATCCGATGAAGTTGGCTTCATCTTCCCGCATAAATCCCTTCAGATGAGACAATTCATGGCAGATGGTATGGGGGATGTTATAGTAAGGCATTTCCCTGTTGTAGTTCGCCTCTATGGTGAAGGGGGAATAAATGCCGCAGAGCTGCTGCACGGACAGCAGTCTGGAGTTGATGAGAGGCTTTGGATAGGGATAATAACCCTCCAGCTGGGGGTAGGACTGGCCCAGCCGGACCATGGCTGCCCTGCCGTCCCTTCCAAGCTTTGAAAGATCCCGGGCTGATGGCGCGGGGGTTGCCTCGGTCTGTCCCGGGTAGAGGCCGTCCAGGATTTCGCCGGAGTGGTCTATTTCTGTCAGAGAGCTGTTGATTTGGTTTGTAAGATAACGGCACAGCGCCAGCAGCTCCTCGGTGGAGGTTTTTTCTGCGGCAATGCCTGCCTCATAGGAAAAGGGGTTCCGGTAATAGTTGATGCCGCAGTTTATGGTGAACACGAATAACAGGACACAGCAAAGAAAAAAGGCACGGGAGAACACCACAACAGGCTGCCTGATATGCAGAATCATGTAGCATATGCAGAACAGGCAGAGGGAATACAGCCCGATTTCGGAAAGGGAAAATGGAAACAGGCTGCACAACCGTCCCAATGTACCGGCCAGGAGCGGGTACACGGCGACGGAGTAAAACTGGGCGAACCCGGGCACTGTCCGGGCACAGAGTCCCAGCAGGCCGGAGACAGCGGCCAGAACCAGGCCGGCTGCAAAAAATCTAAAAGAACGGACCTTCTTTTCTGTCCTTTCAGGCGCCTTGTTCTGGAGGGCGGTGGATTTTAATGCGGCTTTAGAGGAAAATGCCGGCGCAATCTTGGCTGTAACGTTATGGAAGAACTTCATATACAACACCTGCCTTTGGGGTATGGTTGTGTTCTTGCCTGGTGGGATGCTGCAGGTTAAACCTGGTTCTGGGCGGGGAGGTTATTTCCGCTGTGCAGTTCGGCCAGTACGGTGGCGGCTATGGGGAACAGGAATATACCGGTCAGGCCCAGAAGCTTGCCGCCTGCAAAGATGCACAGGAGGGTGGCTATGGGGGACAGGCCCATCTGATGGCCGATGATTTTGGGCTCCAGGGTCTGGCGGACCACTGCTATGAGCAGATACAGGCACACAAGACCCATGGCCAGGCTTCCGGAGCCGGTCGTCCAGGCTATTAATGCCCAGGGAAGAAGCACGGTGCCTGTGCCAAGGACCGGCAGAATATCCACCAGCGAGGTGATGCAGGCAAGCGTGAATCCGGCCGGAATGCCCAGCACCAGGAAACCGATATAAAGTTCCGTAAATGTCAGGAGCATCAGGAGCGCATAAGCCCGCAGAAGCCGGCAGGCGACTTTACGGATATGGAGAAGTACCTGTAAGAGCATTTGCCGTCTGTCATCAGGAATCTGATACAGCAGGAAATCCAGCGTCTCCCTGTAATTGCCTGTCAGGAAAAAGGATGCGATCACAGCGATGACAAAATCAAGGACCAGGGCAGGAATACCGCTTATGGCAGAGGCGCCCCACCCAAGCAGTCCGGAGGAGATGCCCACAGAAGCATTTTCCATGAAACGCTCCAGGCTTTGTCCAAGGGCTGATATGTGGATGCTGTGTCCGGGGAAACTGTTTTCCAACAGGGAAAAGAAATGGGACAGACCTGGTTCGATGGTCTGGCTGTAGATGCCGGGCAGCTTTTTTGCCTGTTCCTGGATGGATGACAGGATTTGGCTGCCAGACACGCACATGATTGTCAGAATGGAACCATAAAAGACCAGCAGCACAACTGCGGCGGCCGCGCCCTTTCCGCCCTTCATGTGTCTGTCCAGTAGAGACACTGCCGGTTCCAGCATGGCTGCAATAGCCATGGCGGCCATGAAGGGAATCAGTATGGGCAGGAGTTTCTTTAACCCTATATAGCAGAGCACACCTATGATTCCAAAGTAAATAAAGCTGATGATGAATGTCCTGCGTTTTTGAATGTCCATATATGTATCCTGTTGTTTGCTTAGTTCCATTATAGGCTCAGGAGACACGGCAGTCAAGAAAGAATCCCCAGAAAATGGGGGACATGCACTGGAAGATATTTCTAGGGCAGAGCCATATTCCGGGGAATGATTTTATGAGAGGGAAAGGGATTGCTGCATTATGATGGGAGCGCAGGTGTCAGCCGGATATTCTGCCTGTCAAAGCTATGAGAAAGCACAGGGTGATACCGAGAATGAATACCAGCAGCCGCCCCCAAAAAAAGTACGGAGTATGGCCGGGGCTTCTGCGCATCTTCAGACAGACAGTGATGCTTGGAAAGCGGGTCAGAGCCATGAGACAGGTGCACAGGGCAGTGCGCCAGGTCCACCCGTGATTTGCCAGCACCTGTCCGAGGATGAAGGGGGATGAAGGGGAAGGGATTCCTCCTGTTTTCAGATATATCATCATCATGGCGGGAAGCGCCATTCCATGGGAAAAAATACCCAGGATAAAAGCAGCCAGTATGGTGCCGTCCAGTCCAAGGAGACGGGCCGGATGCTCAAGAAAATGTGTGATGGCAGTTAACAGGTTCCCTCCGGCTATATCCGAAAACAGTAGGGTGCCGTAACCTGTTTCCGGTCCGGCATATGCCATGCTGCCAAGAAACCATATGAGAATGCCGGACGGGACAGCTGCTGCCGCTGCCTTGTCAAGGACCGGAATGGTGTGATCTGCGGTACTTGAGAAAAGGGTGGAAAAGATACCGTATGACTTGTAATGGCTGGCGGTATTACAAGGTTTTTCAATAAAAAACTCTGTCAGCAGGTCTGACAGATATACGGCCCAGGGAAAGCAGCTGCATCTTCCCAGCAAACCCAACAGGGGAAACAGCAGAAAAAGCATTGGGAGCATTACCAGTATGGTGCATGACACGGCGCGAAATGCACCATGAACCATGGGGGCAGCCAGCCAGGCAGGTATTCCAAACCATTCTGCCCAGGCCCACAGGACGGTTTCAGTTTCAAAAAATAACGGCCAGAGACAGTCTGTAAGCCGGATGGACAGACAGGCGGTAAGTCCAATTAAGAGCAATAGCAGCAGCGCTTCACATATTCTTCGGATCCATCCTGCTTCCGGGCTTATATTCCGCTTTTTTCCCTGAGACGGGCTTATTTCAGGCATCATGCACTCATGAGCCAGGCGGCAGGGAGAAAAGTCCAGACAGTCGTAGAGAAAATCGTGCCTGTGATGGGGCTGGAGAGCATAGTGGAGGGCTGCTTTTAAGTCGTCCATCTGTTCCCTGCCGTATCCGTGGAGGGGGACGACCGGAATCTGGAGTACATCGTGGAGAAGTGAAAAATCAATGCGGATGCCCTGCCGTCTGGCTTCTTCACAGCGGCTGACACACAGGACAACGGGAATGGAGGAGTCCCTGACCGGTCCAAGACTCAGGATTTCTTTTAAAAGTCCCAGAAGGATTTCCAGATGAAGCGCGTGGCCTATCACCAGAATGGCGTCCGGGTGTCCGGAGCAGAGATAGGATGCCGTGCAGCTGGCTTCCTCTGACGGGGAGCTGAGGGACAGGACTCCGGGAAGGTTCACTGCCTTATAGTGGCGGCTGTCATATGAAAAATCACCATGGGGGCAGGACATGTCCCGCATACAGGAAGGCATAGCAGGGCCCTTTTTGGCAGTGAGCTTTTTAAACAAGACCTCCTTGCCGGTCTGTTCATTACCGGTAAAAGCGATGATAAAATGTGGGTGTTCCATCCAGTCACTCCTGAAATATAAAATCTGCCTATAGGCGGGCAGATTGAGTCTTAGGATAGCGTATGTGCCGCAAAACCTTTGGTGCATGGCAGTCAGGTCCCTATCTGCCATTGGTTCATCATTGTGGCCACAGACTGCTTGACGGAGGAAAGGTTATCAACTATACTAAGTTTAAATGTGCAAAAAACAGAATCCACTAAATTCAGGAGATGAAATGACATGGGATATCAGGACGATTATGTTATGAGAACAATCAGCGATCTGGTGAGGGCGATTGCCAGGCTGGTTCTTGGAAAGAGCGATATTGATTATGACCTTCCCGAGGATGAGGACAAGTATACGGACCTTGACCGGGTATATAAGCGGCTTAAGGATCTGGTGGATGAGGGAAACATCAATGACGCGGAGAACCTTCTTACCGACGAGCTGGACACGGACAGCCTGGACTGTCTGGAGATGGCCCTCACGTTTTATATGTACCTCAACCAGCTGAAGGATGAGGAACTCTACACCGCCAATTACTCACGGGAGGAAATCGTGGATGGAATCAACAGCGTGTGTGCAGAATATGGTATATCGGGGTTTGAACATTTTGTAGATACAACCATGGTATAATGTGCTGCCAGATGGATATGGAAACATATGCGTCTGGCTGCTTTTACGAATATTTGGAAGAAAGAGGAAATCCATGGAGATAAAAAAGGAGTGCGAGCAGTATCTGGCGGAATATTACCAGGGCCTGTTCTTTGGGAATGTGAACAAACGCTACCGGGCCATGACAGGTGCCGAACTCAGGAAACGCATGAGCCGGTTGACCGAGGCCAACCTGAAGCCGCTGGTGAAGTCCAACGAACTCAGCGATGTCCACGCCATGCTGTCAAAGGTGTGCGCCTATCTCATGCGCAGGGAAGGACACCTGACAGGGCCTGCCCTGGAGCAGTGGGAGTCCGGCTGCCGTCAGATGAACGAATTCTGTGAAGCCCTTGCCAGAAAGGACCTGGAATATGTAAACGGCCTGTCCCTTGAGGATTTGGAGCAGGTGCTGAAGATGCAGGGCATCCGCCGTTATCTCCTCACTAATTCTCTGGAGAGGGCATACCAGCTGTTCTACATTCCGAAAACCATCAAGAAGGGGATCCTGGAGTCTGTGAAACAGAAGCCGGAGCAGGAATACCCAGGGGCCAGGGAGATGAAACGCAGGTTCATCCTTCATGTGGGCCCTACCAACAGCGGCAAGACCCACGACGCGCTGGAGCGTCTTAAGGAGTGCAGGCATGGAGCGTACTTCGGGCCGTTAAGACTGCTGGCCCTGGAGGTCTATGACAAGCTTAACACAGAGGGCCTGTCCTGTTCCATGGTCACAGGCGAGGAGACGCTGGAGGTGCCTGGAGCGGTCTGCCAGTCCTGTACCGTAGAGATGTTAAACGACCATGAATATTTCGATATCGTGGTGGTGGACGAGTGCCAGATGATAGCCGACCCCTACCGCGGACATAACTGGACCAGGGCAGTGCTGGGGCTTCGGGCAGAGGAAATCCACCTGTGCATGGCTCCCGAGGCAGAGGATATTGTGGTTCAGATGATTAAGCGGTGCGGCGACCAGTACAGGGTGGTGCGCCATAAGCGGAACACCCGGCTGACCATGGAGAAAAAGCCCTATAATCTGAAACAGGATTTAAAAAAGGGCGATGCCCTCATTGTGTTTTCCAAAAAATCAGTGCTGGCCCTGGCAGCCCACCTGGAGAACGAGGGAATCCACTGCAGCGTTATTTACGGAAGCCTGCCTCCCGCCACCAGGCGTGAACAGGTGCGCAGGTTCCTGGCCAGGGAGACAGAGGTGGTGGTCAGCACTGACGCCATCGGCATGGGGCTAAACCTGCCCATACGCAGAATCGTATTTGTGGAAACACGCAAATTTGACGGGGTAAATAAGCGTACCCTGAATCCGGAGGAGATAAAACAGATTGCCGGACGGGCCGGAAGATACGGTCTTTACGACGAGGGATTCGTGGCTGCCATCGACGAGCCGGAGGTCATCGAGGACGGTCTTTCCAGAATGCCCATGCCTATTATGAAGGCATATGTGGGATTCCCTGAGCAGCTTCTCAACCTTCCTGCTGAGATTGATACGCTGGTTAAGATATGGGCCGGCATGGACACGCCTTCCATTTATGAGAAGATGGAGGTGGACGAGCTGCTGGCGCTGTATATGAGTTTTGAGCATGTACACCGGGATGATATGGGGGAATACTCCCGGCAGGAAATTTATAAGCTCATCACCTGTTCCATTGACATAGACAATAAGATGGTCATGGACCTGTGGAAGGATTACTGCAGGGAATACCGTGACGTGACGGAACTGGAGTTTCCTTACAGCCCGGGAGAGGACCTGTATGATTTGGAGAGCTACTATAAGATGCTGGATCTTTATTTCCAGTTCTCCAGAAAGGTGGGGCTTCCTGTTCAGGCCGAGAACCTGGCCGAGGAGAGACGCAGCACAGAGGAGGAAATCAGCCGTATTTTAAGGACAGAATGTGCCAGCTACACCCGTAAATGTTCAGCCTGCGGGAAGGAGCTGTCATGGGATTATCCGTTCTCCATCTGCGAACGGTGTTTTGAGAGGGGTAAGATAAGCCGGGGACATAACCGCTCAGGGCGGAGGCGCGCGGCAGGAAACAGAGTATGAAACAAGTGGACAACAAAGGAGGAAAACAATGGAAAATCAACGCATCATTCAAGTAGAGGACAAGGTACCCTTTAACCTGTTGGTACCCCTCAGCATCCAGCACATGTTCGCCATGTTCGGCGCATCCATCCTGGTGCCGTTTATATTTGGCATAAACCCGGCTGTGGTGCTGTTTATGAACGGTGTGGGCACCCTGCTTTTTATCGGAGTGACAAAGGGAAAGGCTCCGGCCTATCTGGGATCCAGCTTTGCATTTCTGGCGCCGGCAGGCGTGGTCATCAGTAATTTCGGATATGAATATGCCCTGGGTGGATTCGTGGCAGTGGGGTTCTGCGGTTGTATCCTGGCCTTTATTGTATATAAATTCGGGACAGAATGGATTGAGGTGGTCCTTCCGCCGGCAGCCATGGGCCCGGTGGTGGCGCTCATAGGACTGGAGCTCTCCGGTTCAGCTGCCAGCAATGCAGGGCTTCTGGACGAGGTGCTGGACCCCAGAAAGACAATCGTGTTTGTTCTTACCCTGGGAACCGCTGTATTTGGTTCCATCCTGTTCAGAAAGTTCTTCTCGGTTATCCCTATCCTCATAGCGGTCATTGTGGGCTACGCGTCTGCCCTTGCCGCGGGTATCGTGGATTTTGCCGAGGTGGCAGCGGCTCCTGTTTTTGCCCTGCCTAATTTCAGCACGCCTAAGTTTAATCTGGAGGCTATCATGATTATCCTTCCGGTGCTCCTGGTCATCACCTCTGAGCACATCGGACACCAGGTGGTCACCAGCAAGATTGTGGGAAGGGATCTGTTAAAGGATCCGGGTCTTCACCGTTCCCTGTTCGGAGATAATTTTTCCACCATGATATCAGGACTGATAGGCTCTGTGCCCACCACCACCTATGGAGAGAATATCGGCGTCATGGCAATCACCCGTGTGTACAGCGTGCGCGTGATTGCGGGAGCGGCCGTGCTGTCCATTGTGTGCTCCTTTATCGGCAAGTTCTCCACTCTTATCAGCACCATACCCGGTCCTGTTATCGGCGGTATTTCCTTTCTGCTTTACGGTATGATTGGTACCTCAGGTCTGCGTATTCTGGTGGATTCCAGGGTGGATTACGGAAATTCCAGAAATCTGGCCCTTACCTCAGTCATATTTGTCACGGGTCTGTCGGGAATTGCCGTGAAGTTTGGAAATGTGCAGCTTACCGGTATGGTGCTGTCCTGCGTGGTAGGCATGATTTTAAGTCTGGTATTTTATGTTCTGGATTACTTTAAGCTTACCAATGATCAGTAGATTCAGGCTAAAAAATGTTTGACATCTGCGGGAAAACTTGTATAATATCTAGTAAGCTGAATCTTAAACAGCAGCCTGTCTGCTGGGGCATTCTGAGCCGTACTATACTCAGGATGGGGATTGAAATAAACCGTTGAAGCGGAGATCAAACCGTAGAGGGCGTTCACAGAGAGCAGGGGATGGTGGAATCCCTGTAACAGGCCGGCCGGCAAATGGACCGCTGAGGGAAAGGGGAAAGGCCGTCAGCTGACAGCTTACGCGCCAAGTATCCGGACCGCAGGCCTGCGTTAAGGGCAGAGCATGTACCGTACCGTTGTACCGCGCATGTTTGAGAGCGTATTAAAAAGTTAAGGTGGCATCACAGGCATTTTGGGATTCAGGCCTGTCCTTTCTTGAAAGGACAGGCCTTTTTGCGTATAATGATACCAAAACATAACAGAATGTATGGGATCAGAAGGGTCTAAAGCCTGTCTGAACGTATATCTGACAAACAAAACACGGTTGGGAAGGAGAAGGGGAATGTCCAAATCATTTTTAATGGGAAATGAGGCAATCGGCCTGGGCGCTGTCCGGGCAGGAGTTAAGGTGGTTTCCGGTTATCCAGGAACACCCTCGACGGAAGTACTGGAGACGGTGGCCAAGCATAATCCCGGAGATATCTATGTAGAGTGGTCTGTCAATGAAAAGGCAGGTATGGAGGTGGCGGCCGCGGCTGCATACACCGGAGCCAGGACCATGGTCACCATGAAGCAGGTAGGGCTGAATGTGGCCTCAGACCCTCTGATGAGCCTGGCTTATGTGGGGGTAAAGGGAGGCATGGTGGTAGTGGTGGCCGACGATCCGGGGCCCATATCTTCCCAGACAGAACAGGATACACGCAGGTTCGGCCAGTTTTCCAAGCTGCCGGTATTTGATCCCAGCTCTCCGGAAGAGGCATACGAGATGATTAAGGATGCCTTTGAATATTCTGAGAAATATCATACTCCTGTGTTGTTCCGCCCTACCACAAGGCTATGCCACGGATGCGCCAGCGTGGAGCTTAAGGAACGGGTCAAGCTTCCGGCGCCAGAGGGCTTTGTCAAGGATTCCGGCAAATGGGTCATTTTCCCCAGGCTGTCCCATGCAAACCACAGGATGATTGAGGCGCGCAATCCCATTATAGGGGAGGACTTTTCAAGCTACAGGTTCAACCTGCTGCATAGGGAAGAGGGAAACACGGTCAAGGGCATCATCACTCATGGCATCAGCTACGGGTTTGTCATGGAAGCCCTGAACGGATACAGAGGAGCAAGGGTGCTTAAGGTATCCACCCCCAATCCCATGCCTGAGCGTCTGCTTCTGGAATTCGCAGAAGGACTGGACCAGGTGATGGCTGTGGAGGAACTGGATCCGGTTCTGGAACAGGAGCTGCTTCTTCTTAGCGGCAGGCACCATCTGCCTCTGGAAGTAAAGGGCAAGCTTACAGGGGAAGTGCAGACCGCCGGTGAAAACTCCGTAGAGTCTGTCAGAAGGGTTCTGGAAGCGTATCTGGGAGAAGCCTATATCCGGTATCTGGAAGGACTGGAAGGCGGTGCAGCGGAGCCGGAAGCAGCCCTGCCGGTTCCGCCGCTGCCGGTGCGTCCGCCGGTACTCTGTGCCGGATGTCCCCACCGGGCATCCTTCTACGCGGTAAAGAGAGCCATGGAGAAGTTAAATGAAGGCCTGGGGGAGGGCGCGGCGCCCATAGAGGGAGTTTACTGCGGCGATATCGGCTGCTATACTCTGGGCAATGCAAAGCCTCTGGATATGGTGGACACCTGTCTGTGCATGGGCGCCGGGATTACCATGGCCCAGGGGCTGCAGCGGGTGGAGCCGGACAAACGGTATTTTTCCTTTGTGGGAGATTCCACCTTCTTTGCCTCCGGTCTCACAGGCATTGTCAATGCGGTATACAATGAGGCCAGCCTGACCCTGTGCATCCTGGACAACTCCACCACGGCCATGACAGGCCACCAGCCCCATCCGGGTACAGGCCGCACCATGATGGGAAATGTAGTGGAGAAAGTGGACATTACAAAGGTGCTGGAGGGCATTGGCGTAAAGAATACCGTTACAGTGGACGCGCTGGATTTAAATGCGTGTGTGGACGCCGTGCTTAAGCTGTCCGCCATGAAGGGCGTGAAAGCCATTATTTTCAAGTCCCCCTGTGCGGCTATCATAAAAAGCTTCCGGACGTGCAGGATTGCGGAGGACAGATGTGTGAACTGCCGGACCTGCATCAATGAGATTGGCTGTCCCGCATTGGTGCTGGACGGGGATATGGTGGGCATAGACAGCGGCCTGTGCACCGGATGCGGCCTGTGCAGCCAGATCTGTTCCGTAGACGCCATTGAAACGGTTAAATAGTCCTGCTTCAGACGGACAGGACAGGGAAGATGCTTGGAGAGCGAGGTATATAAGATGACAAAAAATGTATTGCTGTGCGGAGTGGGCGGTCAGGGCACTGTCCTGGCATCCCGTCTCATAGCCCTGGCGGCCATGGAGAAGGGAATGGAGGCCAGGGGAGCTGAAACCATCGGCATGGCCCAGAGGGGCGGAAGCGTGGTGAGTCATGTGCGTATCGGTGAGGAGATATATTCTCCGCTGATACCCCACGGCGGGGCAGACGTGATCATCGGCTTTGAACCGGCAGAGGCTGTCCGGTGCCTGCCTTACCTGAAAAAGGGCGGCTGTGTGGTGGTATCCCCGGCCCCCATACGGCCGGTGACCGCTTCCCTGACAGGAGGTGCCTACACGGGCCGGGAGATGATGGAATACCTGGAACATGCCGGGGAGAACCTGGTGGTGGTGGATGCAGCGTCCATTGGCATGGAGTGCGGTTCCCCGAAGGTGATGAATGTGGCCCTGCTGGGAGCGGCCATTGCCAGCGGACTGATAGGAATTTCCCTGGAGGAGATGGAGGCAGCCATTGAAAAAAGAGTGCCGGAAAAGTTTAAGGACATGAATATGAAGGCCCTGAAGCTGGGCGCGGCAGCCAGCGCCATGATAAGATAAACGGAGGATTAACCAGATGAAGATGAAAGAATCCCAGTTCCTTCTCATTAAGGAACAGCTCAAGAAACTGACAGCCAAGGAGTGCTTTTACAAGCATAAGCTGGAAGGCGTCAATGTGAATCAGATACAGTCCCAGGAGGATTTCGAGAAGCTCCCTTTTACCTGGAAGGGTGATTTGAGGGAAGCCTATCCTTTGGGCCTGATGGCTGCTCCGGAAGAGAAAATCGTGCGTATTCATTCTTCCTCAGGCACCACCGGAACACCGGTCATCATTCCCTATACCCAGAAGGATGTGGATGACTGGGCTCTGATGTTTGCGCGCTGCTATGAGATGGCGGGCATCACAAACCTGGACCGTATCCAGATTACGCCGGGATATGGTCTGTGGACAGCCGGAATCGGTTTCCAGCTGGGAGCGGAGCGTCTGGGCGCGATGACCGTTCCCATGGGACCCGGCAACACGGATAAGCAGCTGCGCATGATGATGGATATGAAGTCCACGGTCCTGTGCGCCACGTCCTCCTATGCTCTTTTGCTGGCGGAGGAGATTGCCAAGAGAGGCATTGGAGAGCGCATCCATCTGAAAAAGGGTGTTATCGGTTCCGAGCGCTGGGGCGAGAAGATGAGGAACAGGATAGCGGCTGAGCTGGGAGTGGATCTGTTCGACATTTACGGCCTTACGGAGGTGTACGGGCCGGGAATTGCCATTAACTGCGAGAAACAGGGAGCCATGCACTACTGGGATGACTACATATACATCGAGATTGTGGACCCCAGGACAGGTGAGGTGCTGCCTGACGGCGAGGTGGGAGAAATTGTCATCACTACCCTGAAAAAGGAAGGTGCTCCCCTTATTCGCTACCGCACTCACGACCTGTCCAGAATCGTGCCGGGAGACTGTCCCTGCGGTTCGCCTTATCCCAGAATCGGCACCCTCATTGGGCGTACCGACGATATGGTCAAGGTAAAGGGCGTGAACATATTCCCAAGCCAGATAGAGGAACTTTTAAGCTCCATAGAAGGTGCCTCCAGCGAATACCAGGTCATGGTGGACCACCTGATGGGCAAGGATGTGCTGACCTTATTTGTGGAGACAAATCCATCCATTAACAAATACGCCCTGGAAATCGAAATCCAGAATCAGTTTAAGGGGCGGATTGGCCTGACTCCTGTGGTGAAGCTGGTGGAGCTGGGCGAGCTTCCAAGAAGCGAGAAGAAGTCTACCCGTGTATTTGACAACCGGTATTAAGGCAGTCATGGAGGTTTAAACTGGCTGCAAAGGCCGCACCAGCACTTCCCTGGCATTTTGGGGCCTGAGGGCGATGACCGTGTCCTGTATCTGGTAGGCGGACATGCGGCCGCGCCTCCCCTTCAGAATACAGGTCACCAGTGCCGGGGCTGTAAAACCCAGCTCTTCCAGCCGCAGCGACATAGGCGGTTCGCTGATAACCCAGACGATTTCGGCCCGTTCTCCCGGTTTCAGTTCATGTAGCGGATAGACCATAGTGAATCACCGTTCAGGTTTGTTATGATATTATATGCAGAGTACGTATCAGTGGGAATAAAAGGAGGGTTGTCACACTTTTGGCCCAGCCCCGTATAATAAAGTACAACCTAGATGAAAGGAGATTAACACTATGAATTATAATAATTGTAATGGTTGGAATGAATATGCAGGAACTTATGAGGGAGCTTATTATGCAGGGGATGCAGCGTTTGCCAGAACGGCCGCTGCAGGCGGAAACTGCGGAAGTACTGCGGCCGCAGCCGCAGCAGGCACTGCCGGGTCATGCGGCGGAACAGGCCGGACCTGCGATTTATACTGGCAGGGCTATATGGCAGGGTTCTATGCCAACAACAGATGTAATCAGTCGGCTGAGGCAAGGACGGCTGCCCAGGCAGCAGACCGGACCGCTGCGGCTTCAAACTGCCGCTGCTCCTGCAATAACTGCAATAATTGCGGTAATTGGAACAATTGCGGCAACTGCGGCAACTGCCGCTCTTAAAAACTGCCGCTCTTAAAATACCTGAAGTTTGGGGATTATATTATTCAATATGAATGCTGAAACGGCCAGGGCTTCCCAAAGGGAGGCCCTGGCCCGGAGCGTTAAAAGGGTATATTGCGGCATGTTCTAATCCAGAATGACCTTTACCGGTGAATCCACAATCATGGTATCGGGTGTTACGAGACAGTCATATGCCAGCACATGGACGCCGGCTTCACGGGCCTGCCTGAGCGCGTCCCCAAAGGCCGGATGGGTCATGTCATTGGGGGTAAAGCCACGGATGCCCTTCATCTGGATGACAAACAGGACATAAGCCTCATAACCTTCCTCATGGGCCCTTATAAGGCCCTTTAAGTGTTTGATGCCCCGTTCCGTGGGCGCGTCAGGAAACATGGCCACACCGTTTTCCTCCAGGGTTACGCCTTTGACTTCCATAAAGGCCGGGGACACTGCCTTTGTATCCCGGTCTCTCAGGGAGAATGCCAGGTCAAACCGTGAGTCGCCGTGGGTGACCTCCCGCCGTATGTCACAGGGCACATAAGGTCCAAGAGGGGAAAAGGGGGAGCCGGCTTTTTCCGTACAGCCGCAGCTGTCCATGCTGCCGTCCAGTGAGGTCAGCCACTCCCATGCAGCCTTGTTGGGGGCCTGGGAGTCCATATTGATGAATAGATCATTTTTATATACGCCAATCAGGTCATACTCGGTCTTTCTTCCGGAAACAGCTGCGTCCGGATGGAATTCCAGTATAACCGCGGCTCCGGGAATCAGAAGCTCCCGGCACCGGCCGGTGTTTTTTACATGGCATACCACTGTTCTGTTCCCTGTCTTTACATGGGCGATAAAGCGGTTGGGCCGGCTTACAAAGGTTCCGGCAACTATGTGTTCATAGGTCATGATAATGTTCCTCCCGGGCTTATTGGGCCTGTACGGATACCGCGGCTGATGAGGCCCGGCCGGTATGGGGACAGGCTGTATCAGTATACCAGATAAAGGGCGGAAAAGGAAGGTATCCGTGTTTGCAGTTGCGTCTGTCCGGGAAATATGTTAATATTTTGGTAACATTACTAATTGAGAATTTCAAAAGCGAGGAAAAAGAGTA